>JBIKOG010000057.1:0-34899 GCA_044358225.1 Bryobacteraceae bacterium | reverse complement strand
GGATTTCAGCCAGTACTCGCGGGCCAGGGACGGGACCCTCACTAGGCCCAAACTTTTTTCACTTTTTTTCTCGACAGCTTGCGGGGATCTCCCGGCACACGCTGGCACACGATTCCAGAGAGGTAGCTGTCACAGGGAAAACGCGATATTGTAACTTCGTCGTTATTTTCGATTGCTAGAGTTTGATGGAGTCACTATGAGAAAACTGATCCTGGTCGTCGCTTGTGCCGCGCTGGGGTTGACCGCGTGGGGGCAGACTTCGACGGGCACCATAACCGGGAGCATTACGGACACAAGCGGGGCGATGATCGCCGGCGCCAAGGTGCAGATCGTCAACACCGGGACCAACGCCAAGGTGGACGTGTCGACCAATTTAGAGGGCACCTACACGGCACCGCTGCTGCCGCCGGGTTCGTATAAGGTCGCCGTGGCGGCATCGGGGTTTAAGGGCTTTGAGCAGGCTGGGATTCAACTGCAGGTGCAGCAGCAGGCTCGTGTGAACATTGTTTTGCAGGTGGGCGCGATGACCGAATCGGTGACGATTCAGGGAGACGCGGCGCTGGTGGAGGCGACCACCTCTTCGATTGGAAGAGTGGTCGATAATAAACGGATTTTGGAACTGCCGCTGAACACGCGGAATGTGTATTCGCTGGTGAACCTGACGCCGGGGGTGACGGGCGGGATCGGCAACGCGCACAACGCAGTCGGTTACAGCGTGAACGGGGCGCGAGGGGGCACGTTTGACGTATTGGTGGATGGTTCGAGCGCTGCATTTCCAACGGTGAACGGGTTTGCGGGATTGTCAGTTTTTCCGTCGGTGGACGCGGTGGCGGAGTTCAAGATGCAGGCGCAGAATTTCAGCGCCGAGTTCGGGCGGAGCATGACGAGCGTGTTGAACCTGGTGTATAAGTCGGGGAATAACACGTATCACGGCAGCGCGTATGAGTTTATGCGTAACTCCGTGTTGGACGCGAATAACTTCTTTGCCAATCAGCGCGGTACGCCGCTGGCGAGTTTCAAGCGGAACCAGTTTGGCGGGATGGTGAGCGGCCCGGTGATTAAGAACAAGACCTTCTTTATGGGCGCGTATGAGGGCCTGCGGGAGCGGAGCTTTTCGGAACGTTTGACGACGGTGCCGACGGAGCGGGAGCGGGTGGGCGATTTCAGCCAGACGCGGGCAACGGCGACGGCGTTGATCACGATGTTTGACCCGAGCACGACGCGGCCGAACCCGAACGGGACAGGCTCCATTCGCGATGCGTTCCCCGGGAACATCATTCCGCAGGCGCGGTTCGACGCCGTCGCGCGGAACGTGATCGGCTACTTTCCGAAGGCGAATACGCCGGGCGACTTGATTGGCCGGAACAACTTTTACAACAGCGGCGCGTCAGCGATCAACACCGATAACGCCGATGTGCGGGTGGACCATAACCTGAGCGACCAGCAGCGGATCTTCGGACGGTTTTCGTACCGGAAGTCGTTCAACGGGCCGCCGCAACTATTTCCGGGCGATTTAGGAATTGCCGAGGGGCGCGTGAATAACAACGACTTCGGGCGCAACGCGGTGGTGGATTATACGAACACGCTGAGCCCGTCGATGCTGCTGAACGTACGGCTGTCGTTTGCGCGGAACCGGTTTCTATTCGACAACCAGGGCCTGGGCTTCGTGCCGTCGAGCCTGGGGCTGCCGAAGGCGCTTGACACGGCGGTGGACAAGTATATGTTCCCGCGGTTCGGGGTGGCGACGCAGACGGCGCTGGGCGGCAGCGACCATCGGCAGAGCGGGTTCAACAATTATGGGTTGGCGGCGAGCCTGAGCAAGGTGACGGGCAAGCACTCGTTGAAGTACGGGTATGAAGGCCGGATGCTGCGGATCAACGTATGGGAGGCGCGCGCGGCGGGCACGTTCAACTTCAACGCCGGCATGACGCAGGGGCCGAACCCGGTGACGGCGAGCGCGACGGCGGGGTTTGGATTCGCCTCGTTCCTGCTGGGCGCCGGGAACGATGGGAATTTTTATCAGAACTGGAAAAACGTGGCGGCGCAGAGCTTCTACCAGGCGTTCTATGTACAGGACGACTGGCGGATTACGCGGAAGCTGACGTTGAACCTGGGTGTGCGGTACGACTTCGACACGCCGCGGACGGAGCGGTACGACCGCATGAGCTGGTTCGACCCGAGCCTGGCTTCGCCGCTGGCGGCGCGAGTTTCGGCGTTCCCGAATTTGAAGGGCGGGTTGCAGTTTGTGGGCGTGAACGGGAACGGACGCTCGCAGTACACCGGCGACTGGAACAACCTGGCGCCGCGGCTGGGCTTTGCTTATCAGATGGACGAAAAGACTGTCATTCGCGGGGCGTTCGCGCAGTTGTTTGGGCCGAGTACGCTATCGGCGCAGGGCACGGTGGGGCCGTACGGGTTCCGCGTGGAGACGCCGTGGGTGGCGAGTTTGAACGGGATCACGCCGTTGAACTTGCTGTCGAATCCGTTCCCGGCGGGATTCCAGCCGGTGCCGGGATCGTCGCAGGGGGCGCTGACGGCGATTGGCAGCAACCTGGACGCGCCGTTGGCGAACACGAACACGCCGTACACGTTGCAGTACAACGTCACGGTGCAGCGCGAGCTGCCAGGGGCGGTGCTGCTGGAGGCGGCCTATGTGGGCAACCGCGGGCGGCAACTCTCGCGCGGCGGCGAGGGCGGCTTCACGCTGAACCAGGTGAACCCGCAGTTTTTGAGCCTGGGCAATCAGTTGAACCAACTGGTGCCGAATCCGTTCTTCGGACAGGGCGGCAGCGGCGTGGTGGCGAATGCGCAGGTTTCGCGGGCGCAACTGCTGCGGCCATTCCCGCAGTTCGGGGCGATTTACCCGCTGTTTTCGCAGGGCGCGACGTCGGACTACAACGCGCTGCAGGTGACCTTCAGCAAGCGGCTTTCGAAGGGCATCGTGTTTGAAGGCAACTACACCTGGGCGAAGGCGATGGACCAGGGAACGAGCTATCAGGACAGCTACAACGCGCTGGGCAGCCGGGCTGTTTCGAGCGTGCATGTGCCGCAGCGACTAGTGTTCAGCGGCGTCTACGAACTGCCCTTTGGGCGAGGCCGGCACTTTGGCAATGGGATGTCGCGTTGGATGGACATCTTCGCGGGTGGCTGGCAGGTGAACGGGATCTGGACGGCGCAATCGGGCTCGACGTTGGGCATTGGCGCGACGAACCAGTCGGGGCTGTTCACCGAGGCCATTCGAGCGAACAACAACGGCCGGAGCGCGGCGCAGAGCGGCGACGCGCACGGGCGGCTGGACCGGTGGTTCGACACGACGGTGTTCAGCCAGCCGGCGGCGTTCACGCTGGGCAACATGGGCCCGCTGGTGGCGGACCTGCGCGGGCACCACATCAACAACCTGGACGCATCCATTTTCAAGGTGTTCCCCATTACCGAGAAGATCAAGCTGCAGTTCCGGGGAGAGGCATTCAACTCGCTGAACCGGGTGCGGTTCGGGAATCCGAATACGACCGTGACGGCGGGCGCGAATTTTGGACGCGTTACCACGCAGTCCAACGATCCGAGGCAGATGCAGTTCGGATTGAAGCTAATTTGGTAGGCCGGGAGCGGGGTGGACGATAAGAGCCACCCTACCCGTGTCTGTTGTACCAAAGGGGACCGAAACGCCCAGTTTATGGGCGTTTTTCCTTTTGGCCCCGTAGTTGCATCGGACTATTCCATTGCATGAAATACTTACTACTGGGTTTGCTGGGCATGGGTCTGTCTGGGCAATCATTGATCGTCGGAATACCGAGCACCGACGTGGCGGCGAAAGGAGAATTCGCGATCGCGCATGAAACGCAGGTGAACCGCTTTGCGACGGGCGGGTACTGGAACAGCTTTTCGTTTGCGACATATGGAATTGGAAACGGCGTAGAGTTGGCGGCGAGTATGTACGGGCCGTCGCGGCCGGCATCGCCGGAATTGGCGCTGGGGATGGGGTTCAAGAAGACGGTGAATCTGGGGCGGGGCTGGGCGGTGGCGGGCGGGGCGATGTTGCCGGTGTCGTTTCGCGGAAACGGGATGGGAGTGTGGACGTACGGCCTGGCGAGTGTGCGGCTGCCGAAGTCGCGGACGCGGTTCACGGCGGGGCCGAGTTGGGGGACCAGGCAGATCTTCGGACGCAACGCGATGAAGGCGATGGTGGGCGTGGAGCAACCGTTGACGAAGAAGGTGGGATTGGTGGCCGACTGGTTCACCGGGACGCACGACCTGGCGGCGGCGATCGTAGGGGTGAGCTACCAGCCATCGCCATCGCTGCTGGTGATCAGCGGGTGGAAGATGGCCAACAACGCGGCCAGCGGGAAACCGGCGTTCATGGTGGAAGTGGCCTACATTTTCGGGCACAAGAAACACGAGTAGACAGAAGCAACAATGCCCCGCGTGGCCGGAGCCGCGCGGGGCATTTATGGGTCCCACCTTAGCGAGAGTTAGAACCCAAGATCGAAGAAATTCACTGGATTGTTACCGCCTCAACAATTTTGAAGCCCGCCGGGAGGTGGTGTCAACGATCTCCCGGCAGAATTCACGATTCTTAGGAAGTGGCACCTTGCGACAGCGAGCGCAGGTGATTGTAGCTGTAGATGCCGGCGTTGTGGCCGTCGTTCCAGAAAATGCGGATGGCGTAGTTGCCAACGGCTTCGACGGACTCCATCTTGAGCTTGGCCTGATAGACGCGGAGCGGATTGGTATCAGGCTCCCACTTCTGCGGCGGGGTGCCGTGGGCGCCTGTACAGGTGGCGCAGGGGCATTCGCGGCGGAGGAGTTCAAGGGAGAGCGAAGAGTGGGTGCCATCGACCCAGTCGACTTCGATCCCTTTGGATTTGCTGATGGCGATATGTTCCGGTTCGGCTTGCGGATTGGTTTCGGTACTCATTCGGTTTAGTTCACGCGTTCGACGTCGCGGACGCCGCTAATGCGGCGGACGGCGGCGACGACGCGTTCGAGCTGTTTCTTATCCTTGACGTCGAGGAGCATGGTGATGATGGCGCTGCCATCACCGCGCTGCTCGTCGGGTTGCGCTTCGAGCGCCTTGATATTGCTGCCTTCGTGGAAGACGACGCTGGTGAGATGGCTCAAGATGCCGGGGCGGTCATCGGCGTAGGCGGTGAGGCGGACGGCGAAGGTATCGTCGGTGGTGCGGACCCATTCGACGACGATCTTGCGCTCCACTTCGTACATCAGATTCTGGACGTTGGTGCAGTTGACGGCGTGGACGGCGACGCCTTTGCCGCGGGTAATGTAGCCGACGATCTGTTCGCCGCGGATGGGGTTGCAGCACTTGGCGCGGTAGACCATGACGTCATCGATACCCTTGACCTTGATGACGAGGTCTTTGTTGTCGTCCTCGCGGATGACGGTGGGTGCGGGTTCGACCGGGGCGGTGGCGCGGTCGTAGGCGTCGACCTGTTCAGGCGCGAGTTTGATGAGCACCTGGCGGGCGGAGAACTTGCCGTAGCCCAAGGCCGCATGGAGGTCTTCCATCTTTGGGAAGCCATATTCGTTGGCGACCGAGAGCACCTGTTCGCGGGTCACCTTTTTCCATTGCACGCCGAGGCGGCGGGCCTCTTTTTCCAGGTACTTTTCGCCGATTTCGACGGCCTTGGCGCGTTCGGTGGTGTTGATGACCGCCTTGATTTTATTGCGCGCCTTGGAGGTCTTGGCGATGGATAGCCAGTCCTTGGAAGGCAGGTGGCCGGACTGGGTGAGGATGTCGACGACGTCGCCGTTTTTGAGCGTGTACTTGAGCGGGACGATGCGCGCATTGACCTTGGCGCCGACGCAGAGATTGCCGACTTCGGTGTGGATGGCGTAGGCGAAATCGATGGGCGTGGCCTCGCGTGGGAGGACGATCACCTTGCCCTTGGGCGTGAAAGTATAGACCTCTTCGGGGTACAGGTCAACCTTGAGGGTGGACATGAACTCGCCGGGGTCGTGCATTTCGCGCTGCCATTCGACGAGCTGGCGGAGCCAGGCGATCTGCTGCTCGTCGGCCATGGCATGCTTGTGGCCTTCCTTGTACTTCCAGTGGGCGGCGATGCCGTCCTCGGCGATGCGATGCATCTCCTCGGTGCGGATCTGGACCTCGAAGGGCTGGCCGCCGGGGCCAATGACGCTGGTGTGGAGCGACTGATAGAGATTCGGCCGGGGAATGGCGATGAAGTCCTTGATGCGGCCGGGGATGGGGTGCCAATCGCCGTGGAGCGTGCCGAGGGCGGCGTAGCAGTTCTTCACCGAGTCGGTGATGATGCGGACGGCGAGCAGATCGTAGACCTGATCGATGGAGATCTTCTGCCGTTTTAGCTTTTGCCAGATGGAGTACGGCCGTTTGAGGCGCGCTTCGATGCGGGCGGGAATGTCTTCGCGGCGGAGTTTGACTTCGACGGCGGCACGAATTTCGTCGAGGAGGCCCTGGTTGCCTTTCCGCTTGGTCTCCATGGCGTCGAGGATTTCACCGAAGGCCTGCGGGTCGGTGTATTGGAAGCCGAGGTCTTCGAGTTCGGCACGCACCTTACCCATGCCGAGGCGGTGCGCGATGGGGGCATAGATTTCGAGCGTTTCCTGGGCGATACGCTCCTGCCGGTCGCGCGGAAGGGCGCCCAAGGTGCGCATGTTGTGGAGCCGGTCGGCTAGCTTGACGAGGACGACGCGGATGTCCTTGACCATGGCGAGCAGCATCTTGCGGACGCTCTCGGCCTGGCGCTCTTCACGCGAGTAGAACTTGAGCTTGGCGAGCTTGGTGACGCCGTCTACGCAGGCGGCAACGTCGTCGCCGAACTGCTTACGCACCTCTTCGATGGTGACGCCGGTATCTTCGACGACGTCGTGAAGAATGCCGGTGACCAGACAAGTGCGATCCGTGGTCATGTCGGCGAGGATGTGGGCGACCTCGAGAGGGTGGACGAGATAGGGCTCACCGGACTGGCGTTTCTGGCCGGCGTGCATGCGGAGGGCGAGCTGATAGGCGGCGGTGAGAGGGGAGGAATCTTCCCCGGGGTGGGTGCGTTCGAACTTATCGAGGAGGGTTTGGAAGAGCTGTTCGAGGATGGGTTCAACGGGCACAGAGGGGGGCGTCCCGCTAGCGGACAGGTTTTGCGACTGATCAGACAACTTGGCCGGCTGGCTCACCGTATGCGACCCCTATCCTTACAGGGTACACACAACAGGAGCCAGCCGGCCATGAAAACAGGAGACAGAAGCGAAGATTACTTTGCGTCGGTCTTAATGCCCTGCGAAGCCTTTTTCTCAGCTTCTTCCGCCTTGCGCTTCTTGGCATCCAACGTCTTCTGCACGAAGTCATCGGCGATGGCGATTTCCTTCTTGTAGTCGTCGGAGTTGTCGGCCAGGTCAGCGAGTTCGCGGTGCATCAGATTGAGGTAGGCGAGAGCGTCGTCATAGTTGGCGTCGACGGCGACAGCCTTCTGCAGTGCGACGATACCATCCTGAACAAGCTGATAGTTCTTCTCTTTGACTTCCTCACGCACCTTTTTGTCTTTGATCGGGCCCGGGTCTTCGGGCTTCATGCTCAGTTTGGCGCGGGCTTCGCCGCGAAGCGGGTAGGCCTTGCCCCAGGCGATAACGCCGAGGGTGTATAGGGCTTCCTTATTCTGCGGGTCGACCTTCAAGAGGCGCTCATTCCATTCCTTGGCGATATCGAACTTCTTCTGGTTGTAATAGATCGAGGCGATGGAGGCGATGGCGAGCTTGTCGTTCGGATCTTTTTCAAGCACGGCTTTGAAGTTGTCTTCGGCCGCCTTGGCGTACTTGTTGTTCTCTTCTGAATCGGCGCCAGGGATCCACTGACTCATATAGGCGGTAGCCAGATAGAGGCGAGCGGTGGCGAATTCGGGATCGAGTTCGATGGCCGTCTGGAAGTATTTGACGGCTTCGGCGTACTTGGCGCTCTTGTACTCACGGACTCCCTTGTTGAGGTTATCGCGGGAGCGAAGGCGGTTACAGCCGGCCGTGGAGAGAATCAGGACCAGAGCAGCGAGTGCGGTTGTGGCGCGTTGGATGTTGAGTTTCACGCGAAATCTCCTTCGAATACGTACTGGTCCGGACTACTGGCCGGCTTCGATCTTGGGCGTCATGAGCCCGACTTTGTCGATGCCGGCGCCTTTTGCGGCGTCGATCGCCTTGGCCACCGTCATGAACTCGAGATCGGGATCGCCTTTGACGAAGACGACGCGTTCGGCGCGGGTTTTAAAAACTTCCATGAGACGCGCACCCAGCCGGTCTTCCGTGACCGGTTCGGTGTTGATCATCATCGATTTATCCTTGGCGATGATGATAACCACGGTGCGGTCCTGGTTGGGGGGCGGGGGCGGGGCGTTCGGCGGAGGCGGCTGCGGAACGAGCGCGTCTAGGCCCTTGGGGACTAGCGGCGTGATGACCATGAAGATAATCAGCAACACCAGCAAAACGTCGATCAAGGGTGTGACGTTGATATTGGCGGCGGGACCACCGCCCGAACCGCCCATGTCCATTGACATAGTAGTGCTCCTTAGAAATGAGGTCGAAGAAAACGTGCCGTCAGCGAACTAGATACCGGCGGGAGGAGGCGCGGCGGCGCCTTCGGCGGCCCCACCTTCTTTGATCTGTTCCGTGAGCAAACCGAGCTGGTCCACACCGAAACCGCGAAGGTTGTCGATGACTTCCACGACGCGCTCGTAGCGGGCGCGGGAATCATTCTTGAGGTAGACGGTTTTGTCAAGTCTGGCGGTGAGGAGATCTTTCACCTTAACGCCCAGATCAGTGAGGTTGTTGAACTGGTCAGAGCCGAGGTAGACCTTGCCATCTTTGGTTACGGAGATGAGAATGGCATCATCCTTGTCGGCGGCCTGCATGGCAATCGGGTTCTTGGTTTTCACGAGTTCGACGCTAATGCCCTTGGAGAGCATGGGCGTAATAACCATGAAGATGATGAGCATGACGAGCATAACGTCCACCATGGGCGTGACGTTGATTTCGTTCATGGGGCCAGTCGACTTAGCTACTTTTCTTTTGTGGTAGGAAGACATACCTTCTCCTTTTTTGCCGGGCTTGCGGGCGGGGGGTAATCCCCCGCCCGGGCACGGGATTCAACTCGCCAATGGCGGAAGGGGAGAGCGGAACGGAAGAAGCTTAGTGCTTCGCTCCGGTCTTTTGCATCCGCTTGATGAAGTAGTCAACCAACTCGGAAGAGGAGTTGCCCATTTCGACGGTGAACGATTCCATACGGCCGTTGAAGTAGTTGAACATCATGACGGCCGGGATGGCGACGAACAGACCGATAGCGGTGGTAACCAGCGCTTCCGAAATACCGCCGGCGACGGCGCCGAGACCGGTAGACTTTTCCGAAGCGATGCCTTTGAACGCGTTGATGATGCCGACGACGGTACCGAACAGACCGACGAACGGACCGGTGGAACCGATGGTGGCCAGCGAGCTGATACCACGCTTCAGTTCGGCGGAGACGATCGCCTCAGCGCGTTCGAGAGCGCGGCGGGAAGCATCAATGGTTTCGCCCGAGAGTTCGGTGGAAACGCCGTGAGACTGGAATTCCTGGAGACCGGCCACAACGACCTTGGCCAGGTGCGACTTCTTGTAGCGGTCGGCGATCTTGATGGCTTCATCAAGTTTGCCTTCCCGAAGAGCGCCGGCAACGGCAGGCGCAAATTTGCGCGATTCGGTGCGTGCGGCGTTAAAAGCAATCAGACGATCAATCATGACACCAATCGACCATGCGGACATGATGAAGAGGGCGATGACGACGAGTTTGGCCAGCCAGCCCATCTGGGCCCACATGTCAGCGGGGTCGAAAGAGACCGGACCGCCACTTAACATCAGGTTGAGCGCCCAAACCTGCATTTGAAGAACCATGATTTTCTCCTGCGAGTTGAATTGAATCAGTAAGCCGGAAGTCCGGCGAGTTGTACGGTCCCCTTTCGGGTGACCGTGGTGGCCGTCTGGTAGTGACGGCCGGGTTGGGCGCTTTCAGGCGTTTTTGACGCGCCTGAAAGCGTGAGCTGCTTTGACCGCCGTTGAGGCGGCTGACCCCGGCCCGGTGGGCGCCGGAATCGAAACTGGAAAACCGAAGTCTGCTTAATTGCTCAACGTGAAATTCACGTCGATCTGCGTTTGCACTTCGACCGCTTCGCCATTGAGCTGGGTGGGTTTATAAATCCACTGGCGAACAGCCTCGGTAGCTGAGGGGATCAACAGCGGGTGACCGCTGACCACCTGCAAATTCTGAATACTGCCGTCCTTGGCGATGACCGCGTTGAAGCGGACGGTGCCTTGGATACGGGCTTGCTTGGCGAGCGGCGGATACGTAGGCCGCACCATCTTGGCAATGTTGGCAGCCTGCACGTTCCCACCGACGCGGATGCGCTGGGGGGTTGCGGGCTTGGGCTTTTCAGCCGGGGGAGGAGGGGGCGGGGGCGGAGCAGCTGTCGGGACGGACCCGATGATGCCACCGATCACACCACCACCGACGCCGCCGGGGACGCCACCAGGGACGCCGCCAACCACGCCAGCCACGCCGGACATCGGAGGAGGCAGTTCCTCTTCCTTAATCATGGCGATATCTTTCGGAATCGTTTTGGGTGCCACCAGGCGGCCCGCGTCAAACTGCCGCGGAATGACCTTCACCACTTTGACAGGGGCGGCGGCCGGCGGGGGCGGAGGAGGAGGCGGAGGCGGAGGCGGCGCGACCAACATCGAGGCCAGCTGCGTCGGCTGCAGGCCTTCGAAGAAGATCATGGGAAGAATGACGCCAACCGCGATCAGGCCGGATTGGATCAGGAACGAAATCAAGACGGTGAACGGCTTATTTGTTTTGCCTGTTCCATCCACAAAAGTTTGTTCGAACATTTCCGCATTCCTTTCAACCGGAAGAAGCTCCGGCACGAAATTGTGGGGCGGGTAGGCCCGCCAAGACTACTGCAAATTACTTGACCGATTTGGCTTTGGCGGCAGCCACCGGAGCGGCACCCGCGGTTGGCGTGGTGTTGCTACGACGGGCTTCCATCCAATCCCGCCACCAGATGAGGATTGGGCTGGCAATGAAGATCGAAGAGTAGGTGCCGACGATGATCCCAACCACCAGGGCGAAGGAGAATCCGTTCAGAACGGCGCCTCCGAACAACCACAGGGCAGCGGCGGTGATAAACGTCAGACCGGAGGTGAGCAAAGTCCGGCTCAGCGTCTGGTTGATGCTGGCGTTGACAACATTGTCAAACTTCTCCTTGCGCATCATCGGAAGGTTTTCCCGGATGCGGTCGAAGACGACGATGGTATCGTTCATCGAAAAACCGACAAGGGTGAGCAGTGCGGCAATAACGGTCAGCGAGATTTCCTTGTCGAAGATCGAGAAAAGGCCGATGGTGATGATGGTGTCGTGGAAGACGGCGATAACCGCCGCCAACCCGTAGATAAACTCAAACCGGAAGGCGATGTAGACGAGCATGCCGGCCAGGGCCAGCAGCGTGGCGTTGAGCGCCTGGGAGCGAAGTTCCGCGCCGACCTTAGGTCCGACGAGATCGAAACCGCGAACCTGATAGGGAGCCACGTACGCTTTTTCCTTCAACACGCTCAGCACCTGCGGGCTAACTCCACTGACACCTGACAGGCTGTCAATGTTCCCGAGAAGCCCTTTCTTCTGCGTATCGCGGAAGGCGGTGATGGCCTTCGCCAGACCCTGCACCTGCTCTTCATTCATGCTGGCGGCAACGGGCCCGCGCAGCTCGTCGGCAATCTTCGCCGAACCCACATTGCTAAGATCGATTTTGCCGGCAACGCCGCCGCCAAAGTTGGAGGAGAGCGTGTCGACCACGAGCTGCCGAGCGGCGTCGAGCGCCTTTTCATCGCGCAGTTCGGTGGAGATCAGAACGTCATTGGTGGTGGTGTCCCGTTGGACAACGATCTCGCCCGGAATCTTGGCGCCCAGCGCCGTCCGGATCTGATCCTCACTCACCGCATTCTGGAACCGCACGGTGGTCACCGTACCGCCCTTGAAGTCAATGCCGTAACGGGGACCGCCCTTCATAATCAGGCTGCCGATACCCGCCGCGGTCAAAACCAGGGTGGCGATGATGAAGGGCCATTTCTTGCCCAGGAAGTCGAAGTTCGTGTTCTTGAAAATTTCCATGAAGTACTGCTAGCGGTCGCCTTGACGATTGGACACCAAGTTCGAACAACTAGTTCCCGCTGATCTCAGAAAAAGTATCACAAATTGTTTACTGTAGACAAACACCGGCAGGTACTGGGCCGGAGGACGTGAATCCAGTACCGGCAGCCGGTGTCAAAACCGAAAAACTCAGATGCTCAACGTGGTCAACTGCTTGTCGCCCGACAGCTCCCAGTCGAAGATGAACTTCGACACGAAGACCGCCGTGAAGATGTTGGCAATCAAACCGACGACGAGCGTGACGGCAAAGCCTTTTACCGCCGTCGAACCAAAGGCGAACAGGAAGGCGCACGAAACCACGGTTGTGACGTGCGTGTCGATAATCGTCAGGAACGCTTTGCCGAAGCCCGCTTCGACGGAGGCGATGACGCCCTTTCCATTGCGAAGCTCTTCGCGAATGCGCTCGAAGATGAGAACGTTCGAGTCGACCGCCATACCGATCGTCAGAATGAATCCGGCGATGCCCGGCAGCGTCAGCACAGCGCCGAAGTAGGCGAGCGCGGCCAGCAGGATGATGGCGTTCAGGATCAGCGCCAAGGTGGCGTTGATGCCGGCGCGCTTGTAGTAAACCAACATCACCAGAACCACGACACCGACGCCCACGACACCGGCCAACAGGCCATCGTGAATCGAATCGGCACCGAGCGACGGGCCAACCGTCCGTTCTTCCAGGTAGACAATGCCGGCGGGCAGCGAACCGGAGGTCAGCGTCAAAGCCAGATCGCTGGCCGAGGTCTGGTCGCCGATCCCGGTGATGCGGCCGGAGTCTTCAATCTTGCTCTGAATCGTGGCAACGCTGAAGATCTTGTTGTCGAGCACGACGGCGAGCTTGTTGTTGATGTTCGATTCAGTGAAGCGGCCGAAGCGCTTAGAGGCGTCCTGCGACAGCGTGAACGACGTTTCCCACTTGCCGAACTCGTCCTGCGAAGGACGGGCGTTGCGAAGGTCGCGGCCGGTGACGACGGCGTTGCGGCCGAGCAGCCACCAGGACTCACCCTGCGATCCCTGCTTCATGCGTTCCTGCGCCAGACGGGTGCCGAGCGGCAGGACGCCACCATTCTGCGCCAGTGCCTGGGCACGGTCGCTGAACGGGCCGCCGCGCACTTCGGTGATCTCCAGCATGGCCGCTGCCTGCAGAATGCTCTTGATGCGGGCCGGATCGTCCACACCCGGCATCTGCACCAGGATTTCCGATTCGTTCTTCGTACCACCGCGCTGTTGCACGGTCGCTTCGGCCAGGCCCAGACCGTTGATGCGGTTTTCGATGGTGCGCATGGAGCGCTCCACCGTGTCCTTGCGGAGTGCGCCGGCTTCGGTCGGCTTGTAGGTGAGCTTGAAGTCAGACCCGGAAATCGAATTCAGATTCCAGGCGGCGAAACGCGAGGTGACGACTTCGCGGAAGGCGCCCACTTTGTCGACCGCGATGCCTTTGGCGATGATCTCGATCGTGTCGGCATCTTCCAGCCGTTGCGGATCGTTGCGGTCCAGCACCCCGTACGGGACGCCATCCTTCTGCAACTCCACCTTCAGCCGTTCAATCGTTTGGTCGGCTTCCGCCTTGAAGGCGTCCTGCACCTGAACCTGCAGCACCAACTGGCTGCCGCCCTTCAGGTCGAGGCCGAGGCGGATGTTCTCGTTCCAGTTCTTCGTGAGTTCGGCGCCACTCTTGGGGATGCCGATGATGCCGTAGACACAGATCAGGATGATCACCAACACGAAAATTGCTTTGTTACGCAGGGTACTGTTCATTGGGTGTTGCTCTTGTTCGAATTTCTTTACGAGGAAGCGGAGTTTGGATTTTGAAGCGACGCGACCGCACTGCGCGCCATTTGGAGTTTCACGTTGTCGGGCTTCACCTTGATCACAATGGTGTCGTCGCTTCCGATGTCGACGATCATCCCGACCAATCCACCGCTCGTGACGACGATATCGCCCTTTTTGAGATTCTGCAACATTTGCGCCGTTTGCTTCTTCTGCTTCTGCATCGGAAGGAACAGCAGGAAGTAGAAAATCCCGAAAATTGCCACCATCGGCAGGAAGCCGAGGATGGAATTCAGTGGTGAAGATGAGACGAAAAGGCTGAGTATCACTCGGTTCCTACTACCGTTGCGGTGCGGTTCGCGCTAAGAAGTTGTGGGAATTCCCCAAGCAAAATAGACTGCCTGATCCGTCTCATGATGTCAAGGTAATGCCGCATATTGTGGAGAGTACCCAGTACGGCAAACAGGATTTCTCCCGCCAAAAACAGGTGCCGCAGGTACGATTTGGAGAAATTGCGGCACGTGTAACAGCCACAGGCGGGGTCCAACGGCCCCCGGTCATCCCGGTATCGCGAATTTTTTATGATGACGCGGCCCTCGGATGTAAACAAACACCCGTTACGCGCGTTACGTGACGGCATGACGCAATCCATCATATCCACTCCGCGAGCCACGTATTCAATTAATTCTTCCGGCTTGCCCACGCCCATCACATAGCGCGGCTTTTCTTTCGGCAACAACGGCGTCGTTACCTCCGTCATCGCCAGCGATTCCTCCCGCGGTTCCCCCACGGAAAGCCCGCCAATCGCGTATCCCGGCGCGTTCAGCTCCAGCAATTTCTCCGCGCACTCCACGCGAAAATCTTTGTTCATCGCACCCTGCACGATGGGAAACAACGCCTGCTTTGTTTCGAATTTGCGGTAGTGGCGGAACGCTTGTTCGGCCCAGCGAATCGTGCGATGCATGGAGCGCCGTACCTCCTTTTCCGAAGGGGGTGGGTACTCAAGGCACTCATCGAGCACCATCATGATGTCCGATCCGAGCGCCCGCTGGACGTCGACGGTCGATTCCGGGGTGAATAAATGTTTGTCGCCGTTCAGGTGCGAATGGAAAACCACACCCTCTTCGGTGACCTTGCGGATCTTGCTCAGCGAGAAAACCTGGAAGCCGCCGGAGTCGGTCAGAATCGCCCGCGGCCAGCGGACGTATTCGTGCAGGCCGCCGAAATCGCGGATCAGTTCATGCCCGGGCCGCAGGTATAGGTGGTACGTGTTGGCCAGGATGATCTTGGCGTCCAGGTCGTGTTCCAGCTGCGCGGGCGTGAGGCCTTTCACCGTTCCCTGCGTGCCGACGGGCATAAACACAGGGGTTTCGATGGTGCCGTGCGGCGTGTGAATCAGCCCGGCGCGCGCGCCGGTGGTGGGGCATTGGGCCTGCAATTCGAAGTGCAGGCCCTCTTTGAGAAGGGGGGGATTAGAGTCCACGGTACTTACGGAGATGGGTCGCGTCCTTGATAAAAATTTCGCCGCCGGTCAGCGCCGTATGGGCCCAAACGGCGGAGTCGGCCACTTTGTATTTCTTGGCGAGGTCGAACTTTTCCTTGTTTTTCCGCAGGACGAACAGGTCGCCTTCGACGGAGGTGGCCAGGATGGCGTTGTCGGCCAGGATGATCGACGCGCTGGAGGCGTCGCGTCCCTCAGTCTGCCACAGCAGCTTGCCGGTAGCCAGCGAAAGGGCAACAAATTGACCCTTCTTCCGGTTAGAGTGGGCGTAGATGGTGTCGCCGTCGAGGACCGGAGAGCTCATGTACATCGTGATTTCCGCATTCTTCCAGACGGGCGCCACCTTCCAGGATTTGTTCTCCTGCATCTCCATCCGCAAAAGTTCCGTTCCGGTGCGAACGGCGGAGACCAGCACCTTGTCCTGGTCGACAATCGGGGTGATGATGTTCTCGCGGTACTCGTTCTTGAATGGGTAGGACCATAGAATCCGCCCATCCTCCTCCGCGACGGCAAATACAGTGTCGCTCGACAGCGTGATCAGCATCGATACGCCGCGGAAGTTGTGGATGACCGGGCTGGCGTAGCCGGGGCCGAAACCGGGATTGGTGGCCCAGATCTGTTTCCCGTTGCGCACGTCGAGCGCCAGGAACTTCCCGCCCCGGTCGTCGCCGGTATGCAGGTAGATGCGGCCATTGTTGCCGATGGGCGAGGCGGCGGCGCCGGTAAAGCCATCGTCGGTCTTCTGCTGGGCGGAGTAGTCGTTGCGCCACAGCAGCTTGCCGGTGGCGGCGTCGAAGCAGGAGAGAACGGCGCTGGCGCCCCAGGTGATCAGGTGGGTGCCGTTGTAAAGCAGCGGCGTGGCGAAGGGGCCGTCGTCCATGGATGTAGCGGCGGGGTTCTTCTTGAACGGCGCGGGGTAATCGGCGCGCCATAGGGGCTTGCCGGCCGCCCGGTCGAACGCCTGCACCACTTCCCTGCCCTGTTGGCGGGAGAACGTAAAGACGCGGGTGCCGCTGACGATGGGGGCGGCATAGCCGGTGCCGATTTCGGCACCCCAATCAGCGGTCAACTCCGCCGGCAACTTATCGAAATCCACCTTGTGGCTGGCCAGCCCGTTCCGGGAGAAGCCGCGCCACTGGCGCCAGTCAGCCCCCGCGGCCGTGGCGAGGAGTAGTACAAAACAGATCGCACGCATTACTCGTAGCGTAACGCTTCTGTGGGGTTCAGCCGGGAGGCGCGGTTGGCGGGCAGGATACCGAAGATGAGTCCAACGAGGAACGACGTCGAAAAAGCGACCGCGATGGAGATGGGGGAAATGGGGATATCGATCCCGCCGAAGTAGCCCGCCGCCAGCGGCCCGGCCACGCCAACGGCGATGCCAAGCAGCCCGCCGCCCACGCTGATCAGTACAGCCTCCACCAGGAACTGCGTCAGCACCGCGCGGCGCGTGGCGCCAATGGACATGCGGATGCCGATCTCCCGCGTCCGCTCCGTCACCGTAACCAGCATGATGTTCATGATGCCGATGCCGGAGATCAATAGCGCGATGGCGCTGACGAGAATCAGCACAACGGTCAGGATGAGCGCGATGTTTTCAGCCGCCGCCAGAATGCCGGTCAGGTTGTCGACGTAGTATTTCGCCCCCGCCCTATGGCGCGATTCCAGCAGAGCCTGCACCTGTTTCGTCAGCCGCACCACGTCGCCCGGGTCGCGCGCCTGCACGTACATCGGGTCGATGCGCTCCTCGCTCGTCAGATACTTCAACACCGTGATCGGCACCAGGATCGTCTCCGTCGATAGCTCCGACAAACCGAAGCTATCCGTCTTCTCCCGGAACGTGCCGATGATGGTGAACTGCAGACCTTGGATCTTGACCACCTGGCCAATGGAGTTCGACTGACTGCCGTAGAGCTTGATCGCCAGCTTCTCCGTCAGCATCGCCACGCGGTTGCGCAGCGTCACGTCGTCGGCCTGCATGAAGCGGCCGGCCGCGTTGATCAGATTCCGCACGCGCGAGTACTGCTCGTCGCTGCCGATGATCTTCACGTCGCGCACCTTGCCCTGAATCGCCATCTGGTCGTAGACCGTCATCACGCCGGTGGCGGCGGCGATGCGCCCCGGAAAGGCGTCGCGTACCGCTGCCACGTCGGCAATTTTCACAAAGTCTGCCTCCACCGAGGTACCCGTGCGATTGCCGGCCTCGTAGTAGGCGATGATGAGGTTCGACCCGATGCCGCGGATCTGCTCCAGCACGTAGTCCCGGCTGGTCATCGAAATCGTCACCACCAGGATCACCGACGCGTTCCCGATCACCAACCCCAACGCCGTCAGCAACGTCCGCACCAGGTTCGCCCGCAGCGCCTGCAAACTGAAACGAAAAATGTCGCGCAGATTCATCGCCTATTGGCCACCGGCGGCTTGCTTCAGCAGTTTCGCGGCCTCTTCCCGGGTGGGCAGTTCCGGGTTCAACTGCACTTGCAGGTAGGACTGTAGCAGCGCCTTGGCCGCGGGCAGATTCTGCTTCGCTTCGATGTAGGTCTGCGCCGTGGTGAACATCACCTGCGGATCCTTCGGCGCCATCTTCTCCGCGCGGCCCAGCCAGTTCACGCTTTCGCTAAACCGGCCGTGGCGCGCCAGGAACCGGGCCACGTCGAGCAAACGGCCCACCGACTTCGGCGCCAACTCCACGGCGCGGCGCAGGTGCTGCTCGGCGTTGTTAAAATCCTTCCGCGCTTCCAGCAGCTTGGACTGCGCGAACTCGTGCTCGGCGGCGTCCACCGCTTTGATCTTCGGCAACAGGCCCTGGGCCTTGTCCAGTCCGCCCCCCAGAAATCCGGGCGCCTGCAGGTAGTACTCAAACAGGTCGTTCAGCGCCTCGCCGTTACCGGCGTCGAGCTGGACCGCCTTCTCAAAATTCTGACGGGCCTTGGAGGCATAGCTCGGCGCGGCGAGCGGGAAAGCCGTCTCCGCCCGTTTACCGAACGCGCGCCCCAGCCAGTGAAAATACTGCGACTTGGACGGGTTGGACTGAACCGCCTTTTCCAGAAAATCGGTGGCCTTGCGGTAATCCGCCATGCCGTAAGCCGCGCGGCCGGCCAGCAGCAGGGCATCCGGATTTTGGCCCAGAAGGGGCTGGACAGCCTGCAACGCGTCGCGATAGCGCGTCTGCTGGTATAGGGCTTCGGCGTTGCGAAGCGGTTCCGGCGCGGCAAATGCGAGCGTGGCGAAGGCGAGTCCGAAAAGTGTGATTCGCATCCGTTCCGTTCAGTTAACCCGTTTCGTTTGATGGTACAACACAACAATCGATTCACTCATATCGACGGTACACGCGGCAAAACGGTTTCCTTTGGGTCAACCGGTAACGCCGGAGCATCGGGAAACATCCCTTAAGCGGTAGCGAGTATAGTATCGTGGGATTTGGCAAAAACTCACCCCCGTTGGAGGTTCAAAATGAAGGCATTGTATAGATTGGCGAGTTTGACAGCTCTCTTGGCGCTGTTCACGTTCGGCGCCATGGCGCAGACCGCATCGCTCGAAGGCGAAGTGAAAGGCGAAGACGGCAAGCCGCTGAAGGACGCCCTGATCAAGCTGGAACGGAAAGATATTAAGGGTTCGTACAAGGTGAAAACCAACAAGAAGGGCCAGTGGTTCCACGCCGGCCTGCCGTTGGGCACCTATGACGTCAGCCTGGAAGTGGACGGCAAAGTGGCCGATGCCGTGAAGGGCGTGCGCACCCGCCTGGGCGATCCGCTGCCCGTGAATTTCGATCTGTCGAAGATGGCCGCGCAGCGCAAGGCCATGGAACAGGCCGCCTCCACCGGTCAGGTGACCGAGGAAATGTCGCGCGAAATGTCGAAGGAGCAGAAGGAAGCCCTCGAAAAGGCTGCCAAGGAACGCGCCGCCGCTCTCGCGAAGAACAAGGAATTGAACGATGCCTTCAACGCCGGCATGGAAGCCCTCAAGGCGAAGAACTTCGCCGCCTCCATCGAAGCGTTTGACAAGGCCTCCGTTATGGACCCCAAACAGGTTGTGATCTGGGCCAACAAGGCCGAAGCGCACGTCGGCTTCGCCGGCACCAAGACGGGCGGAGAGCAGATCGCCGAACTCACCAAGGGCATGGACGCCTACAACAAGGCGCTCGAACTGAAGCCCGACGACGCCGGCATGCACAACAACTACGCGCTCGCCCTCGCCAAGGCCAAGAAGTACCCGGAAGCCCAGGCTGAGCTCGACAAAGCCGCCCAGCTCGACGCGCCTAACGCCGGCCGTTACTACTACAACCTCGGCGCCATCCTGACCAACGTCAACCAGCTGGAACCGGCCTCCATCGCCTTCAAAAAGGCCATCGGTGCCGATCCCAACTACGCCGACGCGCACTACCAGTACGGCTTGTACCTGTTCAGCAAGGCCACCATCACCGCCGATGGCAAGACGGTCCCCGTCGCCGGCACAACCGAATCGTTCCAGAAGTACCTGGAACTGAAGCCGGATGGCCCGTTCGCCGAAGCCGCCAAGGGCATGCTCGCCGCCGTCGGTTCGCAGGTCAACACCGAGTACAAGAACCCGAACGCTCCGGCCGCCACCCAGAAAAAGGGCACGACCAAGAAGAAGTAACAGCTTCACCACGAAGGGCGTCCAAGCAATTGGACGCCCTTTTTCTATCTCAACGCCCTTTTCTTTCTCAGCCAAATGATCCGCTACCTACTCATCACCATCTTTTCCCTCCTTGCGCTGACGTTCTTCCGCGCCATCATGGGCGTGGTGCAGAAGGCGGTGGTCAATGAAGTGAAATCAGCCATGGGCGGCGAGGACCAGCCTGCCCCGTCGCAAGCCGGCAAGTCCGGCCCCACCGCCGGCCCGGCCGCCACCACGCTGCGCAAATGCGTCACCTGCGGCACCTACAAGCCGGAAGGCGCCATGATCCGCTACGGGTCCGGCGACAAAGCCGTCTTCTTCTGCTCGGCCGATTGCGAAAAAAAGGCCAACGCCTGAGCTACTTCGTCGCGCGCGCCAATTGCGCCACGCGCGCGTTCAGCGTCTGCAACTGCCGCAGGTCATCCTCGGCCTGCTGAATCGTTGTTTGGATCCGCGACAGATCGCCCGCCTGCAGTCCCGTCGCCGGCGTGTCGCGCGTCTGCGCGGCCAGCGTGAAGTTCCGGTACAGGTCGTTCACTTCCCGGAATCGCCGCAGAATCGTGGTCAAAAACGCCTCCCGCCGCCGGTTCAAATCCTCCAGCTCCTTGGTCGACACCGCCACCTTCGCCGCCGCCGCCTCGGCCCGCGCGGAACGCTCCTGCAGCAACTTCTCGGAGGTCTCCGCCTTCAGCAGCCGTTCCGCCTTCGCCCTCAGCTCCGCCTGCACCGCCTCGGTCACCCGCCGGGCGGACTGCGCGTCTTCGCGCAACTCCTCCAACTGCACCTTCAATCGCCGGGCTTCCGCGGTTTCCGCCGTCACTCGCGCTTCCGCGCGCATCGCCTCATCCTTGGCCCCGCTCAACTCCACCGCGGCCGCCTTCAGCTGCTCCCGCAGTTCATCGATCGTCTTCAAATAGGGCGCCGGGTCGGTTCCCATCGGCACCTTCACCACACGCGGCTCCGTGGTCGCAGGCTCAGGACCGGACGGCTCGTCCGCGGCCGGCGCCAGTGCCGGAGCGGAGGCGCCGTTCTGCCCACGTGCCAGTTCCAACGCGGCCACGCGCTGCACGGCTTCCCTGCGGCCCATTTCGGCACGCCAGCCCAGCCCACCGGCCACCAGGGCCGGAATCAGCAACAAATAAGGGAGCATCGGTCGCATAAGTTGCCTCACTTTCGCAAAGAGAATCGGACACGGTTCGGCACATCGCGTTCGCCGTTAAACAGGTCCACGGTCGCTGTGCGCGACTTCACACTACGTAACTCCACGGCCACGCTCCAGTGCTTCGCGGCCGCCGATACGATCTTCTCCACCGCCTCGGGGATCTCGCCGCGACTCCGGCAGAACGCGCCCGCCCCACCGGTCTCCTCGGCCAACTGCAGCAGCCCGCGCTGGTAGGCTTCGTTGATCGGATCGGAAAAATAGTTCAGGTGGACAAAGTACAACGGCGTCTCCGACGACGCCAGCCCATCGGAGAGCTTCTGCATCTTCTCCCGGATCAACTGGTCCGGAAACCGCCGGCTCAAATCCTGCGAATCGCTCGAATTAATCACCGGATTCGTGAAGTCTTCCCGGTAGTTGTAGATGTTGCTGTCAGTCACGTAAAGTACCGCCACCCGCACATTGGTGCGGTTCAACAGCGAATCCCCCACCGCCGATGCGGACTCCACCGTCGTCAGCAGTCCCGCCTTCCCCGTCGCCACATACTCGCGAATCGCCGCCGCCGTCTTCTCCCGGTCCGGCGTCGGGTCCTGCACCACCTGCAGCACGTCCTGCGACTTCAACACCGCCACCCAGTTGTTCGCCGGCAGCGCACCCAGCTTCTCCACCAGCGCCGGTCGCGCCGAATCGATCAGCGTCAAATCGCCGGTCAGGTCCAATACCACCAGCAGCACCAGATCGTCCTTCGGTCCGCGCACCCGCAGCACTTTGGCGGGGCTCCCATCCAACGTCGCCTTGAACGCAGCCCGGTCCAACGGCGGGTCCTGCTCCGGCGCCGCCACGCGCAGCTGCGTTCGCGGCGGCCGCCGTGCGTCGGCCGCGGCCAGCAATCCCGGAATCAGCAACGCCAGCAACAGGGCTCGCATCAGAAGCTCAACCTCATCCCCACTTGTATCACGCGGCCGCCTCGCGAACCGATGATCTTCCCCGCGTTCACATTCGGCGCCGAAGCCGGGCCGATCAAATTATCCGGATCCGCCCAGTTACCGGTGTTCGTGAAATTAAATCCCGTTGCCGTCAACTCCACCACCCGCTCCGTGGTCACCGCGAATCGCTTGGTCACCGAAAGATCGTGATTCTGCCCACCGGGGTTCAACAGTTGCGGATGGGTCCGCGGCCCGTTTCCCAACGTGAAATCCGCCGGCTGGTCGAACGCCGCCGGATTGAACCACAGCGCCGGTCCGGGATTGGACACCCCCGCGCGCACGCCGTCCACCAGATTCACGCGCAGCGCATCCACCAACCCGCCCGTGTTGTTAAACATCGGCCGCAGCGCCAACGGCTCTCCGCTCGATAGCGAAGTAATCCCACTCACCGACCAGCCGTCCACAAAGTGCCGCCGCCAATCGCTAAACGTCAACAGCGGTTTCTTCGACCCGATCGGCAACTCGTAGGCGAAGTTGAGCGAAAGACGGTGCGGCTGATTGCTCGACGTTAGAGACCATTCGTTCTGCCGCCGGTAGAAGTCCTGGATCCCGTACGGCCCCGAATAGTCGTCCATCTGCTTGGACCACTCATACGTCGCGTTCATCGTCAATCCGGTGGTCGACCGCTTCTCCACCCGCACCACACCCGCGTTGCGCTTATAGTTGCCCACCGGCCAGGAGCTGAACACGTCGAAGCGCTGATACTGCGGATACGGCCGCAGCGTCCGGCGGAAGGTCTCGTTGTTCAGCGCGTCCCGGTACACCAGGTTCGAAAGCGGGATCGCGTTCGGGTTCGCCGCCGAGTTCGACACAAACAGCCGCTGCCCGCGCGAATGCCCCAGGCTGATGCTCAACAGCAGCTGCCCAGGCAACTCCCGCTCCATCGAGAGCCCGGCCGATTGATACATCGGCAGCGTCGCCGAGGGGTCCACCAGATCGGCGTTGGTGAAGTTGCCCGCCTCCGGACGCAGGTCCGGTAACGGCCGCGCCAGCGCCGGAAACCCGTCGCCCAGCTTCATCGCCGGCTGCAACTGAATGTTCGGGGAAACCAGCGTCGGGATGCCCACGAAGCCCTGCGTAGCCCACTGCGTCGTGTAGATCGGCACGCTGCTGTAGCTCAATCCATAGCTCAGCCGCACCACGCTCTTGGCGTTTCCGCCCGGGTTCCACGCCAGGCCAAAGCTCGTCTCCGGCCGCACGCGCGTTCGCTGCAGGCTCCGCCCTTTTCCATTCCGGTTGGCGAACATTAACGCTCCCGGCAACCCGTTCGCCGGGTTCAACGCGCCCAGATCCACCGACGCAAACCGGTCGTACTTTTCCACCCGCGGAGGCGTGATCTCCGTCGCCAGACTGAAGCTGAACGTCAAATTCTTCGAATACTCATAGCTATCGGTGGTCTGCAGCCGGAAGTACCGCCCCCGCCAGTAAGAAGGATTGTCCACCACCGTCGCACTCGCCGTCTCGGCATACCCCAACAGAAAACTCGCAAACGGATGGCCCGTGTTCACAATGCCCGGCAACGAAGTGATCGACGGACCAAACTGGAAATTCCCGGCCGGATTCTCCGGCAAATACGCGTTCACCTGATACCGCCGGTACTGTCCGATGCCGCGCAATCGGTGCTTGCCACGCCGCGTCGAAAACGAGTCCGTCAGGTAGTAGTACGTGTGCGAACTCACCGAGTTCGGATTGTTTCGCCCCATGCCCAGATACGTCGAATAACGGAACACCGGAAACGAATCCCGCAGCGGCCCGCGCAGCCCGATCGCCGCCAGCCCGCCCGCCTGCCCCTCCCGGCCCGCAATGCTCAGATCCCGAATCACGTCCAGGGTGGTCGTATGGATCGTCGCCGCGCTCTTCGTAAAGGTCCAGTCCAACACGCCCCGCCGCGCACTGAAGTCCCGATCATTATTGCTCGAATCGGCGATCGTATCGTAGTACCGTGGCGCGCCCGCCTTCCCGTTCGTGAACGACCCGTTAAACGTCACCCGGTGCTTCTCCGTCAACGCGTGGTCAACTTTGAAAATCATCCCGTTCGCCTGGTTCGTCTCCGGCGAAAACACGAAATAGTTGTTACGGAAAAACGGCCCCGCGTCGGAGTTCGGCAGCGGATAGAAACCCACCGCCTTCTGCGCCACCTCGTCCAATCGCGCCGCCGGCAGCCGGTTGTTCGGGAACGGATCGCGCAGGTATTGCAAGTTCTCCTCGGTCACCGGCCGGCCCGGATTGTAGTTCGGGTTCACCCGCGTCGATTGCGGATCGTAGACGGCCAGCGGCACCCCCGCGTTGTCCACCGTCCGCGAGAAATCTCCCGTCCGCTCCTGCGGAATCGCAATCGTCCGAAGAAACGAACGCCCGATCCGCTCCCGGACTCCCTCATACGACACATTGAAAAACGTCTTCCGCGACCCGTCGTACAACTTCGGAATCACCACCGGCCCGCCCACGTTGAACCCGAACTGGTTCCGCCGCAACATGTTCCGGCTCCCGCCGCGCTGCACCACGTCGTGCGGCGTCGCGTCCAGTTTGTCGTTCCGGAAGTTCTCGAACAGACGCCCGTGCCAGCTCGGTTTCGGCCCGGAATTTTGCACACGCTTCCCCGGCGCCTCCGGGCGCAAACCCAGATCGCGTGTCAGGACCTTGAACTCTTCTACCGCTCTCTCTAATTCGGTCTGGGGCTTCGGTGGTTGCGTTCGGGGCCGCTGCGGCTGCTGCCATCCATAAACGGTCGCGGCGGACAGAATACAAACTGCGAGCCACCGCGTCGAGTGTCGCATACTAACAGTGTACTCAGATGAGACTCGGCGAACTAGCGCATCAATTAGGAGCCGTTCTGCATGGCGATGCGGAACTGGAAATTCACGGGGTTGCGGGCATGGAACATGCCGGCCCCGGTCAACTCACGTTCCTGGCAAACCCCAAATACGCGCCCAAGGTAAAGAACACCCAGGCCTCGGCCATCCTCGTCACCCAACCGGTGACGGACATGCCCATCGCCTCCCTCGTCAGCGCGAATCCCTATCACGATTTCGCCCGCGCGCTGGAGCTGTTCTACCAGCCTCCGCGCCCCGCCCCCGGCATCCATCCGCTGGCCTTTGTCGATCCCACCGCCACCGTCGGCCCCGGCGCCTCCATCGCCCCCTTCGCCTACGTCGGCCCCCGCGTCACCATCGGCGCCCGCTGCACGCTCTTCCCCCACGCTGTCGTCTACGAAGGCGCCGAAATCGGCGACGATTTCCTGGCCCATTCCCACGCCGTCGTCCGCGAATTCTGCCGCGTCGGCCACCGCGTCATCCTCCAGAACAACACCGTCATCGGCGGCGATGGCTTCGGCTTCGCCAAAACCAAACAAGGCACCCACTACAAGATCGTCCAGTCCGGCATCACCGTCCTCGAAGACGATGTCGAGATCCAATCGCTCACCGCCATCGACCGCGCCACCGTCGGCGAAACCCGCATCGAACGCGGTGCCAAAATCGACAACCTCGTCCAGGTCGGCCACGCCAGCGTCGTCGGCCAGGACAACATCATCTGTTCCCAGGCCGGACTCGCCGGCAGTTCCATCCTCAAGAAAAACGTCCTCCTCGCCGGCCAGGTCGGCATCAGCGGCCACCTCACCATCAACGACAACGCCATCATCTACGCCCAGTCCGGCATCGGCCACGACGTCCCCGCCGGCGCCGTCATGTCCGGCTCCCCCGCCTTCGACGCCCGCGTCTGGTTGCGCGCCATCACAGCGTTTCAAAAACTGCCCGACATGCTCCGCACGATGCGAGAATTGGAAAAACGCGTCGCCGAATTGGAAGCCCCCCCCGAGGCCAAACAACAATGAACGACAAATTCGTCCGGCCCCCGTTGGCCTTTGAAGACAGCGAGTTTCTCCACTCTCCCGAAGCGCGCAGCGTGCGCATTCTCAGCGAGTACCTGAAGCCCCTCGGCGTCTTCCGTAAGCACCGCATTCGCGATACGGTCGCCTTCTTCGGCTCGGCCCGCATCAACCCCGAAGGCCCGCTCAGCCAGTACTACGAAGAGGCCCGCATCCTCGCCGGCAAGGTCACCCAGTGGAGCGATTCCCTGCCCCACCACAACCGCCGCTTCGTCGTCTCCACCGGCGGCGGCCCCGGCATCATGGAAGCGGCCAATCGCGGCGCCATGGAAGCCGGCGGCAAGACCATCGGCCTCAATATCCGCCTGCCGTTCGAGCAACTCCCGAACCCCTACATCTCCCCCGAACTCTCGCTCGAATTCGGCTATTTTTTCCTGCGTAAATTCTGGTTCGCCTATCTCGCCAAAGCTCTCGTCGTCTTCCCTGGCGGCTTCGGCACCATGGACGAACTGTTCGAAATCCTCACCCTCGTCCAGACCCGCAAACTGCACAAGGAGATGATCGTCATCCTCTACGGCAGCGCCTTCTGGAAGGAGATCTTCAACTTCGAAGCCCTCGCCAAACACGGCATGATCTCCCCCGAAGATCTCAACATCTTCCAGTTCGCCGACGATCCCGATTCGGCCTTCACCATCCTGCGCGAAGGTCTGACACGCCTTTACCTGAGCCCCGAGGACATGGCCGAACCGGACATCGCGCCCGGCATCGCCCATACGCGCAACGAGTGACCCAGCCCGATTCCAAAATGGATATGGCCGGCGGCGCGCCCGCCCGTCGGCCTTTCAACTGGCGCAATGCCCTCGGCAAGCTCGAGATCGCCACCCTCTCGCTCCTCGTCCTTGTCCCCCTGCTCAACACGCTCATGCCGGGCTCGGTCCTCGTGCCCATCGCCTCCATGGCGCTGTTCGTGGTTGGCATCTGGTGCCTCTTCCGCTGGCTCCGCAAGGGCGTCCGCCACGCCATATGGCGCCTGCGCAACCGCCTGCTGCTGAGCTACGTTTTCATCGCCGTCGTCCCCGTTTTATTGCTCGGCGTACTTGGCCTCCTCGGCGCCTGGGCCATCTCCGGACAGGTCGCCGTCTATCTCGTAACCCAGGAGTTCCAACAGGATCTCGAGGCGCTCCGCGGCAGCGCCAGCGCCATGCTCCGCTCCACCGCGGACCCCACCGGCCCGCCACCGGCCCGCATCGTCAACTTCCTCGCCGCCCGCTTCCCCGGCATTGAAATCCTTCTCACCACGGGCAACAAACCCATCCTCCGCGTCCCCGACGATTCCGCCCTCACCCACCCCACCGACGAAACCGTCGAAATCACCAGCGCCGTACTCAAAGACGGGCTGCTCTTCTCCGGCGTCCATCTCCATTCCAAGGAAGGCCAGGTCACCTTCCTCGTCCCCATTCGCAAGAAATACCTGCAAAGCCTCATCCCGAATCTAGGCGAAATCACCCTCGTCGACTTCATCACCAACGCCGTCGACGGTCGCCGCCAAATGCATCTCCACGAAGACACCAACGGCAAAGTCAACGAAATCCTCTCCACCCGCGCCATCGCCCCGGCTGTCAACTTCTTCGATTTCCAGGTCCTCTGGGGCATGCCCGTCGGCGTCTACGTCTGGGATCAACCCAAGCAGGAAGGCAAAGCCGTCCTCGGCGTCCACACCCGCATCTCGCAGGTATTCCGCGTCATCTTCTCCCAGAAAGCCGATTGGGACCAACCCTGGCTCATCAACGTCTTCTACGCCATCGCCATCGCGTTCCTGGTCGTCGAACTCATCGCTCTCGCCATCGGCATCTCCATCACCCGCACCATGACCCGCGCCGTGCATTACCTCTACGAAAGTACCCAACGCGTCCAGGCCGGCGACTTCTCCTACCGCATCCCCGTCAAGGGCAACGACCAACTCGCCAACCTCGGCCAAAGCTACAACATGATGGCCGAAAATCTCGACCGTCTCCTCAAAGTCGCCAAGGAAAAGGAGCGTCTCCAGGCCGATCTCGACATCGCCAAAGAGGTCCAGGAACAGCTCTATCCCCGCTCGGTCCCCAACGTCGAAGGCCTGCAAATCACCGCACTCCTCAACCCCGCCAAGTCCGTCTCCGGCGACTACTACGACTACCAGAAGTTCAACGATCACCACTGCGCCATCGCTCTCGGCGACGTCGCCGGCAAGGGCATCTCCGCCGCCCTGCTAATGGCTAATATCCAATCCGCCCTCCGCGCCCAGATCCGCACCGTCCAGGAATCCGGCGGCGAAATCTCCACCACCAACGTGGTTTCCCAACTGAACAAGCACCTGGCCGCTAACACCACCACCGAGAAATACGCCACGTTCTTCTTCTCCGTCTACAACGAAAAAACCGGCGAACTCGTCTCCACCAACGCCGGCCACCTCCCGCCCATCCTCCTGCGCGGCAATGAAGTCATCCGCCTCGACGTCAACGGCATGGTCGTCGGCGTCTTCCCCTTCGCCAAATACGACGCCAGCCGCATCACACTGGAGAAGGGCGATATCCTGATCCTCTACACCGACGGCATCACCGAGCCCGAAAACGAATACGACGAAATGTTCGGTGAGGACCGCCTCATCGAAGCCGTCCAGCGCGCGGCAAACAAGCCCAACGAAGAGATCCTTCGCGAAGTCTTCGACGCCGTCAATCAGTGGACCTTCGCCCCCGATTCGGCCGACGACATGACCATGATGATTATCCGCCGCGTATGATCAACGACCGCCGCAGTGACGCCGAATGGAGACGGTTCAAACGCCGCGTCGTCCAGATCATCGCCGCCATCGCCACCGTCATCGGCATCGGCTGCACGGGTTACATGACCGTCGCCGGCGCGCCCCTCTTCGAGTCGGTGTACATGGCCCTCACCACCATCACCACCATCGGCTACGGGGAGATCATTCCCCTCGGCCGCGCCGGCCGCATCTTCAACATCTTCTACATCGTCATCGGCGTCGCCACCGTGCTCGTCGCCTTTGGCGTGCTCACCCAGGCCATGATCGAACTGGAGCTGAGCGGCTACTTTCAGAAAAGGCGGAGACGCCGCATGATTAACAACCTCAAATCCCATTTCATCGTCTGCGGCTACGGCCGCGTCGGCCGCAGCGCCTCCGAAGAACTCAAAAAATCCGGCGTCCCCATCCTCGTCGTCGACAAGAGTGAGGAGCGTGTCGAACGCGCCATCCAGGCCGGCCTGCTCGCCGTCGCCGCCGATTCCACCCGCGACGAAGTCCTCCGCGACGTCGGCATCGACCGCGCCCGCGGCCTCATCGCCGCCCTCTCCACCGACGCCGATAACACCTACCTCATCCTCACCGCCAAGGCCCTCAACCCCCTCCTCCCCGTCGCCACCCGCGTCAGTGAAGAGGAGTCCGAACGCAAGCTCCGCCGCGCCGGCGCCGACGTCGTCTTCGCCCCCTACACCATCACCGGCCAGCGCCTCTCCCAATCGCTCCTGAAGCCCCACGTCAACGAGTTCATCGATTTCACCACCGGCAACGACATGGGCCTCGATATCCGCATCGAACAGGTGCAGGTCTCGGCCACGTCCGAATACGTCTCCAAATCCCTCCGCCAGGCCCAGCTCCGCGCCGAACTCGGCGTCATCGTTCTCGCCATCCGTAAGGTCAGCGGACAGATGATCTTCAACCCGCCTGCCGATGCCGAAATCGGCGCCGGCGATCACTTAATCGTCATGGGCCAACCCGCGCAGCTTCGCCGCCTGGAAGAGCTCATGGAGGAGAAGTTAGCGTGAAGATCCTCACCGCCGCCGAAATGCGCGAGGTCGATCGCCGCACCATCGAAGCCGGCATCCCCGGGCTGATCCTCATGGAGAACGCAGCCCACCGCGTCGTCGAAGTTCTCGAACGCGAATGCGCCCCGCTCCGCGAACAGCGCGTCCTCATCTTCTGCGGCAAAGGCAACAACGGCGGCGACGGCCTCGCCATTGCGCGGCTCCTCCACGTTCGCTACCGCCTCGCCTCGCTCGATGTCATCCTCGCCGCCCAGCCCGCCGAACTCAGTGGCGACGCCGCCGCCAACCTCCAAATGCTCCGCGCCTCGGGCTTTGAAGCCATCCACGACCACGTCCCCGACGAAGCCCGCGGCGCCACTCTCATCGTCGACGCTCTCCTCGGCACCGGCATCTCGGGCGACGCCCGCGGCCGCGCCGCCGAACTCATCATCGAACTCTCCTTCGCCTTCCCCGGCGCCAAAATCTGCGCCGTCGATCTCCCCAGCGGCATGGCCTCCGATTCCGGTAACTCCGGCACTCCCGTCGCCCGCGCCCACTTCACCGTCACCTTCACCGCCCCCAAGCTCTGCCACGCCCTCCCGCCCAACTGCGATCGCTTGGGCCAGCTCACCGTCGGCCGCATCGGCTCGCCCGATTCGCTCCTCGAAGACATCCCCCGCAACTGGAACTCGCCCTCCCAATTTGCCGATCTCCTTGAACCCCGCGCCGCCGCCGGCCACAAAGGAACCTACGGCCACGTCCTGGTCATCGCCGGCGCCCGCAATAAACCCGGCGCCGCCGCCATGTCCGGCATCGCAGCCCTCCGCTCGGGCGCCGGTCTCGTCACCGTCGCCAGCGCCGCCAGCGCCATCGGCGCCATCGCCGCCCGCACCCCGGAACTGATGACCGTGCCCCTCCGCGAAACCGAATCCGGCGCCATCGCCGATCAGGACCTGAGCGAAATCTTACAAGGCAAAACCGTAGTCGCCCTCGGCCCCGGACTCGGCACGGAACCGGAAACCGTCGCCCTCGTCCGCCGCCTCGTCGCCGACACGCCCCAGCTCATGATCCTCGATGCCGACGCTCTCAATGCCCTCGCCGGCGTCGAATGGCCCGGCGCCGCCGGCCCCCGCATCCTAACCCCGCACCCCGGCGAAATGCAGCGCCTCCAGGGCCGCAAAGTCGAAGACCGCATCACAGACGCCCGCGACCTCGCCCGCTTCTGGGGCGTCACGCTCCTGCTCAAAGGCCAGCGCACCGTAATCGCCACGCCCGATGGCCACATCTGGGTCAACCCCACCGGCACCCCCGCCATGGCCACCGCCGGCTCCGGCGATATACTCACCGGCCTCATCAGTGGCCTCGCGGCCCAGTTCCCCGCCCGTGCCAATGAAGCCACTCTCGCCGCCGCCTGGCTCCACGGCAAAGCCGGCGAACTCGCCGCCGCCGAACTCGGCGAACTCCCCGTCATCGCCACCGATCTCCTCAAATATCTCCCCCCAGCCCTCCGCGCCGCCCATGCCTGAGTTCCACTCCCACAGCCCGGAACAGACCGCCGAAATCGCCCGCGAAATCGCCGCGCTCATCCCCGCCCCCGCCGTGGTCCAGCTAACCGGCAACCTCGGCGCCGGCAAAACAACGCTCACCAAATCGCTCGTCGAAGCCTGGGGCGCCACCGCGGCCGACGAGGTCTCCAGCCCGACCTTCACCCTCATCCACGAATACGGCGAACCCGTAGCCGTCTATCACATCGATCTCTACCGCCTGGAAACCCCGGCCGAGTTCTTCTCACTCGGCCTCGATGAAATCTTCGATTCCCGCGCACGCGCCTTAATCGAGTGGGGCGAGAAATTCGCGCCCCTCCTCCCCAAAGATCGCTGGACCATCACCATCGCCCACGCCGGCGGCGACGCCCGCACAATTACAGTAAGTCGTCCGTAGCCGAGTACATCTCCGCCACCGCCGCCGAGTGAATCTCCAACACGCGCGACCGCCGCACCTTCATCGTCGGCGTCAGCTCCCCGCCCTCAATTGAAAACTCCACCGGCAACACGCGGAACTTCTTCACCTGCTCGTAGGTCGCCAACTGCGCGTTCGCCGCCTTCACGGCTTTCTTAATCGCCGCCTGCACCGGTGCCGACGCCGCCATCTCCGCCAGCGTCTTCCCCTTCAGCCCTTCCATCATTTCCGCCATCGCCGTGTTGATCGTAAACAGCGCCGACACGAACGGCTGCTTGTCCCCGGCCAGCACCATCTGGCTGATCAGCGGCTCGGTCTTGAACAGCTCCTCCACCTTCGACGGATAGACTTTCTTCCCGTTCGAAGAGACGATGATCTCCTTCTTCCGCCCCGTGATCGAAACATATCCGTCTTTGCCAATCGCCGCAATATCGCCCGTATACAACCAGCCATCGCGGAACGTCTCCGCCGTCGCCTGCGGGTCGTTGAAATAACCCATACCCAGCGTCGGCCCGCTCACCAATAACTCGCCATCGTCGGCCAGCTTTAACTGCACGCCCGGCAGCGCCTGGCCAATCGAACCAATCTTCTGTTTGCCCCGCAAATTCAGCGTCAGAATTCCCGCCTCGGTCAGCCCAAACCCTTCGTGCAACGGCATCCCGATGGCTTCATAAAACAGCGCCAGCTCTTTCGCCAACGGCGCCGCGCCCGACACCGCGAACGTCAACTCCCCACCCAGCCGCTCCCGGATCTTCGAAAAGATAATCTTGTCGAACAACGCCAACGGGGCCCGCATCCAGAACGGCACCGTCTTACCCGCCTGCCGCAACTTCACCGCGTCGGCGCTCATGCCAATCGCCGTATAGAACAGCTTCTTCGCCCCGCCGCCCTTCTTCTGCACCTCCGTCCGCACACTGGCGTACACGCGTTCCCACACCCGCGGCGGCGCCAGGAAAAACGTCGGCTTCACAATCTTGAACTCGTGTGGCATCCGCGCCAGGCTCTCGGAAAAATGCACCGGAACTCCCAACGCCAGCGGCAGCAGTTCAATGCCCAGCCGCTGCGCAATGTGCGCCGACGGCAGAAACGCCAGCACCCGGTCATGCGGCCCCAGGTCCACCGCTTTCCGCCCGATATCGACATTCGCCACCAGCGAACCGTGCGACACTTCCACGAACTTCGGCGCCCCCGTCGCCCCCGAAGTCAGGTACAAAATCGCCCGCTGCTCCGGCATCACGCTCAACCGGATCCGCTCGAAATAGTCGGAGTCCTCCTCCATTGCCGCCCGTCCCCGCCCGCGCAGCTCCTCCAGCGTCATCACGCCTTCAATCAACCCACTCATCACCACCCAACGGACATCCAACTCCGCCCCGCCGGCCCCCATCAGCATCTTGTAGATCTTCGCGTCTTCCACGAAAACCACCTTCGCCCCGCACCGCCGCAACGCCGACACCTGCTCCCCTGCCTGGCTGTTCACATACAGCGCCGCCGCCGTCGACCCGTTCGACATGATCCCCACGTCCACCAAATAAAACTCCGCCCGCGTCTCACTGCCGATCCCGACAATCTCGCCGTTCTCCACCCCAATCGCCCGTAACCCGCTGGCGATCTCCCGCACGATATCCCGATACTCCACCCACGAATACGTGCGGTACCGCCGGCCGTCTTTGTCGGAGACAGGCTGGTGCAAAGCCGCCTTCTCCCCTTGGGACGCAACCGCCTCTTCCAACAGAGAATACACTGTCCGTTTTGTCATGAGCGCAAAGGCCGTTCGCGGCCAAATCCCTTCCCCGAATTTCTTAAACGCCATCCTAACATGCGTCCCCGTTTACAATGGAGAGAGATGAATTTCGAACGGGAATTGGCAATCGCTCGCCGCATCGTCACGCGCTCCGCGGACCTCTCCAAAAAGCACTTTGAAGCCGGCATTGAAATGGAAGACAAGTCCGACGATTCGCCCGTCACCAACGCCGATCGCGAAGCGGAAGTCTACCTCTCCGCCGCCCTCGAAGAGGCCTTTCCCGAAGACGGGCAAATGGGTGAAGAAGGCGTCTCCAAGCCATCCCGCTCCGGCCGCACCTGGATCATCGATCCCATCGATGGCACCCGCGACTTCATCCGCGGCAACGCGCAGTGGGGCGTCCTCCTCGGCCTCGAAGTCGATTGCAAACCCGCCGCCGGCATCGCCCACTTCCCCATCGCCGAAAAGACCTACATCGCCTCCGTCGGCGGCGGCGCCTGGTGCAACGACCGCCGAATCAGTGTCTCCAACGTAGACCGGCTCGACCGCGCCGTCGTCTGCGTCAACGGCCTGCAGAACAACAAAAAGTGGCCCCACCGCGACATCATCCTCGACTTCGTGTCGAAATTCTGGTGCTTCCGGTCCTTCTCCGGCTCGCCCGACGTCACCATGGTCGCCAGCGGCCAGGCCGACGTCTGGATCGAATCCAGCGCCAAGCCTTGGGATCTCTGCCCCATGAAGGTCATCGTCGAAGAGGCCGGCGGCAAGTTCTTCAACTTCGAAGGAACAGACTCCATCTACGCCGGCAACGCCCTCGTCTGCACCCCGGCCTTCGAACAACTGCTCCGGGACACCTTCGTCAATAAGCTCTAGTTCGCGACGATCTTCCGCTTCGCCGCCCCGGCTGGCCGACGCACCAGTGTCAGCTCGTCCCGCCCCTGCAAATACGCTGAGAACCGCATCGGCGTCGATGCCCCGTTCTCCAAATCCCATTGCACCGCATCCTCGTAGCCGTACAACGCCTTCCGCTTCGCGATGTCGTTCAGCGGGCAACATTCGATGTCCAGCAATAGGTCAATCTCCCACCGCTCAAACTTCCCCCGCTGAAAGCCCGAACGCAGAAGTTCGTCCATCAACACGCTGAAACGCGCCAACACGGCGTTATTGTCGATATGCGTAGACATTGGATTGATACTGCACATATCGTCAAAACCCAGCAAAAACATTACTCCTACAGCGCCCGCTGTTCTGCCCCCTCCCGCCGGATACACGCGCACCACTCCTTCGTCAGATAAAACGTCGCCCCCTCCGAAGTCCGCGCCACG
>JBIKOG010000299.1:0-8222 GCA_044358225.1 Bryobacteraceae bacterium | reverse complement strand
AACACAAACCCCCAGTCCACCCCCGGCTCCAACGCACCAACCCGCAACTCCTTCACGCGCCCCCACCGCCGAATCGTCAACTCCCCCGTCTCCGGCCGCAGCCATCCCGACGCCAGCCGCGGCGCCCCCTTCACGTTCCGCGTAAACACCCGCACCGCCCCCGGCACCTCTTCCGCCGGAACAACCGAAAACCACGACGCCACCCGCCCAAACAAACCCGCCAGCAGGAACCGCGCCACCCGAATCAAAAACGGCAAAAACGCCAGAATCCCCACGATCACCGCAAACATCAGCGGCAACGCAATCCACGGGTACATAAACGCCAAAGCCAACAGCCCCACCACGCCAAAATCCTCGGCCACACTAATCGCCGAATGCGTCGCCGGCTCCGGCGTCGCGTGCGCCATCAGCCGGAAACCCATCTTTGAAGAATGCGTCCCCAACGCCAGCGTGCCCGCTCCCAACATCGCCAGCACCTTCACCATCGGATCCATGTCCGCCGTCGCGCTCAACGCCAGCAGCGCCCCGCCCACCGGCCGGACAAACGTGTGAATCCCGTCCCAGATCGGCGTAAAAAACGGTACTTTATCGGCAAAAAACTCCGCCGTGTACATCACCCCGGCGGCAATCAAGACCACCGGATGCGCCAGCAGCCCCAGTTCCCCCGGCAGATTGTGCAACCAGCCATACCGAATCCCCAAACCCGTCACCAGCACCGCGGCGTACAGGTTCAACCCCGCGCCAATCGCCAGCCCCAGGACATTCGACAGCAGCGACCAGTTTTCCATTTATCCCCTCGATGACACCATCCGATACCCGAACAACAGCACAATCGCGCCCACAACCGACATCAGAAACCCCGCTGGCTGCCCCGGCAAGTACAAGCCCAGCGCCTGCCCCAGCCAGCTGCCAACGAAGGATCCCACGATCCCGATAAGTATAGTAACGAGTAATCCGCCCGGATCGTTCCCCGGCATCAGGAACTTGGCAACAATCCCCACCACCAACCCCGAAATAATCGAACCAATAATACTGAACATCGCGTACCCTCCGCGAAGTAGATCCCGCCACCGCCAACTTGTTACGAAACACACATCTCACAGATTCCTGTTCCACCCGCCCCTCAACCCTGTCTCACCCTTTGTTGGCCCTTCCCGCCAACATTTCTGAGGAGATAAGAATGAATCTAACCCCCACACCGCGAGCAGCGTTTCTGGCCATGACGGCCTTCGCCCTCGCCGCGGTTCCCGCCGCCGCGCAGGTCACGCTGTACGGCACGCTGTCCAATTTCGATGTCATTAACAACACCGGCGGCGAAGTCCACGGTTTCGAAATCGAATTCCACGGCGTTTCCAGCGTCAATAGCTACTACAACTGGAACCGCTACGGCGCACCCCAGGTCGTGCCGATCCCCACCGGCGGCGGCGTCTATGTCCGCTGGATGTCCCCCTATGATCCGGCCTCCGGCAAGTTCATCACCGGCACCCCGCTCAACAGCAACCCCACCCCCACGGCCGGCCATAGCTGCGTCATCGGCACTCAGTTCTACACCACCAGCGGCTGCGAACACTTCGGCCTCACCACCACCGGCAACGCCACCCGCACCGTCTACCGCTGGCTCGTCGCCGACCCGGCCAACCCCGGTCAGCTGAAAGCCTCCGCCGAACAGGTCGGTATCCCCGCCCCCATCTGGTCCGTCCAGCCCCCCGTCCGCCCCGGTGACCCCGTCGCCGTCGTCGCCGACATCGACCCGCCCGTCCCCCCGCCCCCCGCCAAGCTCTTCGGCACCCCCCAGTGGATGAAGACCTACAAAACGGAAATCAACCGCCAGGTCAACCTCGACGAACTCGTCCCCGACAACCCCGTCGTCCCCGAAGACGCCGCCGAAATCGAAACCCAGTGGGACCTCATGCAGACCGAACTCGGCTCCAACTCCAAGCGCAAACAAAAACGCGGTGGCCTCGGCGCCGGCAACAAAGCCGTCGTCCGTCGCCTGGAAATCTACAAGTACACCGGCGCCATCGATCCTGTCACAGGCGAAGCCAAGTGCATCGACATCACCTGCTCCGTCCCGGACCCCTCCGAAATCGGTGAGTTCATCGGCGCCCAGAACGCAGCCGCCAACCTCAATGCGCCCGACGCCTACCCCGTCGCCGTCACTGTCACCGGCGATGGCACGGTGGAGGACGCCACCCGCGTCATCCGCTGCCCCGGCACCTGCTCCACCACGGTGAACGCCGGCACCTCCGTCACCCTCACCGCCGCTGGCCGCAAGGGTGTCTTCGCCGGCTGGTCCGGCGCCTGCCAAGGCGTCAGCCTCACCTGCACCTTCAACGTCAACTCCGCCGCGCCCGTCACCGCCCTCTTCAAATCCAACTACAAATTGGTCCTGAAATCGAACGGAGTCGGCACAGTCTCCAGCAACCCGGTGGGCTCCGCCTTCCTACAGGGCACGCAAGTAACGGTCACCGCCGGCCCCAGCGCCGTCTGGAAGGGCTGGACCGGCGGCGGCTGCTCCGGCCTCTCCCGCTCCTGCACCACGACGATCAACGCCGACACGACGCTGACAGCCAACTTCCGCTAACCCCACCAGACAAATCCTAGGTGACAGTCACCTAGGATTTGTCTGGCCTTTCCCATTCACCCTCCCAAACTCAAAGCAACGCGATAGCATAGTGGGAAATGCTACGGGTCATCGCTTTCTTCCTCGCCCTCGCCGCCGTCGCGCAAGCCCCCATCGGCACTGTCGCCGGCACTGTCTCTGACGACTCCGGTGCCGTCGTCTCCGGCGCCACCGTCTCCGTCACCAACATCGATACCGGCCTTAAACGCGAGCTCAAATCCGATAACGCCGGCCAGTTCGCCGCCCCCGCCCTCCCCGCCGGCCGCTACGAAGTCCGCGCCCAATCCGCCGGCTTCCGCCAGACCCTCCGCGAAGCCACCGTCGTCGTCGGCTCCACCACCACCGTCGATTTGAAACTCCAGCTCGGCGCCGTCACCGAAACCGTCACCGTCGCCGCCGCCAACTCCCAAATCGCCTACGACGCCCACAAGGTCGATGGCGTCATCGGCCGCACCCAAATCGAAGCCCTCCCCCTCAACGGCCGCAGCTTCCTCCAACTCGCCTTCCTCGAACCCGGCGTCTCCGTCGGCACCCAAAGCCTCGCCCAATACAACGCCCAGTTCTCCGTCTCCGTCCTCGGCGCATCCTCCGGCAAAACCGCCCTCACCGTCGATGGCGGCAACGTCCGCAACTCCCTCGAAGGCGGCACCGCCCAGAACTTCTCCCAGGAAGTCGTCGAAGAGTTCCAAATCTCCTCCGCCAACTTCGATCTCTCCACCGGCATCGCAGCCAGCGGAGCAATCAATATCGTCTCCCGCTCCGGCGGCAACGACTTCCACGGCGGTGGCTACTTCTTCTTCCGCGACAACAACCTCTCCGCCTACCCCGCCCTCCGCCGCAACGCCTTCGCCCCCAGCCCCTTCTTCGCCCGCCGCCAGTCCGGTGCCCTCTTCTCCGGCCCCATCAAGAAGGACAAACTTTTCTTCTTCTTCAACATCGAAAACAACAACCAGGATTCCGTCGTCACCGTCCAGCCCGATTCCCCCTACTTCGCCGCGCTCGCCAACAACTACTCCAACCCCTACGACGGCCGCCAGATCTCCGCCAAATTCGATTACCGCATCAACACCAACCACAACCTCTTCGCCCGCTACTCCCACGACGGCAACAAAGGCTACGGCCCCCGCTCCGGCAACCCCCTCCCCTCCAACTGGCTCGTCAACCGCAACTGGGCCGATCAATCCGTCCTCGGCGTCACCTCCACCTTCTCCTCCACCCTCGTCAACGACTTCCGCTTCGCCTATCAATACTGGAGCAACCGCAACCTCCACCCCACCGAAAAAGAGTGCCCCGGTTGCCTCGGCATCGGCCTCCCGGAAATGTCCGTCGTCGGCACCAACGTCCGTTTCGGCAACACCGCCAACGCCCCCCAAGGCCGCGACATGCGCCGCTACAACCTCGTCAACAACATGACCTGGCAGCGCGGCGCCCATCGCATGCGCTTCGGCGGCAGCTACGAAAACCATCCCTTCTCCGGCTACTGGGCCTTCGGCGATCCCGCCGCCGGCCAGCTCTGGGGCCCCGACATCATGGTGGCCAACCGCATCCCCCTCGCCGCCTTCGGCCTGCCCAATCAATTCTCAACCAACGCCGACGTCCTCAGACTCCCTCTCGCCGTCTTCGCCATGGGCATCGGCGACCCATCCCAGCCTCCCCCCTACAACAAAGATTCGGCCTCCAATAACCGCCGCTACCACGCCTACTGGCAGGACACCTACCGCATCAGCCCCAAGTTCACCCTCAACTACGGCCTCGCCTGGCAGTTTGAATCCACCCTCGTCAACGGCGATCTCTCCAAGCCCGCCCTCCTCGCTCCCCTCATGGAGAGCCTCGAACCCACCAAGCCCACCTACACCAACTGGAGCCCCTCCCTCGGCTTCGCCTGGAACCCCTTCAAAGACGGCAAAACCGTCATCCGCGGCGGCGGCGGCTTCTATTTCGACACCACCGAAATCTCCCAGCGCCTGGGTGAGCGCGCCGCCATCGGCCCCGTCGGCAACGGCCGCCAGCAGATCGGCGGCCAGTCCGTCCCCAACCCCGTCGCCGGCATCGTCAACCCCATCCCCGGCGTCCTCCCCAACGTCAACGTCGGTACCCCGCTCGACTTCCGCACCCTCCCCACCGGCTTCCGTTTTTCGAACCTCATGGCCATTCTGCCCCAGGTCCGCGCCGTCGCCGAAGCCGCCACCGTCAACCCCAATCCGAACGATCTCACCATCCGCAACATCAACATCTCCAAACAGGGCACCGACATCTACCCCTACCGCTACGGCCCCGGCTACTCGCGCCACCTGACCCTCGGCGTCCAGCGCGAAGTCCGCAAGGATCTGGTCGTCACCGCCGATTTCGTCTATCGCCATGCGTTCCGCGAAGATCTGGGCGCGCTCGATTACAACCGCTTCTTCCGCGCCTCCGGCCCGGTCATCCCGCGCTGCACCTCCACCGCCCAGGCCGCCAGCCCCACCGCCAACTGCTCCACCGGCTCCATCGGCATCCGCACCTCCGCCGGCCGCTCCGTCTACCGCGCCCTGCTCGTCAAGGTCGACAAGCGGTTCGCCAAGCGCTACCAGTTCCTGGCCAGCTACGCCCTCACCGCCGCCCAAGGCATGAACGGCATCACGAACCTCGATAACTGGTTCGAAAACTGGGGACCCTCTGGCGGACGCCATTCGCTCAATGTCAGCGGCATCGTCGATCTTCCCTGGAAGTTCCAGGTGTCGTTCATCTCCAGCATGGGCACCCGCGGCGCCTATCGGCCGCAGGTGGGCAGCGTCGATCTCGACGGCGACGGCCAGGATATCAGCTTCCTGCCCGGCTGGAACGTCCCCGACCGCAAGCCCACTAAGGAGCGTCTGGAAAAGGGCGTCGCCGCCTGGAACGCGGCCTATCCGGACCTGGCCAACGGCCAGCGCCCCCGCACCAGCCGCAACCAAACCATCCCCAAACTGAGCCTGCCCGCCGACTACAGTTTCGGCGACAACTTCAGCTCCCAGGACCTCCGCCTGACGAAGATCTTCCTCTTCAAAGAGCGCTATAAGTTAAACGTGTTCGCCGAAGGCTTCAACATCTTCAACATCGCCAACCTGGGCGGTATCAGCAATCAGTTGAACAACCCCGCCAGCTTCGGAGTCCCAACGAGCCGCGCCGGCCAGGTTTTCGGATCCGGCGGCCCCCGCGCCTTCCAACTCGGCGCCCGCGCCACCTTCTAATATTAAAAAATCTAATACAGGGACAACCACCCTTGTCCCCGTTCTACCATTTTTCATAGATCGCCCCGGATTCCCCTGGTTACCGGGTAACCAGGAAACTCCGGTACCACGGATTTTCCCCGTCAATTTCATCCACGATGACAACTCTCCCCGCCCATTCACGCCATACATGACGTGACCCCCAAAATCGCCCTCCCGCTCGCCCTCTCCCTCGCCGCCCTCGGCCAGGAACCCGCCCCCAACGACCCCCGCGCCGCCGACCGCCAACAGATGCTCCACATCTTCCGCGAAGTCGAAACCAGCATCAACGAACAAAAGCTCGACCGCATGGTCAAACAAATGGACCCCGCCGCCACCGTCGTTTGGGCCAACGGCGAAATCTCCCGCGGCCCCGCCGAAATCCTCGCCTACTACGACCGCATGGTCAAAGGCCCCGATCGCGTCCTCTCCCGCTACACCACCAAAGCCAAGCTCAACGGCCACGCCCGCTTCCTCGCCGACGGCACCGTCGCCATCGCCGACGGCACCATGGAAGACGAATTCACCTCCACCCTCCGCGGTCCCTTCAAGCTCAACTCCAACTGGACCACCACCCTCGCCAAAATCAACGGTGAATGGAAAGTCGTCTCGCTCCACCTCTCGGCCAACGTCTTCAATAACGTGCTTCTCGACGACGCCAAAAAGGCCCTCACCTACACCGCCGGCGGCGGCCTCCTCGCCGGCGCCCTCATCGGCTGGTTCCTCGGCCGCCGCAGAAAGGCGTAAAACACCATGGTCCTCGCCATCCTCTTCTGGATCCTGATCCTCTTCGACGTCGCCGCCCTCGGCCTCTTCTTCGTCCTCGGCCTCGCCGCCGGCCCGTCCTCCCACACCGGCGCCGGCGCCATCGCGGCGTTCATGCTCCCCATCCCGCTCATCCTGCTCGCCGCCGCCATCGGCCTCTTCGTCTTCACCAAATCCCCCCTCACCCGCGGCTTGGCCTTCCTCACCGCCGCCGCGCCAATCCTCTTCGTCGCCTACTCGACCATCTCCGCCGGATACATCAAAAACCAACACCAGGACCAGGCCGGCAACTTCACCCGTTTCGAACGCGGCCCCATGCAGGACCTGGAAAAGGCCATCGCCACCAACGACGCCGACGCCGTCACCGCCGCCGCCCGCGCCGCCAATATCAAAGCCAAAGCCATCGACGGCGCGACCGTCCTCACCGTCGCCCTCCGCCAACTCGAAAAACAGCCCGGCCCGCCCAACGCCATCCGCGCCCTCCTTGCCGCCGGCGCCGACCCCAACGCCAAACAATCCGAATCCCCGCTCTACGTCGCCATCCAAATCAGCGGCAAAACCGGCCCCGAGCCCGTCAAACTCCTCCTCGACGCCGGCGCCAACCCCAACACCATCGGCACCTTCGGCGACCCCGCCTGGTTCATGGCCACCGGACTGTCAATCCCGGCCAGCGTCCTCGAACTCCTCCTCAATCGCGGAGCGGATCTAAACACCAGGAACCGCAACGGCCAAACCGCCCTTTTCGGTGCCGTGACCTATGAAAACTGGCCCGCCGCGCAGTTACTGATCGAAAAAGGCATCGACTGGAAGAGCTTCCGCACCCTCCGCGGCCAGGACCTGCCGGCGACGTTACAAGCCCAAACCCAAGTCACCTACCCCCAAAAACCCGGCCTCCCCGCCCTCATAAATAAACTAGGGACACTCACCGCAATTACCAATTAAATCCTACCGGAGAACCCCTACCCCCTATCACCGCCAGCCCCGGCAAACAAACCTCTGCAGGATAGATCTACCGCAGATTCGCCTGCAGCACCAACTGCCTCATCTTCCGCGTCAACTTCCGAAGCGTCTCGCACGGAGAACCAAAGCAGGCTGCGAGTTCGCCCCCCCTGCCACACGCGGTTCTCGCCAGTTGGCGGCGGAGCCAGGCGTTTCAAAACACCCTTGCCCAATACTGGCTTGCTCGGTATCTCGCCAAATCGGGTTCTGCAACAGGGGCGTACGTAACGGGGCACCGGGAGAACTGCCGCTTTTGCGGCCGCCACGAGTAAAGCGAATGGTCGATTTGAGGCAGCGTGGCGGATTTGAGGCAGGCGGGGAATAGACAGGCACCGGAGGTGGCCCTATGGATCAATGGCTTAGACGGCTCCCGGCATGTCTCACCGGTAGCAAAGCGGTTTGGCAGGCGTCTTGCAAAGAGCGAAGTGCCCGGCAGTTGCCGGACACGAATGAACTGAAAGGACGACGCAACCCATGAAACTGCTAGCTCTTCTCTCTCTTCCCGCGATTTTGGCGGCCTGCTTTGCCGTGTTGTGGCCTCCGCTGCCACCGTTGCGGCGACGGACCGAGTAAGTGCCGCGAGGGCCTCACGGGACCACCCGGAGGCC
>JBIKOG010000371.1:0-5514 GCA_044358225.1 Bryobacteraceae bacterium | reverse complement strand
GCTCGCAAAGCGCTGGCTCGCAAGAAGTAGACCGTTCATGGACCGGGCTGGCGGTATCGACAAGCTGGCCGCTCTTTTGCTGGAAAATGAAAGCCGCGCCACGGAAGTGGCGCGGCTTTTGCATGACGAGGTGGGCCCGACACTGAGCGGCATCGGGTTTCACTTGCAGGCGTTGGGAGTTCCAGCGGAACAACTGGGCCCGATCCAGGAGTATCTGGACCAGGCTATGGAACACGTGCGTACGGCGAGCGGAAAACTGCAATCGAACGTTGCCGGACGGTCCGGGTTGCGGCTGGCCTTGGAGTTGCTGGTGGAGCGGACACGAGGCGTTGTCCCAGCGTCGGTTACGCTTCGCGTCAGCGGGACGCCACGCTTCCCTGCCCTGGTGGCGCACGCGATGTATCAGGTGGCGGAATTGGCATTGCAGAATGCCTGTGCGCATGCGCGGGCGACGGAGATCGTGGTGGCGTTGGCGGATCAGGGCATCGAAGTACGGGATAACGGAGTGGGTTTTGACGTCCCGAAAACCCAGGCGCATCCGCCAGGGGCCGGCATCGTGCGTATGGAAACATATGCGGGTAGCGCTAACCTGCATTTGCGCCTTGCTTCCTCGGTGGGAAAAGGTACAATCGTAGGGATCAAAACAATATGAGGCTGTTCTGTTCTTCTGAATTGACCGGCCGATAGTGTATGCCATACCAAGTCCTACTCGTCGACGACCACAAAATACTCCGCGATGGAATCAAAGCCATTTTGCGGGCGGACGGGGACTTCGAGGTGGTGGGAGAGGCCGACAACGGTACCGATGCCGTGCAGATGGCGCGGAAACTGAACCCCGATGTCGTGCTGATGGACATCGGCCTGCAAGGTTTGAACGGTGTGGAGGCGACCACGGAAATCCTGCGCCATTCGTCGGATTCCAAGGTGATCATCCTGTCGATGTACGACGATGAACACTCGGTGGTAAGCGCTATTCGCAGCGGGGCGCGGGCATTTGTCCTGAAGAAAGCATCCGATAGCGATCTGGTCGATGCGCTTCGCACGGTGGCCAAGGGCGGGTTCTACATGAGTCCGCAAGTTTCGGAGAAACTCCTTGTCCGCATTCAGCGGGGTGATTTGGAGCACAAGCCGGTGCCCTCGATGCTGGAAGGACTTTCCCCGCGGGAGTTGCAGGTTCTGCGCCTGGTGGCGGAAGGCAAGACCAGCAAAGAGATCGCGGTGATGCTGGATCTAGGTTTGCAGACGGTCCGCAGCTACCGGAAGACGATGATGAAGAAATTAAGCGTGAATAACGTTGCCAGCCTGACGCAACTTGCGCTTTCGGCGGGCATCACACGTTTTGGCGCCAACGGCGAAGCCAGCGCGTCGGGAGTGTAAGCGGTGCAGACGCACTGGGGCGAACTGGCGGTTCGGGATGCGCATGTCCACTTCTTTTCGCATCGTTTTTTCACGCTGCTGACCGGGGGGCGCGCGGTGGATGAAGTGGCCGCTCAACTGGCCTGGGAAGCGCCGCCGGAGAGCCCGGAGCTGTTGGCGGACCGGTGGGTGGCGGAGTTGGACAGGCACGGCGTAGCGGCGGCTTCCTTGATTGCCAGCATGCCGGGCGATGAACGATCCGTTGAAGTGGCGGTGGCCAGGCATCCGGAGCGGCTGTATGGGCAGTTCCTGGTAAACCCGCTGGCGCCGGATGCTCTCGAACGCGTGGCGGCTTGCCCTTTGCGAACAATCTGCCTGTTTCCGGCGATGCACCGGTATTCAGTTGCCGATGAGCGGCTGGAGGCCCTGTGGCCGCTGGCCCACGGGCGAAACGTGTTTGTACATTGCGGCGTGCTGAGCGTTGGTGTGCGCAGAAAATTGGGGCTGCCTTCCCCGTTCGACATGCGGTTTTCAAATCCCTTGGACATCCACAACGTTGCGTTGCGGCATCCGCAGGTTCGATTCATTATTCCCCATTTCGGAGCGGGCTTCCTGCGCGAAGCGTTGATGTTGGCCGATCTCTGCCCGAACGTCTATCTGGACACGTCGAGCTCCAATGCCTGGATGAAGTACTCCGAAGCGCCGCTGGATCTGGTCACGGTGTTCCGGCGGACGCTGGCCGTGACGGGCACCAGGCGGCTGTTGTTTGGCACGGACTCCTCCTTCTTTCCGCGCGGATGGGTGCGGCCTGTTTTTGAGGCGCAGGCGGTGTCGCTGGCGGGGCTTGGCTTGAACGCGGAAGAGGCGTCCTCCATTTTCGGCGGGAATCTTTTGTCGTTGCAACAGTGAGAGCTTTTCTTTCCGATTTGCGCTCTTTGGAGTAGATGCAACGCCTACTACTCGCTACTGCCTGCCTGACGACCGCCATGGCCGCGCCAGGGAAACTGGTTCTGGATGGAAAGAGTTACGACCTCAGCCACGTGTATGCGCGGCGGAGCCCCGATGTTTTCAACCCGAAGAAAATGACTACCTACATCCTTGCTTCGGATATTGAGTTGTCGCCCGTGGACCGTGTCGACAACGACGCGATTCGGGAACTGACCTGGAACGGGAAGATGAACGCCGTGGAAATTGAACTGAACGACGGCGGGATCTCGTGGCGCATTCTTACGAGCCACAGCAAGATGAGCATGTCGGGATCGAAATCGCCGAATCCCTTCGCGCTGCAGGTGACGCCGGAACGCATTCGGGGAACGGTGAAAATGGAGGCGCCCGACAAGCTCGGCGACACATCGTACTACTACGAGTTCCCGGTGGATGCCGTGATTGAGAAGAAGGTGGAAGCGCCGCCGCCGACCGCCGCCGACAAGGTGGCCGCGCAGAGCGCCGCGTCGACGAAGGCGTATCAGGCGTATCTGGTGGTGTTGATGAAGGGCGATAAAGCGGGGTTGATGAAGGCCGTCGATCCGGAGAAGGCGAAGATGATCGACACGCCGGAGTTTCCGGAGATGCTCAAATTCATCCAGTCCATGCAGCCGAAAAATGTGACCGTTCTTCGCGCGACAGAAAGTGGGGACAAGGCGGAGTTGGTTGTCAGCGGAAACGCCGGCAGCGAGGCGGGCACCGTTAAAATGCAGAAAATCAACGGTGCCTGGATCGTGATGAAAGAGTCCTGGAAGAAGCGCTAAGCGGCTTCGGCGCGGGGGCGAAAGAAGGCCATGAAGATGATGGCGCAGATGACGGTCAGAACCAGCGGCACCAGGAATATCTTCGTGTAGTCGTTCTTGAACTGCCCGGCGATGTAGCCGGCGAACCAACTGCCGACAACCAGCCCGGCGCCGAGGAGAACAAAGGCGATCAACCCTTGTGCCGAGGCGCGAATCTCCGGGCCGGCGACCTGGTCGACGTAGATGTACGATGCGGTGAAGAAGCAGACGTAGCAGATGCCGTGCAGCGTGAGCGAGGCGAGCACCAGCCACAACGGACCACCGAGGGCGAAGATGGCGTAACGGACCGGCCAGGCGAGAATCCCGACCGCCATCGTTCCCCGGATGCCCCAGCGCTTCAGCATCTTGGGCAGGAAGATCATGGTGAGGATTTCGGCAGCCTGGGCGATGGCCATCCAGGCCGGCGCCTGCCCATCGGGAAGACCGATGGCGTAGAGGAACGGGCCGGTGAGGATGAAGTAGAACATCAACTCAGTCGCGACGACAAAAGCCAAACCGAGGAAGATGGCAAATTCGCGATTCTTCAGCAGCTGTAGCGCGCCTAAAAACGCGAGCGGGCTGTCGTTTTTCTTCGCCGGCGGCGTATGCGGCAACGTGAAGCAGAACAGGCCGAGGATGACCGAGAGAATGGCCGCCAACCACATACCGTCGAAGCCGCCGAGACCACCGAACAAACCCGGCACCCATTCCCGTAACGCGACGCCGAGCAGCAGTCCGACGGTGATCCAACCAATCGTGCCCCAGACCCGAACAAGGCCGAACTCGCCTTCGGCGGCGGGCATATGGTGGAAACAGATGGAGTTGGTCAGCGCCAGCGTCGGACCATACAGCACCGCCCAGAGGCCCATCCAAATCCAAACGCCGTCATAATTCTGCGCCGAGGCCATGATGTAGAGCGGAATCGCCCCGGCCAGATGGAGAATAGCCAAAAGACGGTCCGTCGGCATGAATCGGTCCGCCAATTGTCCAGCGAAAAAGGGCGCAATCATGCAGCCAATGGGGAGCAACGCGTAGATGGCGCCGATCTGGCCGTCGCTGAAACGCAAGGCCTTTCCCATATAGGCGGAGAAGTCCGGATACCACGCTCCCCACACCATATACTCCAGGAGCATCATTACGCTGAGGCGAAACCGAATCGAGGTGAACAAGTAATGTAGCTTACCGCGAATCGCGTGCGTTGCGCGTTGCCGCCCACTGCAGCGCCGGCGATCTGCCGACCGCGGCATGCATCGCCTTCAGCGCATCCGGGTCCGGCTCCGGCGCGGGTAGATGCGAGGCGAGCGGCATGGACGCCGACCGTAACAGCATTCCGAATTCGTGTCCCGGGACCGGCCGGCCTATCAGGTAGCCTTGGACGTTGTCGCAACGCTCATCGTGCAGAAATTGGACCTGATCCTTCTGCTCAACGCCTTCGGCCACCACGGAGAGGCCGAGGTGATGCGCCATGGTGATCAAGCCTCGGGCCAGTGCGGCGACACGCGGATCGGTTGTGATTTCCGAGACGAAGCCGCGATCCATCTTGAGGGTATGACACTTGAGTTGCCGCAAATTGCTAAGCGACGCCGAACCGGTTCCGAAGTTGTCGATCGCCGTGCGGATACCAGAGTCGCCAAGTGCCCGCAGCAGCGCGGCGGTGCCGTCGGCATTGCGCATGAGCGAGGCCTCGGTCATCTCCAACTCCAGCCATTCCGGCCCCAAACGCGTTTCCTGCAAAATCCGGTGGACCAACTCCGGGAGGTCTCGCTGTTGCAACTGCCGCGCCGAAAGGTTGACCGACATGCGAATCGGCACCAGACCAGCCCGCTGCCACTCGCTATTCTGGGCGCATGCCGTCCGCAGTACCCACTCACCGATCTTCTGGATCAGATCACTCTTTTCGGCTAGAGGCAGGAATGTATCCGGATAAAGGACCTCGCCGTTCGCCCGGCGCCAACGGAGCAAGGCTTCGACGCCGACGATGCGGCCGGTGGCCAGGTGGATCGAAGGTTGGTAGTGCAACAGAAACTCGCCGCGTTCCACCGCAAGCTCCAACTCAGACTTCAGCTGGTCCTGCTTGTCGGACTCCTCAAGCATCGCGCGGTGGAACAGTGTCACACGCCCTTTTCCCGCCTTTTTGGAGTGGTACATGGCGATATCGCCAAAATGGAGGAGCTCGTCACTGCTCCGGAACGACTCTTTGCTCAACGCAATGCCAATACTCCCGCCGCTGCGCACTTCCTGTTCCCCCAGCTGGAAAGGCGTCAGTAACGCCTTTAGCATCCGTTCGGCAACCAGGACGGCCTCTTCGGCATCGCGCAGAGCGCGTAGCAGCACCACGAATTCGTCACCACCAAAACGCGCCACCACGTCGTCGGGACGGGCACAGTTTCGC
>JBIKOG010000154.1:0-18410 GCA_044358225.1 Bryobacteraceae bacterium | reverse complement strand
AGCCCGTTCGGCGCCCACCGCGACATGAGCCGCCAGTTCCCGTTCCAGTCCCCAAGTCGGCTCATGCGTGCCTCCTCGCGCGGCCCGTTCGGCACCCACGGCGACGTGAGCCGCCAGTTCCCCGTTCCACTCCCCAACTCGGCTCATTCGTGCCCCCTCCCGCAGCCCGTTCGGCGCCCACCGCGACATGAGCCGCCAGTTCCCGTTCCAGTCCCCAAGTCGGCTCATGCGTGCCTCCTCGCGCGGCCCGTTCGGCACCCACCGCGACGTGAGCCGCCAGTTCCCCGTTCCACTCCCCAACTCGGCTCATTCGTGCTCCCTCCCGCAGCCCGTTCGGCGCCCACCGCGACATGAGCCGCCAGTTCCCGTTCCACTCCCCAAGTCGGCTCATGCGTGCCTCCTCGCGCGGCCCGTTCGGCACCCACGGCGACGTGAGCCGCCAGTTCTCCGTACCAGTCCACGCTCCGGCTCATGCGTGCCCCCGTCACGCGGACGCCGGTGGCATGCCGCCTTTCCGCGATTGCCGGTGTCCGCATATCAGGCGTACCTCAACAGCCGGTTCAAACCCTTGGCCGTGCCGGCCCACTCCTCCCGCGCCTTGGCCAGCCGCTTCCGCCCGGCCGCCGTCAGCGTGTACAGCCGCGCCCGGCGCCCGGCCGGAGTAACCGTCCAGTCCGCCGTAAGCGCCCCCTCCTTTTCCAGCCGGTGGAGGGCCGGGTACAGCGACCCCTCCTCCACCCCCAGCAGACCGCCCGAAACGGTCTCAATATGCAAAGTGATGCCGAACCCATGGTTGGGTCCGGCATCCAGTGTTTGGAGAATCATCAATTCCAGCGGAGCCACGCTTCCCTCCGCCGTCTACCCTAGCAAACTAGGGGAGCGCCCGGCAAGGGCTACTCCACCGCCTGGGCCACGATCGTGCCTTTGCCCTTGTGCGTGCGGATGATGATGCCGGTCTTCTCGTCCACCACGTAATCCGGTTCCCGGTCCTTGAAGTACAGCTCGCGCTCGGCTTCGCCCGTCTCCAGGTTCACACCGACAATTCCCGGGCCTTTGCCTTCTTCGGTCTCGACATCGGTCAGCATGTAGGCGAACTTGTCGTTCACCGCGTTGGCGGAATAGCGCTTGGACATCGCCGCGTCGAACTGCTTCAGCGCCGTGAAGCGCTGGTTGTTCGCCCAGCGGTTTTCGCTCGTGCCCAGTTGGGTGTTCATGGCCTGGCCGGTGGCGGCGCCATACTGCATGGCGAACGCGGCGACGGTGGCGATCTTGGCGAAGTTGGAGATGCCGGGCGCCTTGAAGGCGCTGCCCCAACCGGTCTGGCGGGTCTTTGGGTTGAACAGCAGCAGGTGCTGCTTGCCGCGGATGATCAGTTGTCCGTCCGAGCGGGGGATCAGAGCGATCGGCTCATCCTCCCCGCTCCTGTCCTTCTGGGCGAGCCCCCGAACGCCGCCCAGGGCGAAGCGCCCGGCCATCTTTGCGGCCTTTTTGGCGCCCCCGGATTTGAATTTGAATTCCAACGGGAGTTTGTAGTTTTCCTTCACCTTGTTGCCCGAAGCGTCCAGGCTGAGCCCGATCAGGTTCTTGGCGTCGGCCAAAAGAATCGAATTCGACCCGCGGTCGAGGAACATATTGGTCACCGAGTCCTTGGCGCCTTCGTAGCGCCAACGGAGGGAGCCGCTCGCTGCATCGAGCGCCACCACGCCGATCGGCTTCTTGATCGCATACTGCTTGCTGCCCGGATCGAGGAACACGCCGCCCATGCGGCCGTAGACGGTGCCCGAATCGAAGATCATCTCGGGGATTGCGGCGCCGAAGTCGGCGGAGGTGAACTTCAGGGCCCCGGAGGCGTCGTCATAGGCGCGGATGACGCCCTTGGCGCTGGAATAGACCAAGCCATTCGCCACCAGCGGGGAGGCGTTGGTGTTCTTGAACGCCTTCTCGGTGACGTCGAAGGCGTAGCCCCATTCGAGTTTGCCGGTCTTCACGTTGATCTTATGCAGCCCGGCGTAGGCGACGTACATGGCGTCGCCGGAGAACACCGGCTGGGCGTGGCCGTTCAGGTCCATGCGCGGGCTGAACTTGGAGCCCTTCTCGGAAAGATAGAGGTCTGCCTTGGCATCGATCTGCAGATCCCAGTTGGCGTTGCCGGTCACCAGGTCCAGGTGGAGCACCTGGAGTTTGGCCTTGCCGGCGGGCATGGCGGAGAACAGCACGATGGCGTTGTGCTTATAGTCCGGCACCAGATCGGCCATGGAGCCTTGGAGCTTTTCGGTCTCCCAGATGGTGGTGCCGTTCATGATGTCGAGCGCCATGAGCTTGGTGGATTTCTGGAATTTACCTTCGTCGTCGGCCACGAGGAGAAGGGGCGTGCCGGGGACTTCTTCGACGGCGAAGTCGGGGACCTTCTTCATGTCCTCTCGTTTCCAGAGGTACTGGCCGGACTCGGTGCTGACGGCGTACAGGCCGGCATCGGTGGCGAAGAGGTAGGCGCCGGTGGCAGTGACTTTGTGCCAACGGACATCGCCGTTGCCCTCCAAGGTCCAGGCGGCTTCGGGTTTGCCGGCCACCAGAAGGAGGGGGAAGCAGAGCAGTAAGAGGAGTCGTGACATCGACTTGCAGGCTCCCACGCCGGGGCGGGATTAGACCAATCATTCGTTCTTAATTGTTATTAAATCGCAATGATTTCAACCACTTGCGCTACTATGGAATTTCACCCTCCATGACCGTGTATCGTTTTGGGGAGTTCCGGGTGGACCCGGGATCCCGCCGTTTGGACTGGCGCGAAACGCCGGTTTCACTGACGGCCAAGCAGTTCGACCTATTGCTGGCTTTCCTGGAAAGGCCCGGGGCGGCATTGTCGAAGCAGGAGTTGCAGCAGCGGGTTTGGCCGGACACGTTTGTGGAAGAGAACAACCTGACGCAGCACATCTTCCAGTTGCGGAAGGCGCTGGGGGCCGTGGGCGGCGACACGGTTTATATAGAGACGCTGCCGAAGGTGGGGTATCAGTTCGTGGCCCCGGTGGCGGCCGAAGAGATCGCGCCGGAGATTGTGCCGGGGCGGGCGCCGGCGTGGCGGTGGATGGCGGCGGCGATGGCGATGGCGGTGCTGGCGGCGACGGTGGGCTTCGGCAAGCGGCAGTGGGATTTCTGGATGGCGGAGGAGGAGGCGTCGGCGGAGGCGCCGAAGTCGATTGCGGTGATGCCGTTTTCGTCGGCCGTCGGGGGCGCGTTCGCGGCGGAGTTGGCCGGGAGCCTGGGGCGGCTGGACAACATCCAGGTGCAGGTGGTGCAGCCGACGGCGTTCGGGACCCGGGCGGATTTCACGTTGTCGGGGACGATTGAGGGCGATAAGGTCCGGGCGGAGTTGCGGCAGGACGGTAAGGCCGTGTGGACGCACGAGCTGACGGGGGAGCTGGCGGAGATTCAGTCGGAGATCGCGACGTACACCGCGGTATCGCTGCAGGAGCTGGGCGGGGCGCGGCGGCGGAACCTGTTGAGCCGGAAGGCGCCGGCGAACCGGGAGGCGTATCTGGCGTATTTGGAAGGGGCGCAGGCGTTGACGTCGCGGAAGGGGAGCGCCGTCGACTCTTTCCAACGGTCGCTGGCGGCGGATCCGGCGTTTGCGGGGGCGTATTCGGGCATCGCGCTGCACTACACGCTGATGGGGATCAACCAGATGGAGGACCCGCGGGTGGTGTGGGAGCGGGCTCGGGAGTATTCGCGGAAGGCGTTGGAGCTGGAGGCGGAGAACGGGGACGCGCGGATGATCCAGGCCTACGTGGCGGCATATGCGGATCAGAACGAGTTGAAGGCGGAGCGGCTGGCGCGGGAGGTATTGCAGTCCGATCCGGGGAGCATCAGTTTGCAGTTGCTGGCGGGGCAGTTGTTGGCGCGATTGGGACGGTTCACGGAGTCGGAACGGATTTTGCGCGGGGCGGTGCAGGGAGATCCGACGTTGCTGTTGGGGCGGCAGGTTTTGGCGCATCACTACTATTTGTCGCGGCAGTACGACCTGGCGAAGCGGGAGGCGTGGCGGGTGATCCGGATCGCGCCGAAGAATGGGACGGGGTATGGGCTGCTGGTGTTGCCGGCGTGGGCGACGGGGGAGTGGCGGCTGGCGTCGTTGATCGCGGGACGGGCGAAGGCGGCGGGGCTGAATCAGCCGATGGTATCGATGGGGTTGGCGTACACGTACGGGAAGACGGGGCGGGTGGACGAGGCGCGGCAGATTGTGAAGAGCATGGACGAGCTGGCGCGGATGAGCCACGTATCGCCGATGCAGCGGGCGGTGGCGCATTTGGGGATTGGCGAGAACGACGAGGCGGTGCGGTTGATGGCGGCCTGCCTGGCGAGCGGGTGTGTGAACCCGAGCCTGCCGCGGATTGACCCGGTGTTCGATCCGTTGCGGGGGCACCCCGGTTTTGTGGCTCTGATGCGGTAAACCGTTGATATACTGCCGTTAGGTATGGTCAAAAACTTCATGGATCTGAGCGGCAAAGTTGCCGTGGTGATGGGCGGGACGTCCGGCATTGGCGCGATGATGGCGCTGGGGCTGGCCGAGGCGGGCGCAGACGTTGTTCCGACGGGCCGGCGGCAGGCGGAGCTGGACGCCGTTTGCGACAAGATTGAGGCGCTGGGCCGGAAGACGGTGCGGCAGACGTGCGACGTGCAGAGCCGGGAGTCGATTGACTCGTTGCGGGAAGCGGTGCTGGGCTCGCTGGGGCGCGTGGACATTCTGTTGAACGCGGCGGGGATCACGTTCCGGAAGCCGACCAAGGACGTGGCCGAGGCGGATTGGAACCGGCTGATGGACATTAACGTGACGGGGACGTTGCGGGCGTGCCAGTCGTTTTACGAGCCGTTGAAGGCGTCGGGCGCGGGGCGCGTGGTGAACATCGCGTCGTTGAGCTCGTATGTGGGGCTGCTGGAAGTGACGGCGTACGGGATGTCGAAGGCGGCGGTGTTGCAGTTGACGAAGCAGTTGGCGGTGGAGTGGGCGAAGGAAGGGATCAACGTGAACGCGATTGCTCCGGGCGTGTTCCGGACGGAGCTGAACGCGGCGTTGTTGGATGGGACTGAGCGGGGCAAGGAATTTTTGATGCGGACGCCGATGAAGCGGTTCGGGCAGCGGGAGGAGCTGATTGGGGCGGCGTTGTTGCTGTCTTCGCCGGCGGCGTCCTACATTACCGGGCAGTGCATTGCGGTGGACGGCGGGTTCCTGTGTAGCGGTGTGAACCAGTAGTTGTTTTTTTGGCGGGTCCCCGATGGGACCCGCCCGAGCCCGGCTTTTGACGAAGGTGATCTGGGCCGGGGCGTCGCGCTGGTGCGGGTTTGGGGGATGGGGCTCGCCTGGGCGGTGTTATTGCCGGACGCCGGCTTTGCTGTGGCGGGGTGGCCGATGGGGGGCGTTGGCGACGGCGATCTGGGCCGCGGCGATGTGTTTGGAGCAGGCGGCGCCGCCCTGGTGCGGTTTTTTGGGCGGGTCCCCGATGAGGCCCGCCGGAGCGGTGCTATTGCCATGCGCCAGCCTTTGAAGTCGCCGGCGTCTACGATGGCGACTTGGGCCGGGCGATGTATTTGGAAGAGGCGGCGTCGCGCTGGTGCGGGTTTTGGGGGATGGGGCCCGCCTGCGCGGTGTCATTGCCGGACGCCGGCTTTTGCTGCTGTGGCGGGTGGCCGATGAGGGCGTTGGCTACGGCGATCTGGGCCGGGGCGGAGTGGCTCTTGGCTTGATTGCGGGTGGCCGATGGGGGCGTTTGGCGGTGGGGCGGGTCCCTGATGGGGCCCGCCCGAGCGGGGTTATTGCCAGACGCCGGCTTTTTTGAAGTCGCCGGCTTTGACGATGGAGATCTGGGCCGGGTTGATGTACTTGCGGAAGGCGGCGTTGACCTGATCCAGGGTGGCGGATTGGATTTTGGCTTCCATCTGCTCGTCGAAGAGCATCGTCCGGTTGCGCTGTTCGCGGATGGCGATGCTGCGCAACAGAGCTCCGTCTTGCGAACGGCCGACGGTGGCGAGGTCCTTCATCGCTTTCTTCGCTCCGGCTAGTTCGGCGGCGGTGAAGCCGTCCTTCAACGCCATGTTCACCTCTTCGAGGAAGAACTTTTCGACCTTTGGCATGTTGCCGGGGTTGGCGATGACGGAGGCGGAGAAGATGGCGGCGTCGCCTTCGGACGGTGCGGTGAAGCCGGTGCGGGCGCCGTAGCTCAACCCTTCTTTATTGCGGATGCGGTTGGGGACTCGGGAGGAGATGGTGCCGCCGAGCATGTAGTTGGCCAGCATCATGGCGGGGTAGTCGGGGTGGGAGTCGCTCATCTGGATGCGGAGGGCCGCGTCGAACTGGGCGTTTTCTTTGTCCGGGGTTTCGAGCTTCTCGTTGAAGGCTGGGATGGCGCGATGCTGGGCGGTTAGGCGCTTGTAGGCCATTGGCGTGGGCCATTTGGCTAGGAGGGTTTCGGCTTCTTTCAGCAGGGCGGGCTGGTCGACGGGGCCGAGGACGACCAGTTCGGCGAACTGGGTGCCGTAGTACTTGGCGTGGAAGTTTTTGACGTCTTCGAGGGTCAGCTTTTTCAGCTCCTCGGCCTGTTCGTCGAGGGTGCCGGCGTAGAGCGGATGGCCTTTGGGATACGGGCTGATCTTGCGGGCGAGGAGGGAGCTGCCGAGGAAGGCGGGGTCGGTACGGGCGGCGTCGATGGCGGCGAGGCGCTGTTTGCGGATCTGTTCGAAATCGGATTCCGGGAACGCCGGTTCCTTGAGGATTTCGACGGCCAGGCGGAGGGCGGCGAGGAAGTTCTCGTTCTTGGCTTCGACGGAGGCGCTGATGCCGTTGACGCTGGACGCGCCGCCGCCACCACCGCCACGGCCCCCGCGGCCGCCGCCACCACCGCCGCCGACGTTGACTCGGGCGTTCAGTTTTTCGATGGCGTCTTGGAGCTGCTGGCGGGTTTTGGACTTCGTTCCGCGCATGAGGAGCGAGGCGGCCATGGAGGACGCGGCGCTTTTGCCGGCGAGGGTCGTCTCGTCACCGAAGTGGAGCTCGAGTGTGGCCGAGATGTTGCCGCCGTTGGTGGTTTTTGGGAGGATGGCGACTTTCAGGCCGTTCGACAGCTTGGAGCGTTGGAGGCGCTTTTCGATGTTGGCTGGGGTGGGTTCAAAGCTTTCGCCTTGGGAGATGGTGACGGAGGTTTTGAAGTTCTCGAAGAGCTTGTCGAGGTCCGGGGTTTCGGGGACGGTGGTGCGGTCCGGGGCGGCGGTGGGGATGAAGACGCCGACGGTGCGGTTGGAGGGTTTGAAGTATGTCTGGGCGACGCGAACGAGGTCGGCTGTGGTGACGGTTTTGAGGCTTTCATGTTCGAGGAACATGAGGCGCCAATCGCCCTGGGCGATGGGCTGGGTCATGCCGAGGCCGAGTTGTTGGGAATCCGACAGGCGCTGTTCCATGCCGCGGAGGAGGCGGTTTTTGACGCGGTCGAGTTCTTCCTGCGACGGGGGCTCTTTGGCGATGCCGTCGATGGTTTCGAAGATCGTCTTCTTGACGTCATCGAGGGACTGTTCCATGTTGAGGCCGGCGGAGACCATGACGATGCCGGGGTCGTGCTGGGCTTGGAAAGACATGCTGGCGGAGAGGGCCTTTTTGTTTTCGACGAGGGATTTCGACAGACGGCCCTGGCCGGGGCCGCCGGCGGAGAAGCGAAAGCCGCCGCCGCCCATGATGCCGCTCAGAACACGCAGCGCGGCGGCGTCCGGGTGGGCGGCGGCGGGGGCGTGGTAGGCGATCATGATTTCCTGGTTGTTGCCGACGCGGCGGAGTTCGACGAAGCGTTCGCCGTCCTGGACGGGTTCGGTGGTGTAGGTTTTTTCGACGGGGGTGGAGGGGCGGGGGATGCGGCCGAGGGTGTCGGCGATCATGGCGAGGGTTTTCTTGGTGTCGAGCTGGCCGGTGAGGGTGAGGACGGCGTTGTCGGGACGGTAGTACTTCTTATAGAAAGCGGCGAGGCGTTCGATGGGGACGCGTTCGAGATCGGCGCGGGTGCCGATGGTGGATTTGCCGTAGTTGTGCCAGAGGTAGGCGGTCGACATGACGCGTTCGTTGAGGACGCGCTGGGGGGAGTTTTCGCCGCGTTCGAACTCGTTGCGGACGACGGTCATTTCGGTGTCGAGGATTTTCTTCTCCATCTTCACGTTGACCATGCGGTCCATTTCGAGGCCGAGGGCCCATTTCAGGTTCTCGTCTGTCGCGGTGATGGTTTCGTAGTAATTCGTGCGGTCGTCGGAGGTGGTGCCGTTCCATTGGGCGCCGTGACCGGTGAGCTCATTTTTGATTTGTCGGCCGTTGGTGGTTTCGATGAAGAGGAGATGTTCGAGGAGGTGGGCCATGCCGGATTCGCCGTAGCCTTCGTGGCGGGAGCCGACCAGGTAGGTGATGTTGACGGTGATTTTTGGGGAGGAGGCGTCGGGGTAGAGGAGGACGCGGAGGCCGTTGGGGAATTCGTATTCGGTGATGCCGGCGATGGAGGCCTTCTGTTTGGGCTGGGAGAACGCCACGGTTGCGGCCAGGAGGAGAACAGCTATGAGTTTCTGCATATGAGCACCACTTTGGGGTTGGAGTATTTTGAGTTTAACGCAGCGAGCGGGCACACTTCGGGTGTCGGGTGTGACTTTTGGGGCTGGATTGCCGGTTACATTGCCGGCGTTTCGGGCCCATCAATGAAAGACAGATCACAGTTGGGGTAGAGCCGACGGTATTTTTTGATGACGTCGGGGGTGAGGAAGCCGCGATAGTTGATGCGTTTTATGGGCGCATTTTGGGTTTCCTCTTTTGTTTCAACGGGTTGCGGAGCGGGGTCGTGGGTCCGCTCGTTTTGGGAATCCATGGGGGCGGGGTCCTTTGCCGGGAAGGCCGTTTTGAGGAGTTTGAGGCGGCGTTCGATTTGCGCGATTAAACGCGTGTTGGCCGCGAACTCGCGGAACATGGCGGTGAAGGCCTTGTTGGTGTAGGCGAATTCGAGGGCGACGGTGGGGTCGCCGTGGAGGGAGAGCTCGCGGTTGAGGATGGCCTGGCGGGCGGATTCCAGGCGCAGGTTGTCCCATTGGCGGTTGGTGAGGTCGCGGACGAGGGCCTTTTCGGCGGGGTCGGCGGGGCGGAATTTGGATAGATTCTGGTCGAAGAGGGTGAAGAACTTCTGGCGGTCTTCGTTGGTGAGTGTGGCTGAGTTGGGTGGGACGAACTCAGCGAGTTTGGCGGCGCGGCGGCCGTGGATGAGGGAATTTCGGCAGGAACGGGCCTTGCCGGCGGCGGTGATGGGGCCTTTGGAGCGGGCGCCGTTACGGCGGGCGATTTCGGCCTTGTTGGTGAGCGGGTGCATTTTGCATTTCCTTTTTTGAAATAGAAAAGGCCCCTGGGCTGGACAATTTTGTCCGGCACAGGGGCCTCTCATTTACCATTATATCAGTTTGTCAAGTGATTTCAGGTTAAGTGGTGTGGTTTGTTGGAGATGGGGAGGGTTTTGTGCCGCTTTGGGGACGAGGTGTTCGTTGTCCATCCGAATCACGGTCTGTAGGTAGATATAGTGGGGGGAGATGCCAGAATTCTTCACGTCGAATTGGTGGCTGCCCGAACGGCCCGATGTCAGAGTTTCGGGCGTTCTCCACCGGGAGCCGAAGCGGGCTTGGGTTTTGGCTTTGGATGGATCGTTTGCTGTTGGAACTCCGGACGAAAACGGCGTTGGCCAGCCGATTCCTTTAAGGATTCAGGAACCCAAGGAGTACCCAATACTGCTGGGGGTGACCTCCGCTGGGCGGGGTGTGACCGCCTTTGGGTGCCAGGTTTGCCGAGCTGGTCTGACACATACGTCCCGGAAGTTGGAATTATGGCCGCGGATTCTTGTGCATGACGTGCATTTTGAGAGTGTTAAGGACTTTACGCTGTTCTCCCTCTACGTGCGGTACTCCAACCTGGAGGCCTGGGCGGACACCTCTGGTTTTGAGGTCACGCCAAGTTCGGCTTCTTATCCCATTGAAATCCGGTACTCGAAGCCGGAGGCGTTAACGTGTGAAATCGAGAATGGTCTGACGATTGGAGTGTCGTTTGGCGTGGATGGTCCACGGTTGCCTGCGCTATCCGAGATGAAGATTGTCCAGCGAGCCTGGCTGAGTGTGACAGCTACAGAGGCGCGAGGCTACGAATATCTCGAACAACTGGTGACGAGGCTCTCGGACTTGGTCGCGCTGGCGATTGGCCAGCCCGTGCGCCCACTTGAGTTTTCTGGCACGCTTGATGTTCGCGCGGGAAAAGATGGGAGTATTGAGCAACGGTCCGTTGAGATCATCCACAATCGAGAGCCGATAGCGCCGGAGTTACCTGACTTGAGCTCCAACGCTATGTTGTTCACGGCTTCGAGTATTTCTGCCCGATTCGGGGAAACTGTCAGGGCCTGGTTTCAGAAGTACGACGCGGTCGGGCCCCTGTACCAACTGTACTTCGGTACCGTGCGAAGCCCTTGGATGTACGTGGAGCATCGGTTTATCAACATGTTTCAAGCTCTTGAGTCCCATCACCGGCGTACTTGTGTTCAACCTGTTGAACGACTTGACCAGCATGAGGCGCGAGTGCAACGGATTCTGGGTTTGGTGACCGAGAAAAAAGACAGGAAGTGGTTGGAAAACAGACTCCGCCACAGTCATGAACCAACTGCAGCTGACCGAATTCGCGAACTTGTCAGATTGGTGGATGCTGCGTGGCTGTTGGATGACGACGCCATTCGTCTGGCCGGTGACTTCCGCAACTTCGTTACCCACTATGACCCGAAAGTGGAAAATCGACTGCCGCCAAAGGCGGATCGATCCCGGCTAATGCATGACTTGGGCGTACGTCTGCGCGTTCTGTGCGAGATGTTACTGCTTTATGAGCTCGGCTTTTCCAACGAATGGATTCAACAACGGATGCTGGAAACGCGCCGGGTGTCAAGATGGACCGGGTGATGATTGAACAATCTTCGGAACGTCGCGCACCGACTGTAGACTCGCCGTATACTGAAACTGGCTTATGGACGTCCTACTGAACACCCAGGAAGCGAACTTGCTTGCGGCTTTTCGCCGGTTGCCGCCGGAGACGGCGAGCGAGTTGTCCGGGTTGATTGAGCGTTTGGCGGCGCTGGCTCCGGATCGCAAGATTGATTGGTCCGATTCGTGGAGTGACGAAGACCTGGATGAGTTTCGGGCGGCTTCGCTGCGGCGGTTGGAAACGACGGTTGCGGAGCAGGGTTCGGGGATTGTTTGGTAGTGCGGAGGAGGCGGCACTGCTCGATGAAGTGGTTCAGTTGGCGTACGAAGAGCGGCGGCTTGGCGGGGGAGTTTTAGGGCACGTTGGCCTGGTTGTCGGGGGGCCTGATTGTGCGGGTGTCGGTGGCACGCTAGGTTCAGGTAAAGCTTCCACCCCATTCCCGGGGTGCCTGGCACCGGGGAGAGAGTATTGGTCGGGGAGGTTGCGTCGGACTGGCCCGGTGCCAGGCACCGATCGGAGTTTGGGTTGGGGGGGCATTCTTGAATTCGCTTGTTTCCTGTACTGCTTTCGTTGCTGTTCCTCTCGCGGTTTTTGCCTACACTGGAGGCTGAAAGGCGCTGCTTCGACTTTTTTTCCTCTGGCGGCGTCATAACAAACGAGAACACCCGCCTTGATCTTCCGTGAAGTCGAAGACCGCGATCTGATCCTGAAGGCGCAACGGGGAGATGTGGACGCCTACAACCTCCTTGTTTCGCGCTGGGAGAAGCGTGTTTTCAATTACTTACTGCGGTTGGTCCGGAATCGGGAGGATGCGATGGACCTTTGTCAGGATGTCCTTCTGAAGGTCTATCAGAACTTGCGGAAGTTGGAGGATCCGGCACGGTTTGCGCCGTGGATGTACCGGATTGCTCATAACGAGGCCTATTCGTTGCTTAGAAAGAAGAAGCCGGAGGACGATTTGGAAACTTCGGGGTACGAGATGCCGAATTCGATGGGGGGCGGGATGTTGCCGGTGGAGACGGCGCTGGCCGTCGATGCTGCGCTGCGACGGCTGACGGAAGAGCAACGAGAGGCTGTGGTTCTGAAGGTGTATCAGGGTTTTAAGTTTGAAGAGATGTCGGAGATTCTGGGGTGCCCGCTTTCGACGGTGAAGTCGCGGTTGTATACCGCGCTGGAACTGCTGAAAGATACGCTGGCGCCGGTGGGGATTCGGGGGAGCGCGTTATGAATATTGATTTGAAAGATTATGTGTTTGGGGAGCTCGATGCCGCGGGGCGGCGGGCTGTGGAGGCCGCTTGCGCGGCTGATCCCGCGCTGCGCGAGGAGCTGGCGCGGTTGCAGGTGACGCAGTCGGCTCTGTTCTCGCTGCGGGAGGAAGAGCTGCCGCGGCGGATTGCGTTTGTTTCCGATAAGGTTTTTGAGCCGAAGTGGTGGCAGGTTTGGTTGAACTCCGGGCCGCGGATGGCGTTCGCTTCGGCGGCGCTGTTGGCGGCGGCGATTGTGTTCCATGGGTCGGCGGGGCAGGTGGTTCCGATGGCTCCGGTGGCGGCTTCGATGGACCAGGCGGCGTTTGAGAAACGGATTGCCGAGGAAGTGACTCGGGTGTTGCCGGTGGCGTTGGAAAAGGCCGAGCAGCGGCATCGGACGCAGTTGGCTTCGGCAATTAAAGAGGCCGAGGGCAAATATCAGAAGTTGCGGCAGGAAGACCAGATGAACATGGAAGCCAGCTACTCGCTGTTCCGGGAGAAGCAGGCGGCGATGATGGTTTCCTACGCGCAGAATAGTGGCGGGGGTGGGCAATGATGCGGGTGATTTTGTTCGGGTTTCTCGCTTGCGCGCTGTTTGGGGCTCCGGTGAACCGGGGGCTGATCGCTGCCGTTGAGGTGGCGATGAACAAGCGCGTGGAGGCGTTGGTGCCGGGGGAGCAGTTCCTGCTGTTGGGGCACACGCATGGGGTTTATTTGGAAGGCTTTGGGTGTGTGTTTACGACTCGGGTGAACCTGGCCGAGGGGCCGGCGCCGGGTCCTTTCCTGAAGACGCTGCCGGAGCCGGTGAAGGCGGCGTTGCGGAAGAAGAAGATTGAACGGCTGCCGCTGTTGAAGACGGCGATGCGGGACATGTTAGTCAGCGCTTCGGTGGTGATGGACCCGGTGCCGGTGTCGGAGCGGATGGTGTTGAGCGTGTCGCTGGCCTATTGGCCGCACGAGGACTCGTCGGGGTTGCCGACGCAGATTGTGATGCAGGCGCCGCGGAAGACGTTGATGGGCTTTTTGATGTCGGGCGCGGATAAGTCGGCTTTGGAACAGCAGATTCAGGTGCGGGAATACTAGATGCGCCTGGGCGAACTGTTGATCGGGAAAGGCTTGATTGGCCAGGACGACCTGGACCGGGCGCTGGAGCTGCAGAAAGAGCGCGGGGAGAAGATCGGGAAGCTGCTGATTGAGCTGGGGTTTGTGGCGCAGCGGGATGTGTTGGCGGCTCTTTCCGAGCAGTTGCGGTTGCCGCTGGTGACGATTGAGGGTACGGCGTTTGCGGCTCCGGAGACGGAGGGGTTGGCGGCGCGGTTCCTGCGGCAGAGCCGTTGTTTGCCGATGGGGTTGAACGAGACAGGGCTGGTGTTGGCGATGGCCGACCCGCTGGACTTTGAGACCATCGCGGCGGTGCGCGGGTTTACGGGGCTGCGGGTTTCGCCGGTGCTGGCGGCGGAGGGGGAGATTGTCGAGGCGATCGACAAGCACTACGGGCAGGCGGCGCGGAATGAGGCGGAAGCCGATTTCGGCGAGGGTGTTAGCGGGAACGAAGATTTAGAGCACCTGCGGGATATGGCGAGCGAGGCGCCCGTCATCCGGATGGTGAATGCGACCATCGCGTCGGCGGTGGAGAAGCGCGCTTCCGATATTCACATTGAGCCGTTTGAGAAATCCTTTCGGATCCGGTTTCGGATTGATGGTGTTCTTTATGAACAAGAACAGCCGCCGAAGGAGATGAAGGCGGCGTTGATTAGCCGTGTGAAGCTGATGGCGAAGTTGAACATCGCGGAGCGACGGTTGCCGCAGGATGGGCGTATTAAGGTGAAGACGCTGGGGCGGGAGGTGGATTTGCGTGTTTCCACACTGCCGACGCTGTATGGCGAGAGCGTGGTGATGCGGTTGCTGGACCGGTCGGCGGGCGAGCAGTTTTATGATTTGCGGAAGCTGGGCTTCACCGATTACATGTTGGAGCGGATGGAGTTTTACACGCAGTTGCCGCACGGGATTATGTTTGTGACGGGGCCGACGGGGTCGGGCAAGTCGACCACGTTGTATTCGGCGCTGAAGCGGATTAATGGGGTGGAGCGGAAGATTATCACGATTGAAGACCCGGTGGAATACCAGATGGACGGGATCAATCAGATTCACGTGAATCCGCAGATTGGGCTGACGTTCGCGAGTGGATTGCGGCATATTATGCGGCAGGATCCGGACGTGATCATGGTGGGCGAGGTGCGCGACAGGGAGACGGCGGACGTGGCGATTCGGTCCGCGTTGACGGGCCACTTTGTGTTCTCGACGCTGCATACGAATGATGCGCCCAGTGCCGTTACGCGGTTGACGGATATGGGGGTGGAGAATTACCTCATTTCGTCTTCGGTGGTTAGTATTTTGGCGCAGCGGCTGGTGCGGACCATTTGCAAGAATTGCCGGGTGGAGGGGAAGCCGCGGCTGCGGCCTGAGGGCGTGGAGGTGCCGACGTTTTATGGGCGCGGATGCGACGTCTGTTTTGGCAGTGGGTTTAAGGGACGGGTTGGGATTTTTGAGTTGATGGAGCTGAATGAAGAGATTCGGCGGATGATTACGCGGAATGAAGACGCGAGTGTGTTGAACGACGCGGCGCGGCGGAATGGGATGCGGACGTTGCGCGAGGATGGGTGGGATAAAGTTGCCGAGGGGGTCACGACGCCTGAGGAGATTATGCGGGTGACGCAAGAGTTCTAATGGCAGCCTCCTTTCATTTTCGGGCGATTACTTCCGATGGGAAGGCGCGCACGGGCACGCTTGTTGGCGAGAGCGATAAGGAAGTGGCGCGGGAGTTGCGGAAGCAGGGGCTGACGCCTGTTTATGTGGGGTTGGAACAGAAGAAGGGGTTCGAGTTTGAACTGCCGGATTTGGGGGGCGGGCGGAAGAAGGAAGTTCTGTTTTTTACGACGGAATTGACCACGCTTTTGAACAGCGGCATTCCGGTGGACAGGGCGTTGCAGATTTCGACGGAGCTGGCGGAGAAGCCGGCGTTCCGGATGGTGATTTTGGATGTGCTGCGGGTGTTGAAAGGTGGGCGGTCGCTCGCGGATTCGTTGGCGACGCATCCGAAGTATTTCTCCGACTTGTATGTGAACATGGTGCGGGCTGGGGAGGCGTCGGGCTCGCTGGGGGTTATTTTTGAACGGTTGAGCGAGTTTGAAAAGACGCGGGATGAGCTGCGGGGGTACATTATCAGCTCGATGGTGTATCCGGCGCTGCTTTCGCTGGTTGGCGCGGGCAGTGTGTTTGTGTTGATGAATTTCGTGGTGCCGAAGTTTGCGCAGGTGTTTGAGCAGGGCAACATTCCGATGCCGCTGCCGACGCGGATGATGATTGAGACGAGCAAGTATACGCAGGCGTATGCGCCGTTTGTTTTGGGGCTGCTGGCGTTGGGAATAGTTGGGTTTCAGGCGTATATCCGGCAGCCGGAGGGGCGGCTGTGGTGGGATGGGTTCCGGTTGAAGATTCCGTTGTTGGGGGATGCGCTGCGGAAGGCGGAGACGGCTCGCTTCGCGAGGGCGATGGGGACGCTGATTGCGAATTCGGTGCCGCTGGTGCAATCGCTATCGATATCGGGCGCGATTATGAACAATAAGCGGATTTCGAATTCGCTGAACGCGGTGGCGATGGGTGTGAAGCGCGGGGAAGGGATTGCGGCGCCGTTGAAACGGACGGGCGAATTTCCCCCGCTGGCGGCGCATTTGCTGAGTGTGGGCGAGGAGACGGGTAAGCTGGATCAGATGTTCCTGCGGATGGCTGACGTCTATGAAGCCGATACAAGAGCTGCCATTCGGCGGTTCACGTCGCTGTTTGAGCCGATCATCATTTTGGTGATGGGTTTGATTATTGGCGCGCTGGTGATCAGCCTGCTGCTCGCGATATCCAGTATTAATGAAGTTGCTGTTTAACCAAGGAGTTTTCCCATGTTGAGACCGATTTCCCAACGCCGCCGCCGCTCACAGGCCGGCCTGACCCTGATTGAAATGCTCGTCGTGGTGACGATCATCGCGGTGTTTGCCGCCGTGGTGGGGCCGAAGGTATTGCAGCGCGCCGATGTGGCGAAGAAGACCGCTGTGCGCCAGCAGATCAATTCGTTTAACACGGCGCTGGGGGCTTATAAGCTCGATACGAGTTTGTTTCCGACGAACGAGCAGGGGTTGAAGGCGCTGCGCGATAAGCCGGAGGGCGTGAATGGATGGCAGGGGCCTTATCTGCCGCAGGAAGTGCCGACGGACCCGTGGAATCGTCCTTACGTGTACAAGTATCCGGGTGAGCACGGCGATGAGCCGGACATCATCAGCTATGGGGCCGATGGGCAGCCGGGTGGCGTGGATATGAATGAAGACATTGTGAGTTGGAAATCGAAGTGAGCCGGCGGAGGGCGACGCAGAGCGGCTTGACGCTCATTGAGATGTTGATTGTGGTCGCGATTATCAGCGTCATGATTGGCATTGCGTTCCCCTCCATCACTTCGGGTATTGAATCGTTACGGTTGCGGTCTGCCACCGATGAGATTGTGAGCACGTTTAATTCGGCGATGAATCGGGCGGACCGGCGGCAGGTGGCGGTGGAGATTGTGGTGGACCGGGGGCTGAACAAGATGTTTTTTGCCAGTGCCGATCCGGGGTACCGGCGGGAGGTTTCGATGCCGGAGGGTGTGACGATTGAACGGGTGCTGCCGTTGATTCCGAACCTGGATGAGAACCTGCCGCGGCAGTTTTTGATTCATCCGGGGGGGACGGTGCCGCGGATCGGGTTGGAGTTGAAGAACCGGAAGAACCAGTGGCGGATCGTGTCGGTGGACCCGATTACGGGGAGTGCCCAGGTGGCGGAGCGGCAGCCATGAAGCAGCGCGGATTTTCGCTGTTGGAAGTGATGGTGGCGACGTTCATTATGGCCGTGGCGGTGGTGGCGTTGTTGTCGAATTTGACGACGTCGTTGCGGAACGCGTCGCGGTTGACGGATTACGACCGGGCGGCGTTGATGGCGCGGCACAAGATGGATGAGTTGTTGTTGATGCCTCGGTTGCCGGTGATGATGGAGGGGCGGTTTGCGCCGGCGGAGTCGGCTGGGTTGGAGGCGGGATGGCGGGCGCGGACGGGGATTTTTGAGTTTGCGCCGGGGGCGGGGCCGGGGTCGCAGGTGTTGGAGCGGGTGGAGTTGCTGATTGAGTTTAATAATGCCGGGCGGACGAAGTCGTTTTCGTTGGAGGGGTTCCGGCGGCGGTATTTGTATCCGGACGAGCCTCCGCCGGGGGTGCCGGTGCAATGAGAAGGGCGAATCAGCGGGGCATAACTTTGTTGGAGTTGATGATTGCGGTGTCGTTGATGGCGCTGTTGAGCCTGGGCGTGCTGTATTCGATGCGCGTGGGGATTAACGCGATGGAGAAGACCAATGACCGGTTTACGAAGAACCGGCGGGTTTTGGGCGTGGAGAAGGCGTTGGCGGCGCAGATTGCCGGGTTGATGCCGGTGACGGTGGAGTGCATGCCGGGGGGGAAGGCGGTGATGTTTCAAGGGGAGCCGATGGCGATGCGGTTTGTGTCGAGCTATTCGTTGCAGGAGGGGGCGCGGGGGTATCCGAAATTGTTGGAGTTTACGGTGATTGCGGGGGAGGCGGGGCAGGGCGTGCGGCTGATTGTGAATGAGATTCCTTATGCGGGGCCTTTTAGCTTGCGGGGGGCGTGTGTGGGGACGCAGCCGGATCCGTTGACGGGGCAGGCGGCTCCTTTGTTTATTCCGATTGCGGCGCGGCCGGATTCGTTTGTGTTGGCGGATAAGCTGGCGGCGGTGCAGTTTTTGTATCGGGATGAGTTGCCGGCGCCTTTGTTTCAGAAGTGGACGCCGCGGTGGGTGGCGAATAAATTGCCGTCGGCGGTGCGGATTGAGATGATTCCGATGGATAATTCGGCGGCGAATTTGCATGTCACGACGACTACGATTCCGATTCGGATTACGGCGAACCCGATGTTGGTTTATGCGGACTGAAATTTTGGGGAATAGGGCGGGCGGATTTGCTGCGCCAGGGGCAGTTGGGCTAGGGGCTCGTTCTTCGGGGCCTTTTGCGGGCGAGTGTCGCGTCTGGGGACACCCGGCCTGCGGCCCGCGGGTGTCCCCGTGGGTGGTGTC
>JBIKOG010000370.1:0-5531 GCA_044358225.1 Bryobacteraceae bacterium | reverse complement strand
AGGTGGTGATGGGCTGGGCGCCTTCGACGTATTCCATGACGAAGAAGTGGGACCCGTCGGCGGTGGAGCCGGCGTCGAGGAGGCGGGCGATGCGGGCATGTTCGAGGCGGGCGAGGATGGCGCGTTCGCGGTGAAAGAGATCGACGAGGCCGGTGGCGAGGGAGGGGGGGATGAGTTTGACGGCGACGGTTTTGGCGAAGGCCTGATCGGCGCGTTCGGCGAGATAGACGGCGCCCATACCGCCTTCACCGATGAGGTGGAGGAGTTTGTAGTTGCCGGCCATTTGCCCGGCGCGGGTGGGCGCGGGGATGGTGGCGGTGGTGAGGCCGGCGAGGCCGTCGGCATCGGAGTAGCTGTCGAGGATAGCCAGGACGCGGGAGAGGAGATCGGGGGCGGCGATGCAGGCCTGGCGAGCGGCGGCGGCGCGGGCGGGGGGCGGGAGTTCCAGCAGCTGTTCGGCGAGTTGCTGGACTTTTTGCCAATCGGACCGGGTCATGGAAAGCCTCAATAGACTATTCGCAAACGGAGGACGAATTGCCGGTGGATTTGAGTTTTTCCGCGAGGAACGCTTTGGCGATGCCCCAGCGATGGCGGACGGTGCGTTCGGGGAGTTGGAGCAGATCGGCGGTTTCCTGGGAGGAGCAGCCGACGAAGAAGCGGAGTTCGACGATTTGAACGAGTTGGGGGTCGAGTTGTTCGAGGTGGGCGAGGGCGTCTTCGACGTGGATGAGGGTGGCCATGCGCTCCTGCATTTCGGGGCCGGCTTCGGAGAAGGGGAGGTCGTTTTGGCGTTTGGCGGCGAGTTTACGGCGGGCGTGATCGACGAGGATTTGCCGCATGGCGCGGCCGGCGGCGTGGATGAAGTGTTCGCGGCTTTGCCAGCGATCGGGGTCGGCGTCGACGAGCTTCAGGTAGGCTTCGTGGACGAGGGCGGTGGGTTGGAGCGTGTGGGCGTCGCCGGTGCGGAGATAGACGCGGGCGAGGCGCCGGAGATCTTCGTAGACCGCGGCGATGCCGCCGAGTTCCGCATCTTCAATTTTCACGGGAATGTGCCAGTTTAGCATTGGTCAGCGGGACTCGCGATGCATGGGAGTCCTGTAGGTACCAGGGGTTGGAAAATGAAAAAAGATTTGGCACATGGGGGGACGGATTGCGAATACAGGGGTGGAAACGATATGAAAATTCTCTCCAACCTCCCCTACTTTTCGCGGGCCTGTGTCCGGGCCCGGCGCACTGCTCCGCTCTTGATCGCCACACTCCTGGCACCGCTGGCCATGGCGGGGCCGATTGTCCCGGTGCCGACGTCCCTGGCGTCGGGGGCTTCCTATCGACTCCTGTTTGTGAGCGTTGGGACGACGACGGCGAACATGACGAATATCAGCTCGCATAACGCGTTTGCGACAGCGGAGGCAAACAGCGTGCCGGAACTGGCGGCACTGGGCTCGAACTGGGTGATTGTGGGCGGGACGTCGGCGCTGACGGCGTTGGCGAATATGGGCAGTTCGACGGCCCCGGTTTACGATCTGGCGGGGAATCTGGTGGGCGCGTCGATGGCGGCGATCTGTGCTGCGGGCAACATCAGTTCGCACGGTCCGCTGAACATTAACCAGCTCGGAAATACGTATTCGGGAAACGTCTGGACGGGGACTTCGGATAGCTGCGGGGCGCAGAGCCGGGCGTTGGGTGGGAACAGCTCGGGCGAAGTGCGGATGGGAAGTACGTCGGCGTCGAACACGAACTGGATCTCGGTGGCGAATGGGAACCGGAACACTTCGTTGCCGATCTATGTGCTTTCGGGAGAGTTGACCTCGCCGGTGCCGGAGCCGGGGACGGTGGTGCTGTTGGGGATGGGGTTGGGCGGATTGTTGCTGGCGCGGCGGAGGCGGTAGGACGTTGTGGGCCGGAGACTCTCCGCATGGCGGAGGTCTCCGGCTGCCTGGTGAATGTCAGGGTCTGGTGAAGACGGTTGTGGAGGGGTTGTAGTGGCGCCAATCGAACCAGTAGTCTTGCGTGATTTCGAGGGGTTGGAGGCAGGCGCCTTTGGCGGGGCCGGCGATGGCGCAGCCCTGGAAGTTCCAGTGGCTGCCGGTGGCGTCGTCGATTAAGACGGCTTCGGGGGTGCGGTAGAAGGTGCGGTCCTGCGATTTGAAGGCGCGGAGGGATTGGCCATCGGGGCCGAGGGTGATGAGGAGCGGAAGGCCGCCGAGGGTATCGAGGACGAGTTCTTCCTTGAGGACGGTTTGGTGGGGGTAGGCGCGGGTGGCGCCGTTGGCACGGAGACCGACGATGAGGGTGCGGGGGGAGAGGCCGGGCTGGGCGTAGCTGAGGACGGTGGGCGTGGATTGCATGCGCTGTTCCCAGTCCTTTTTTGCGTACTTCGGTGCGAGGGCGCCGACTTCGGCGAGGACGGTGCCGGCGGGTTGTTCGGCGCGCCAGAGGGCGAAGGTGAGTTCGTCGGAATGGACGAGCTGGAGGGCGCGGCCTTTGAGGGGGCCGGCGATGGCGAGGCCGCTGATCTGTTGCCAGTAGGAGCCGGTTTCTTCGTCGCGCATGAGGAAGTTCTGGTTGTTGATGCCAGCGAGGCGGAAGGTGAGCGTGATGCCGTCGACTTGGCGCGTCCACACCAGACCGGTGTGACAGAGCGTTCAATAGGTGCCGACGAGGGGGACGCCGGAGAGGGTGTCGTTGACGATGTGGTGGTAGGCGAGGGCGCGGACGGGATAGGCGCGGGCGGCGCCGTTGATGGCGATGGCGAGGAGTTTGTCGGTGGGTTCGAGGGTGGTTTGGGCGGCGGGTTGGAAGGTGGGAGTGTCGATGGGGTGGAACATGATTTCGAAGATATTGATGCGGGAGAGGCCGAGGGCGATGGCGATGGTGAGGGGGATGACGGCGAGGGCGAATTGGCGGGGGCGGGTTTTGGGCCAGATGGATTTGGCGGCGAATAGAGAGGCCAACAGGCAGATGGTGAGGAGGTAGGGGCGGATGCGGAGGATGAGGAGAGCGCTATCGAGTTCGGCGGGGCCCTAGGCGCGGAAGGGACGGATGACGTACATGGGCCAGGCGAGGCAGAAGAGGGCGAGGAGGAGGCTGGCGGCGAGGAGGAGGCGCTTGGGCATTGTGATACTGTGCCACGGCGCATGGGGGCGGGGCGATAGTGGTTTTGGAGTATTGGCGTGTCCGGTTGGTTCGATGTCCGGTTATTCGAACAGCGCGAAGCTGACGACGTTGGAGCCGTTGGCGATGGCTACGTACTGTTTGCCGTTGACCATGTAGGTGATGGGTTGCGAGGTAATTTGCTGGCCGGTGTTGAAGGTCCAGAGGGCTTTGCCGGTGCGGGCGTCGAGGGCGGTGAGGAAGCCCTGATCGTCGGCGCCGAAGATGAGGCCGCCGGCGGTGGAGAGGAGGCCGGCGGCGTAGCGGCGGGAGTTCTCCTGCTTGTATTCCCACATGATTTTGCCGGTGGTGACGTCGAGGGCGCGGATGTACATCTGCCAGGGCTCTTCGGGGCTCTCGATGTAGCCGGTGCCCATGAACGAATTGCCGCCGGGGCGGAAGGTGTCGCGGCTTTTGGTGTTGATGCCGCAGCCTTCCTGGGCCACCAGATAGAACCAGTTGGTGGACGGGTTGTAGGCGGGGGACATCCAGTTTGTCGCGCCGGAGGTGGCGGGGCAGGTCTTGGTGCCTTTGAGGCTGGGGATGACGCCTTCAACGCGGATGGGGCGGCCCTTTTCGGTGAGGCCGCTGGCCCAGTTGATTTCCTTGATGAACGGGGTGCCGTGGAGGAATTCGCCGGTGACACGGTCGAGCACGTAGTAATACCCGTTGCGGTTGCCCTGGACGAGTAACTTACGGGGCTTTCCTTTGTAGGGCGTGTCGACGAGGATGGGGATTTCGACGGCGTCCCAATCGTGGACGTCCCAGGGGGTGGTTTGGAAGTACCACTTCATTTTGCCGGTGTTGGCGTCGAGGGCGACGATGCATTCGGTGTAGAGGTTGTCGCCTTTGCGGACGTCGCCGTCGAAATCGGGGGCGGGGTTGCCGGTGCCCCAGTAGAGGAGGTTCAGCTCGGGGTCGTAGGAGCCGGTGAGCCAGGTGCCGCCGCCGCCGGTTTTCCAGGAGTCGCCGGCCCAGGTATCGTTGCCGGGTTCGCCGGGTTTGGGGATGGCGTGCCAGCGCCAGAGCCGTTCGCCGGTGTTGGCGTCGTAGGCGTCGAGGAAGCCGTTCAGGCCGTGGTCACTGGGGGCGATGCCCATGATGACTTTGTCCTTGATGACCATGGGGGCGGCGGGGGACCAGTAGCCTTCGCTGGCTTCGGCGATTTTGGTTTCCCAGAGCATGGAGCCGTTGCGGGCGTCGAGGGCGACCAGATGGGCGTCGGGCGTGCCGATGTACACCTTGTTGCCATAGACGGCGACGCCGCGGTTGGGGCCTTTTTGCAGGGCGGGTTGGCGTTCATAGCGCCAGATTTCGCGGCCCGTGCGGGCGTCGAGGGCGTAGACCTCGTTGGGATTGGTGAAGTACATGACGCCATCGACGACTAATGGGACTGATTCGAGGCGGCGGGCCGATTCGACGTGGTACATCCACTGGGGAACGAGCTTTTTGACGTTGGCGGTTGTTACTTGCTGGAGGGGCGAATGGCGTTGGGAGTGATACTGGCCGTTGTAGTGGAGCCAGTTGGCGGGGTTGGGCTTGAGTAAGTCCGGGTAAGTGACCTGGGCGAAGGCGATGGAGGAGGTGAGTAAGAAGAGGCGCATGGGTTATCTCCGGCTCCGGGCCTGGCGGCTGAGGTAGGCGATGATGTCGTCGAGGTCGGCGGCGGGCAGGGCGGGGATGGGCATGAGAGATTTCTTTTGGAAGTCGATGGATTTGATTTCGGAGGTTAGGAGTAAGTGCAGCTTTTCGTCGGTGCCGAGGATTTGATAGCTGGAGTTGTGCTGGTTTTTGAGTAACCCGGTGATGGTTTGGCCCTTGGTGGTGACGACTTTGACGGGCTGGTAGCCGCGGGGCGGGAGAGGTTTGGCGACGGTGACGGCTTCGCGGAGGGCGGCGAGGCTGCGCTCGGCGCCGATGTTGGAGAGATCGGGGCCAAGGATGCCGCCGCGGCCGGCGACCATGTGGCATTTTGCGCAATTGGCGGAGGAGCGGAAGAGTTCGGCGCCGCGGGCGGGGTTGCCGGGGACGTCGACATCGACGGCGGTGGCGCGGAGGGAGTGGATGTAGGCGACGAGTTTGCGAACGTCGGCTTCGGGGAGGGGGGAGCCGGGCATGCCTGTCCCCTTTATGCCGTTTTTGATGGCGTCGTAGAGCTCTTCCGTGGTTCCGCGGAGATAGCGGCGCTGGGCGCCGAGGGCGGGGGCGCGGTCGCCGGCGGCGCCGTTGAGGCCGTGGCACATGGTGCAGGAGCGGTTGTAGAGTTCGGCGCCGGCCTTGGCTTCGGCGGGGGTGAACTGAACGCGGCGGGGGCCGCGGGCGCGGGGTTGCTGGGTGGGGGGATTGGAGAAGACGACTTTGCCGACGGCGGTGGGGGT
>JBIKOG010000369.1:0-5538 GCA_044358225.1 Bryobacteraceae bacterium | reverse complement strand
ACGCATTCTCTTCGAACAGGTGCTGCGCCAGCGCGCCGCCGGCCGCGTCGAACAGCAGGCCCTGCTCATGCCCATCGTCATCCAGCTCACCGCCGGCCAGCAGCTCGAATACGCGCAGATCGCCGACGAACTCCGCGCCAGTGGCTTCGATAGCGAACCCTTCGGCAATCGCACCATCGCCATCTCCGCCGCCCCGGCTTCGGTCAAGCCCGGCGACATCGAAAAGATCCTCTTCGAAATCCTCGAAACCTCGGAACGCGAACTGCGCGGCGCCTCGCTCGACGAAGTCCGCCGCAACGTCTGCGCGACGATTGCCTGCCGCGCCGCCATCAAAATCAACATGCGTCTGGACCAGCAGAAAATGGAGTGGCTCCTCCACGAACTCGCCAAGTGCGAGCACCCCACCAACTGCCCCCACGGCCGCCCCATCGCCCTCCGCTACTCCACCCGCGACATCCTGAAGGGCTTCCACCGCATATGACCCGCCGGTCCCTGCTCGACATGGACCCGGAGGAGTTCCGCGCCACCGGCCACCATCTCGTCGATCAGATCGCCGATTTCTACCGCGCCCTCCCGCAGGCCAAACTCACCCCCGGCGAATCGCCCGCCCAAGTCCGCGCCGCCCTCGGCAATGGCGCTCTCCCCGAAACCGGCGAGCCTACCGAAGCTACCGTTGACACCGCCTGGCAGCTACTAAAGAACCACTCCCTCCACAACGGCCACCCGCTCTTCGCCGGCTACGTCACCTCCTCGGCCGCGCCCATCGGTGCGCTCGCGGACCTCATGGCCGCCGCCGTCAATCCCAACGTCGGCGCCTGGATCCTCGGCCCCATGGGCACCGAAATCGAAGCCCAGTCCATCCGCTGGATCGCCGACTTCCTCGGCTACCCAACCAACTGCGGCGGCATCCTGGTCAGCGGTGGCAACATGGCTAACTTCGTCGGCTTCCTCGCCGCTCGCACGCAAGCCTGCAAAGCCATCCGCGCCGAAGGCGCGCAAGCATCGAACCTCGTCGCCTACGCCTCCCGCGAAACCCACACCTGGATTCAAAAAGCAGCCGACCTCTTCGGCCTCGGCACCAACGCCATCCGCTGGATCGCCACCGACTCCCAACAACGAATGGACCCCGCCGCCCTCTCCGCGCAAATCACAGCCGACCGCGCCAATGGCCTCCAACCGTTCTTCCTAGCCGCCAGTGCCGGCACCGTCAGCACCGGCGCCGTCGACCCCATCCGCGCCCTCGCCCAAATCGCCAAAACCGAAGGAATCTGGTTCCACATCGATGGCGCCTACGGAGCCCCCGCCGCCGCCCTGCCAGACGCGGACGAAGATCTGAAATCCCTCCACCTCGCCGACTCCCTCGCCGTCGATCCCCACAAGTGGTTCTACGCCCCGCTCGAAGCTGGCTGCGCGCTAGTCAAGAACCCCCAACACCTCCCCGACGCCTTCGACTACTCCCCCGCCTACTACCACTTCGAAGCCGACGCCGGCCTGAACTACTACCAGCACGGCCCGCAAAACTCCCGCGGCCTCCGCGCCCTCAAAGTCTGGATGGGCCTCAAAGCCACCGGCCGCCAAGGGCTGATACAGACGATCGCCGAAGACATCGCCCTCGCCCGCCAGCTCTTCGAAGAAGTACAAAAATACCCCGAACTCGAAGCCCTGACGACCAGCCTCTCCATCACCACCTTCCGCTACAACCCGCCCGGCACCGCGGACCCCAACACGCGCAACGAACGCCTCCTCGACCGCATTCAAAAGTCCGGCGAGCTCTTCCTATCGAACGCCATCATCGACGGCCAATTCGCCCTCCGCGCCTGCATCGTCAACTTCCGCACCCAACCCCACCACATCGTCGAAATCCCCAAAATCGTGCTTCGCCTGGCGGTGTCGACTTAAAACGCGATCAGCCTGGCACGCCTGCGCTGAAACCCATCAATCGAGTGGGTTGACCCACCGCAAGTCTGGAAATCGTCGGAACCCCACGTCCGCGGATGCCAGCGTTGCCCCATTCTCAATCGCCAATGCCGCCAAAACCGCATCCGTCGTTTCACGCCCGCGTACCTGTGCCGATTGCAGTTGCTGCAGCAGTATCTCTGTATGCCGCCTGCCTGGGTTCACCATTACGACCAACGGATTGTCCTGTAAATCCTGGATAATAGCGACCGCCTCCGCTACCCGCAACGGATTCTCGTTCAATCGCGGATTCGTCGAAATTCGGATAAATGCCCACACCGTCACCCACGGCAGCCCGACTGTCGTCCTCCCCGACAACGACTTCTCGAGCCAGCGGCGCATTCGCTTGTGCCCGTTCGCTCGATCGTCGAACGCATACAGCAGGATGTTCGCGTCCAGTAGCGTCAACGCGCGTCCTCTCCCTCGCCGATTTCAAGTAACGCAGAGACGCTGTCGTAACTAAGACCCTTCTTTAGCCCCATCGAGCGCGGCTTGATTCGAAACACAACTGCGTTGTTCCGTCGCTGCTCGGCCATCGCCAACCCGTCCCGGATCACTTCATTGAGCGTTCCTCGAAATGTCGATTCGCGCAGGCGGGACTCCGCCTGCAACTTCTCCAATACGTCATCATCTAAAACTACGGTTGTGCGCATCACTGATGCCTAAAGTTTAGCATCAGTGATGCGCGCCCTACCCGGCCAACTCCTTCACCGCCGCCACCGCCCTATCCATCTGCTCCATAGAGTTATAAACATGCGGCGAAAACCGCACCCCTTCGCTCTCCCCGGTCAGCGTCGAAGCCGCCGACAACCGGTGCCGCTCCCACAACGCATCGTACGCCTTCTTCGTCCCCATCCCACGCAGCTTGAACTTCACCACCCCGCCGCTCAACTCCGCCTGCATGTTCGTCTTCAACTCCACGCCCGCAATCCCTGACAACCCCGTCTTCAACCGCCCCGCCAGCGCCCGCATCCGCGCCTCCACATTCCCCATCCCAATCAGATTCACAAAGTCCAACGCCGCCTCCAGCGCCACCACCCTCGGGTCATCCCGCTGCCCCAGCACCTCCAACTTCCGCGCGCCCTTCAAATTATCCGCCCACCCCGCCGTCACAATCGCCGGCCACAACCCCGCAATCCGCTCCGCCCGTACATACAATAGCCCCGCCTCCAGCGGCCCCATCAGCCACTTGTGCGCGCTCGTCGCATATGAATCCGGCCCAATCGAACCCAGGTCCACATCCAGCGCTCCAAACGTCTGCGCCCCGTCCAGATGCATCCAAATTCCCCGCCGCCGCGCCAGCGCCGCAATCTCCCGCGCCGGATACAGCACCCCCGTCGTGCTCGTCAAATGCGTCACCGCGATCACCCGCGTCCGCGGCGTAATCGCCTTCTCAATCGAACCCAACAACGCATCCCCGCTCACCGCCGGAATCGCCACCGGCACCGCCTTCACCACAAACCCGTCCCGCCGCGCCCGCACCTTCCACGAATCCAGGTTCGACGGATGGTTGTGCTCGGTCACAATCACCTCGTCCCCGGCCTTCAAATCAATCCCCTTCACCACCAGATTGCTACCCTCGCTCGTGTTCCGCGTCACGGCAATCTCATCCGCCGAAACCCGCAACATCCGCGCCGCCGTCGCCCGCAGCCGCTCCCGCATCTCCACGTATTTGTCCCGGTTCTGAAACGACGGATTCGCCTGGAAATCCCGCAAATACTCAATGTGCCGGTCCATCACCGGCCGCGACGCCGGACACACATTCGCGGCGTTCAGATAGATCATCTTCTCGTCCAGCGGAAACTGCCGTCCCACCATCTGCCAATAGGCTTCATCGGCCGGCGCCGCCGCCGCCAGCCCCGCTGAAAACGCCATCTGGAAAAGGCCTCGCCGTGAAGGTGTCATGGCCGTCAATTATGCCACACCACCCGCGTGTGGTAATCTGAAAATCGCGCGGGCAACCGCGCTTTGATGCGCCTCTAAACGACAATCTCAAACCTCTAGACTTCCGCCCCCGAACGGGGGCAGGACCCGAGATATGTCTCAACTGCAGGCCCGTGGCCTCACGCTCCGCTATGCGCAGGAGCATCCGCTGTTTCAAGCGGTCGATTTCGATATCAACCCCGGCGATCGCATTGCGCTCGTCGGCCCCAACGGGGCAGGGAAGTCCTCCCTGCTCCGCGTTCTCGGCGGCACGCAGTCGCCAGACGGGGGTGTCATCACCAAACCGCGCGGCCTCACCGTCGCCCATTTTTCCCAGTCCGGCGACGGCGACGACCCGCACCTCTCCGCCGGCCAGCGCGCCCGCGCCCGCCTCGCCGAAATTCTCGACGAACCCGCCGGCATCCTCCTGCTCGACGAACCGACGAACCACCTCGACGCCCGCACCCGCCACTGGCTGGCCCACCAGTTGCTGCGCCACAAACACACCTGCCTCTTCGTCTCCCACGACGAAGATTTCCTCCACCAACTCGCCACCCGCGTCTTTGAAATCCGCCGCGGCCGGTTCCGCCCATTCACGGGAACCTACGCAGAGTTCCTTCACCACACGGAAACCCTGAACCAGAAAAACTGGTCCGCCTACGAATCCGAACAGCGCCAAATCGCTGCCTTCGAACGTGCCGCCCAGCGCCGGGATTCCATCGTCACTCGTCTCAACGATACGCCGCCCGGCGGACGCGGCGCAAAAGCGTTCTACGGCCACAAAGCCGCCAAGGTCGCCCGCACCGCCCGCATGCTCCGTGAACGCATCGCTCCCGAATCCCAAGTAGCCAAACCCTGGGAGGAACAACCCATTCCCACCCTCGATTTCCGCAACTTCACCCGCCCCGGGGACCCCGCCATCGACATCCAAAACCTAACCCTCGCCTACGGCCCCAAGACGGTCCTCAACAACTTCAACCTCACCCTCCGCCGCGGCGAGCGCTGGGCCATCCAAGGCCCCAACGGCAGCGGCAAAACATCGCTCTTCCGAGCCATCCGCGGCGAACTCACCCCAACCGCCGGAACGATCACCATTGCCCAAAACGTCAAGCTCGGCTACTTCGCGCAAGAAGCCGAAACGCTCAACCCCCGCCAAACGCCCCTCGAAGCCTGCATGGCCGAATGCACGGACCGCACCTGGGTCCAAACCATCCTGGCCTGCCTGAAGCTGCCCCGCGAATACGCCAACGTGCCCATCGCCCAACTCAGCCTGGGCGAGCGCGCCAAAACCGCTCTCGCGCAAGTCCTCGTCTCCGGCGCCAACGTCCTGCTATTGGACGAGCCCACGAACCATCTGGAGATCGAAGCCCGCCAAGCCCTCCTGGCCACCCTCGATCAATTCCCCGGCGCCATCCTCCTGATCACCCACGCCCCTCCCCCATTAAATTGGTGCCAAGCACCAATTTAATGTTCCAACCCCGCAAAGGGCGGATAAATCCGGGATTTGCCCGCAATCCAGCCCCCAAACGGGCCAATTTCGCCCAAACTCGCCTCGCAAACATTAAATTGGTGCCTGGCAGTGCGCCGGGATAAACCGGCATGTAGTAGGGAATGAAAGAGTCCTACAGGAAAGGAGTAGCGCCCCATCTTGGCCTCGAG
>JBIKOG010000368.1:0-5544 GCA_044358225.1 Bryobacteraceae bacterium | reverse complement strand
CGTCATCAGCGAAAGGTACAACTCCGGCGTCATCTGCCCGCCCGGAGCGCCCTCCGGCCACAGCATCTGAAACAGCCGTACCTTCGTATCCGGATGCACCAGGTGAAATCGCATCACCAGCGACAGCAACATCCCCAGAAAAACGCTAAAAAGCGCGAGCCCAATGTACTGCTTCCCGATCACCTTGTGGTCGGTCGAAAACAACGTCACGGCAGCACCACCTTCTGCTGCGCCTCCGCCAGCCAGGCGGCGTAGTCTTCCTCCGTCATCACCACCAGCGAACTCCGCATCTGGTGATGCCCCAGCCCGCACAGCTCCGAACACGGCACCTCATACGTGCCTACCTTCGTCGCCGTAAACCGCAGCGGAATCGTCATCCCCGGCACCACGTCCTGCTTCAGCCGCAACTCGCGCACAAAGAAGTTGTGAATCACGTCCCGGCTCTTCAACTGCAACTCCACCGGCCGCCCCACCGGCACCCGCAGCACCGCCGCCGTCAAATCGTCCTTGCCCTTCGGGTCCTTCGCGTCAATGCCAAACGAGTTCCCCCCGGCATCGTCAATCTGCTTGATGTCCACGCGTCCAAACGCCCCATCCGCCCCCGCGTAGCGATAGGACCACGCAAACTGCTTCGCCAGCACTTCCACTTTCAATGCGCGCGGGTCAGAACTCTCCAAATGCACCCCCGCCCAAATCCCCTGCCCCGCCAGCGCCAGGCCCAGGAAGATCACCGCCGTCGCCGACGTCCACGCAATCTCCAACGCGCTGCTCCCATCGGACCCCGTCACCGCCTGCCCCCGGTCCCGATACCGGAAGATCACCCACGCCAGCAGCCCCTGCGCAAACACAAAAATGCAGCCAATCACGCACAGCGTCACCAGGAAGTGCGCGTCATAGGCCCGCGCGTGAGCGGAGATGGCTTCCGGGAACCACCAGCGCGGCTGAAAAAACAACGCCAGCGTCGCGCCCGCAAGCGCGGCAATCAGAATCGCAATTGCCATAGAAACGTAAGTTTACGACAATCCGGCTTGCGGCAATCGAACAGTAAATATCGCGCCCGTCGGCTGGTGGTTCCGCGCCTCCACGGTCCCGCCATGCTCAGCCACAATCGATTGCACAATATGCAGCCCCAACCCCCGCCGCCCGCGTGATTTCTTCGTCGTCACATTCGGCTCAAAAATCGTCGGCAGAATTCCCACCGGGATCCCCGGCCCGTCGTCGGCCACCGTCACCGTAATCACGCCGGCCTCACACCCCGCGCCAATCTCCACCGCCACACCCTGCGGATTCGCCTGCGCCGCGTTCAAAAACAGGTTCACAAACACCCGCTCCCACGCCGCCGGCGAACCGGGCAATGAAACCGGCACATCCACCCGCCGCGAATACTGAATCGCCGTGCCCTTCGTAAACGTCAACACATCCGTAGCGTGCTGCGCGGCATTGTCCAGAATCTCCGACAAGTCCCCATGCTCGCTGATCGTCTCGTTCAACGACGCCACAATCCGCTCGCCGCGCTGCACGCTGCGCTGAATCGTCTTCGCCAGCTTCGTCCACTTCCCGTCGGTGGCCAGCACCTCCGCCGCCTCCGAAAGCGTCTCGAATACGTTGTTCAAGTCGTGGGCCAGGCCCTCAACCGTCAGTTCAGAATCACCAGACATCGAAACGCCCCTATGTCCGAATCGATTCCAGCGCGCTGAAGAACTCGGGGAAGGAAACGCTCGCCGCCTCGGCCTCGTTCACAACGGTCTCCCCGCCCTCGGCCACCAGCCCGGCCACGGCAAACGCCATGCCGATCCGGTGATCCCCGAAGCTGTCCACCTCCGCCGCCCGGAACGTCTGCTTGCCCGGAATGTGGAACCCATCGGCCGCCGTCTCAATCTCAATGCCCATCCGCCGCAGGTTCTCGGCAACCGTGGCAATCCGGTCGGTCTCTTTCACGCGCAACTCCGACGCATCCCGCACCGTCAGCCCGTTCTCGCTCGTCGCGCCCAGAACAGCCAACACCGGAATCTCGTCAATCAACGCCGCCGTCAACCCGCCCGAAATCTCCCCGCCCTGGAACTTCGAGTTCCGCACCTGCAGGTCACCAACCAATTCCCCGCCCGACGAACGCACGTCCAGAACCTTCACCTGTCCGCCGCCGCCCACCAGGAAATCAATCAACGCCGTCCGCGACGGGTTCACGCCCACGTCGTAAAGAATCACGTTGGCGTCCGGATTCATCATCGCAGCCACCAGGAAGAACGCCGCACCGGAAAGGTCCCCGGGCACATACAGTTCCCGCCCCTCCAGCTCTTTCCCGCCCACCACCGTCGTCGTCCGGCCAATGGTCTTGATATCGGCGCCGAACTCGCGCATCGCAATCTCGGAGTGGTCGCGCGTCTTCAGCGGCTCGGTCACGGAGGTCTCCCCGTCACACGAAAGCCCCGCAAACAACACACAGCTCTTCACCTGTGCCGACGCCACCGGCGTCTCGTACGCAATGGCCTTCAAATCCCGCGTGCCGTAAACCGTAATCGGCGGGTACGTCCCGTCCACGGCCTCAATCCGTGCGCCCATCTGCGCGAGTGGCGTCATAATCCGCTTCATCGGCCGCCGCGACAGCGATTCATCGCCGAAAATCGTCGATGCAAACGGCTGCCCCGCCAGCACCCCGCTCAGCATCCGGATCGTCGAACCGGAGTTCCCCGCGTCCAACTGGCCCGCCGGCGGCTGCAACCCGCGCAACCCGCGGCCATGCACCTTAATCTCGCCGTCCCCCTTCTCCACCACAATCCCGAGGGACTGTACACAGCCCAAAGTGGAGTGGGGATCCGCGCCCGAAGAAAAATTCTTCAGCGTGGTTGTCCCCTCCGCAATCGCGGCGAGAATGGCGTATCGATGGGAGATCGATTTATCACCGGGGAGGCGGATCGCGCCGCCAAGCGCTTTCGAGGGAGCAATTCGAACCTGCATGGGCAATCTCTTATTGTAACGGCCAAACCGGCCGCCGCTGCCCACGCAGCCAGAAAATCTCTTACGCCGTCGCCGCGTAGGCGGGCATGGAGTAGGTCAGCAACGGACGCGCCGCGCGATACCGCTCAAACCGGTAGCCCACGCCAAAGACGGTCTGGATGTAGGTGTCGCCGAACTCGCCCAGCTTCCGGCGCAGACGGCGGATGTGCACGTCCAACGTCCGCGTCCGGGTCCCTTCGCAATAGCCCCAAACGGTGCTCAGCAGAATGTCCCGCGGCACGATTTCACCGGCGTTCCGCGCCAGCATCGTCAGCAGTTCAAACTCTTTACGAGTCAGGGTCAAACGGCGGCTGTCCAGCTCCACCGGCCCGGTTTGTTCGATCGAAAGGTGTTCATCGCGGTACATCGTCGTGCGCTCCATGAAGGTAGATTATGGAAATCCGCGATGAAGGTCGTTCGCAACTTGTAAAAAAGTTGTAAAAGCCGCACGCCTGACTCATTTAACTTGCATCAGAAAGGCATACGCCCGCATCCGCACCGCCTCCGGGAAGTCATGCTCCGCCTCCGGATGCTCCACCACCAGCCGCCCCTTCCCGAACTTCCCCGCCACAGCCCGCGTCACATCATCCACCCCGGAAACTTCAAAATTCGCATCCCGCACCGGCGCATTCACAAACACCGCCCGCCCCCCGATCGCCCCCAAAACATCGGTGAAATCAAACGGCACCTTCGCCGGGCTGTTCCCGTACAAATCGTTAATCCGCGGCATATACCGCGTCGACGTCCAGCCCTTCAAATTCCCGCCATAATACTTCGCAAACGCCGTAAACCCGCAACTGGTCACAACGGCCCGGATCCGCTCATCAAACGCCCCCACGAACAACGCGTTGTGCCCGCCCAGTGAATGGCCAATCGCCACAATCCGCCGTTTGTCCACCCGCGGATGCCCCGCCAATAAATCCACGCCCCGCGTGTGATTCACAATCCCATACATCGTCCCGCTCGCATACCCACGCCCATACACTTCCTTAGCAAAATCCGTCCCATCATCCCCAAACGACGGATAGTCCGGCGCCAGCACCACCCACCCCCGCTCGGCCAGCTCTTTCGCATAGTGCAAATTCGCCTTCCCACCCAACCCCGCCGGCTCGTCTTTCCCAATGCGAGTCGTCTGATGCAACGCCAGCGCCGCCGGCCTCCGCCCGCCCCCCTTCGGCACCAGCAGCCACGCAAACACCTTCCGCCCCGCCTCCGGCTCATACGTAATCTTCGATCGCGTATACGTCCCCGCATCCTCCGTCGCCAGCGTCGCCACCCCCAACGGCCGCGCCCGGTCCAACCGCGGCATCGGCCCCATCGCCGCCTCCATCTTCACCAGCAACTCCGCCCGCCCCTGTCCAAAAGCAGGGACAACCAGCAACAACAACCAGACAATTCGCGCGATCTGTGCCATAAATATCTCCAATGCGGTTCCTCCTCATCCTAACCCTTGCCACCCTCGCCCTCGCTGCCCAGCCCAACAGCTACGTCGCCCCCCGCGCCCCCCAGCCCATCACGATCGACGGCCACCTCGACGCCCAGTGGCAACAAGCCCCCTGGACATCCCTCTTCCTCGACATCGAAGGACCGCAAAAAACCAAGCCCCGCTTCCAAACCCGCGCCAAAATGCAGTGGGACGAAAAGTATTTCTACATCGCCGCCGAACTCGAAGAACCCCACGTCTGGGGCACCCTCACCAAACACGACTCCGTCATCTTCCACGACAACGACTTCGAACTCTTCGTCGACCCCAACTCCGACTCCCACGAATACTTCGAGTTCGAAATGAACGCCCTCAACACCACCTGGGACCTCTTCCTCCCCAAGCCCTACAAGGACTCCGGTTCCGCCGACAACGGCTGGGAGATCCCCGGCCTCCGCACCGCCGTCCAGGTGCAGGGAACGATCAACAACCACACCGATACCGACAAAGGCTGGACCCTCGAAATCGCCATCCCCTGGACCGCGTTCGGGAAGGCGGCCCACATGCCCCTGCCCCCCAAGCCCAACGACGTATGGCGAGTCAATTTCTCCCGCGTCGAATGGCATCACGAAATCCACGAAGGCAAGTACCGCCGCGTCCCCAACACGAAGGAGGACAACTGGGTCTGGTCACCGCAGGGCAAGGTGAACATGCATCTCCCCGAACACTGGGGCTACGTCCAATTCGCCAACAAAACCGGCACCCTCGCCGCCGACCCGACATACCCCAACCGCATGCGCCTGCAGTCCTACTATCAGCGCCAATACGACTACCGCAAGGCCAACAAACGCTGGGCCACGGCCAAAGAACTGCCCCCCGAAAAGGACATAGACTTCCTGCCGGCCCCAAACGCCTGGCGCGCCTGCCTAGCCAACGTGTGCATCCAGCACGACGCCAAAGTCACCCCCCGCTAGCCAAACCCGCCCGCCACCCCCCCCAGCGTGCAACACAAACACCCACGGGGACACCCGCGCGCCGAGCGCGACAGCGCGCAGGCCGGGTGTCCCCAGACGCCACACCCGTCCGCCAACATCCCCGCAACCCAGCCTGAAAACTACAGCGCCTTA
>JBIKOG010000367.1:0-5582 GCA_044358225.1 Bryobacteraceae bacterium | reverse complement strand
CCCTTCGTTTCGGACAGGGGGGGGTTGTCGGACTGGGGATCAGAGTGTCCCCGGGCGGGGCGGGCGGAAGTCGGCGGGAGTGGGCGGGCGGGATTTGTGGGCGAAAGGGCGGGCTTTAGCGGGCGGGCTGGGGGACACCCTTCGTTTCGGACAGGGGAGATTTATCGGACTGGGGATCAGGGTGTCCCCGGGCGGGGCGCGCCTTTTACTGGCCTTCCTTCTTTGTGGCGCGGTGGACCATGTTGACTAGCTTGCGGTAGCTGAGAGTTTGGGTGTCGGGGAAGTTCAGCCATTCGCCGTCGCGCCATGTGCTGTAGAACCAGCGGGCCAGGATGGCCAGATGTTCGGCTCGCTCGGATTGCGTGATTAGTTGGGGGGATTGAGACTCGACGAGTTCGCGGAGCCGGCGGTCGAGCGAGATCGGATGGCCGTCGATTGGCAGGAGATTGAGTTCGATGGGGGCTAGCCAGGCACCGTCTAAGAGGAAGATTAACGTTACCGTGTTGGGGGTTGGGGATTTGAGGACGGCTACGCCGTTCATCGTGGCGGCGCCGGTGGCCAGTTCGTCGCGGAGGCGCCAGACGCTTTGGATTTTCTCGATGCGGCGGTGCTGGCGGGCCGCTTCTTCGAACTCCATGTCGGCGCTGAAACGGTCGCGCATGCGCTCGACGGTTTCCGTCAGGGAGCGACCTTCGGTCGACAGGAATTCGACGAGGCGTTCGACTTCACTGGCGTATTCCTCGCGGGTGACGGCGTCCTGGCACGGGCGGAGGCACTGGGCCATTTCGCCGTAGATGCAGCCGGGGTGGTCCGGGTGGGGATCGAGATCGTCCTGGCAACGGCGGACCTGGAAGAGTTCGAGCGTTGCCTTTTCGAATTCTTCGGCCGAGGCGCGGGAGCGGAAGGGGCCGAAGGCGATGCCGCGGGCGGCGGGGCGGACGGTGACCTGCGTTCTGGGGAACGCCGTGCGGGTGAGGAGGCGCATGTAGGAGGGCAGGCGGAGGTTGCAGAGTTTGATGTAGCTCTCGGGGTGGTGGTGGCGGGCGAGCTGGTAGAAGAGCACCGCGGATTCGAGGCGGGAGTTGGTGGGCCAGTATTGGACTTGTTCGACGAGGCCGCGGAGGTTGAGGGCGGCGCGGCGTTTGTCGTCCGCTTTCAGCAGGCGGCGGAGGCGGCGGCCGAGGAGGGCGGATTTAGAGAGATAGGGTTGGCCGCCGGTGGCGGTTATAAGGAAGACGGCCGGGGTGTCGGGAATGGTGGTGAGGAGTTCGTCGAGCTCGGGGCCAGGGGGCGGGAGGGCGAGCGAGATGGGTTCAGCGGCCATAGATGGCGTAGTAGTCTTTTTCGCTGAGGGGCGGCACGTCTTTGATTTTCAGATTTTCGGCGACGTGGGCGGGGGTGGACATGCCGACCAGGGAGACGGCGAGGCCGGGGGTGGAGCGGGAGAACTGGATGGAGCGTTGGGCGTCTGTTTCGAGGCCGGGGAAGGCGCTCGTTAGTTTTTCGGGGAGGCCTTTGGTGAGGCGGCCTTGATAGACCGTCGCGCTGCCGATGACCGTGATGCCTAGTTCGCCAGCGGCCTGGAGGAGGCTGACGCCGCCGCGTTGGGGGCGCTTGGTGAAGGCTTCGAGCATGGCGAGGTTGAACGGGAGTTGGACGAAGCGGAAGCGGTGGCGGGGGCCGGCGATTTCCTTGGCGATGTCGGCCATGGCGTGGAGCGAGATGGGGTTCGATTCCCGGCGGAAGGCGTCCCAGGTGGCCACACCGTAGAAGCGGATTTTGCCCTGGGCGACGAGCTGTTCGCAGCGTTCGAAGGCGGCGCGGATTTGGGCTTCGAAGTTTTCGGTTTGCGTTTCGGGGTTGTGGAGGTAGAAGACGTCGAGTTGGTTGACGTTGAGATTCTGCAGGCTGGCGTTCAGGTTCGTTTCGAGGAAATCGGGGGCGAGGGAGTGGCCGCGCTTTTCGATTTCGTAGCCGGCTTTGGTGCAGATGACGAGCTCGTCGCGGTTGGCGCCGGCGATGGCGCGGGCGATCACCTTTTCGGAACGCTCGGCGCGGTAGTTGCGGGAGGTGTCGATGACGTTGATGCCGCCGGTGATGGCGGCGCGAATGGCGGCTTCGTAGTTCGCGTCGGTTGCATCGTCGACGGGGCCGAGGTAGGTGCCGATGCCCAAGGAGCTGAGGCGCATCCCTTGGGCGAGGCGGTAGAAGGCGTTCGGCATGAAGGGGGCCTAGTCGATGAAGCCGTTCTTGCGGAGGGTGGCTTCGGGTTCGGCTTCGTCGAAGCGCTGGAGGCCGGTCTTCATGCGGCCGTGTTCGAGGACTACGCCGTAGGGCGGGTCACCGTGGGGGAAGAGTTTTTTGAGCGATTCGTGGTCGAGCGAGTTGACGCCTTTGAGGCCGGTTGACTCCATGAAGTATTGGCCGAACTGCTGGACGCGCGTGGGGAGGCCGACGATTTTGACGTCGGGTTTCCAGGTATGTTTTCCCATGCGGCGGGCGGCTTCATTGCAGTGGGAGCATTCGGGGTCGTAGAAGTAGAGGAGAAGTTTGCCTTGCTGGAGCGAGTAGGGCTTGCCGTCAACGGTGATGGTGTCGGGGGCTTTGGTGCCGGATTGGCGGGATTCGGTGATGCCGTAGGCGGCGCCGGCGAAGACGAGGATGCTGGCGAAGATGAGGCTGGCGCCTTTGAGGCCTTCGCTGCTGTGGGCCCACCAGCCGGCGATGGCGGCCATGACGATCATGGCGGCGTCGCTCCAAAAGAAGGCCGGGCCGACGGCGCGTTTGAGCCAAGGGAAGCAGGTGCAATCCATGCCCTGCAGCGCGGTGTAGTTCCACGCCATATAGACCATGAAGGCGACCAGCATGCCATTGCAGAGCAGCGCGCCCCAGCGGCGGTAGCGGGGGATGATGAGCAGCAGGCCGCCGAAGATTTCGGTGACGCCGAAGAAGACGGCGGTGAAGACGGCGAGGTTGGCCGGGACGAGCATCTGGTTCATGCGGGTGGAGGCACCGAGGTGATCGGTGAGTTTCCAGAGGCCGGCGCCGATGAAGAAAACCCCAATTAACACGGCGCAAATCCAGGCTACGGCGTTCTTCCAGGAGGGGAGATCGACGAAGGCGGGAGCGGGGGAGGCCTGTGCCATACTGTCTTGCATGTTCCCCATTTTAGCTGTGCTTTCGGTCCTTATGGCGGGGGCCTTGGGCGCGCAGCCGGCCGAGCTGGTGATTACGAACGCTGTGATTTATACGGCCGACACGGCCAAGGCGCGGGCGAAGGCGATGGCGGTGCGCGGGGGCCGGGTGGTGGCGATCGGCGACGAAGTGCGCGGTTTTATTGGGCCGAAGACGCAAGTTGTGGATTTGCAGGGGGCGACGGTGATCCCCGGATTGATCGATAGCCACGTGCATATGGCGGGGCTGGGACAGTTGCTGGAGACCTCCGATTTGCGGCACGTGAAAAGTGTGGCCGAAGTAGCGGCGATGGTGAAGGCGCGCGCGGCGCGGCTGCCGAAGGGCAGTTGGGTGCGGGCGCGGAATTGGGACCAGACGAATTGGGGAGGCGAGTTTCCGCTGCATAACGCATTGACGGAGGCGGCGCCGGAACATCCCGTTTTTTTATCGAGAGTGGACGGGCATGCGGGGTGGGTGAACCGGAAGGCGATGGAGTTGGCCGGGATCGACGACAAGACGCCGGACCCGATGGGGGGGAAGATTATCCGGGATTCGGCGGGCCATGCGACGGGGGTATTGATTGACCGGGCGCAGGGGCTGGTGGGCGCGAAGATTCCCGCGGCTACGGATGACGAAGTGCTGGCGCGGCTGCGGGCGGCGGCGCGGGAGTGCGCGCGGCTGGGGATGACGTCGGTGCATGATGCGGGGATTGGGGAGCAGGAGTTACGGGCGTATCGGAAGCTGCTGGCGGCGGGGCAGTTGCCCGTGCGGATTTACGCGATGATTGGCGGCGAAGGGGCGATGTGGAACCGGTTTTTGCAGACGGGGCCGGAGGTGCATGAGCGGTTGACGGTGCGGTCCATTAAACTGGTGGCCGACGGGGCGATCGGGTCGCGGGGGGCGGCGTTTTGGCAGCCTTATGCGGATGATCCGGGGAACACGGGGCTGATGATTTTGAAGCAGGAGACGGTAGAGCGGGTGGCGAGGCAGGCGGCGGAAAAGGGCTTTCAGGTGAACACGCACGCCATTGGCGACCGGGCGAACCGGATGGCGCTGGATGCGTATGGAAAAGTGCTGGGGGAGAACAATGGGAAGCGGTTCCGGGTGGAACACGCGCAGGCCATTTCCCTGCCCGACTTTGCGCTGTTTAAGAAGTTTGGCGTGATTGCATCGATGCAATCGACGCATGCGACTTCCGATATGCGGTGGGCGATGAAGCGGTTGGGACCGGACCGGATTACGGGGGCTTATGCGCAGAAGCGGATGTTGAACGCGGGGGTTGTGGTGGCGAATGGCAGTGACTTTCCGGTGGAGGAGCCGAATCCGTTGATGGGTTTTTACGCGGCGGTGAGCCGGCAGGATGTGAATGGCGAACCGAAGGGTGGATGGCGGCCGGAGGAGCGGTTTACGCGGGAAGAGGCGTTGCGGAGTTGGACGTGGGCGGGGGCGTATGCGGCGTTTGAGGAGGATTGGAAGGGGTCGTTGGCGGTGGGGAAAGCGGCGGATTTTCTGGTGCTGAGCGGGGACATTATGACGCTGCCGTTGGGGGAGTTGCCGAAGTTGAAAGTGCGCGCGACGTATGTGGCGGGCGAGACGGTGTATAGCGACCGATGAGGGGATTGTTGCTGGTTTTATTGGGTTTTGGGGCGTTGGGGGCGGATGCGCCTCGGGTGGTGTTGATGCAGGAGTTGGTGCGGCTGGAGGCGATGGAGCGCAAGACGCTGCTGGTGTTTCCGCTGGAGCAGCAGGGGGCGCAGTTGGAGGTGAAGTTTGAATCCAAGCGCGGGGGCGAAGGGGTGCGGGTGGCGGTGTTTGAGAGGACGGGGAACGTGGCGCTGGCGGGGTCGACCTATGAGTTGAACGGGATATTGCGGGTGCCGCTGGCGCGGGAGCGGGAGTACCGGTTGGAAATTGAGAATTTGCGTCAGCGGTTGGGGCATGCGCTGGTGGATGTGGACGTGTCGCTGATCTTCGGGAAGACGGTGGCGACGCCGGAGCCGGGCGCGGCGCGGGGGTTGGAGGCGGGGCGGCGGTTGTATACAATTTGGGCGAGTTTGGGGCTGTTTGGGCTGATGGCGGGCTATGCGGCGATTCGATTGACGCCGCCGGTGTTGCGACGATTACGAGGAGAGATTTAGATGGACATTCGGGCTTATACGGCGGCGGACCGGGCGGGGTGTTTGGCGGTGTTGGAATCGATTGGCGGGGAGGGGCTTGTTGATTTTGCGGCGTATTTGGATGGCGGGCCGCGGTATTTTGTGGCAGAGCATGATGGGCAGATTGTGGGATGCGGCGGCGTGGGGGAGGGGCGGCTGGAGTGGGGCATGGTGCATCGGGCGATGCAGCGGCAGGGGTTGGGGCGGTTTTTGTTGTACTACCGGATGCGGGAGGTTGGGAAGTTGGGGAAT
>JBIKOG010000021.1:0-61788 GCA_044358225.1 Bryobacteraceae bacterium | reverse complement strand
TCGGACAACGATCCAAAGCGCTTTGCGGCCGTCGAGCAGAAGCTGCGTAAGATGCAGCGAGCGAAGGGGAAGCCGCTGGTGCTGGAGGTGGTTGGGCTGGTGGAATCGGAGGCCAGCCGGGCAGTCACGGTCGTCCAGAAGGACCAGCGCCTGCGACAGGGCTATGGGGATCAGGCAGCGTATGCGGGGGTTATCGTTGTACGGGACGTTGTCCGGCAGGTTTCAGAGCAGCGATAAGACCGTGTGTGACCCAGTTTAGTTGGAGGGGGTGGTGGATTCGCTATTATGCGAACTTCTGGAGATTTCTATGCGCCTATTGAATGCCTTTTCCCTTTGTTTGTTGTCCGCTGTGGCGGCGATGTGCCAGGCGGTGCCTTACCGGATCTCGACGTTGGCCGGGTCGGGGGCGGTGGTATTCACCGGAGAGGGCGGCGCGGCGACGGGGGCCCGGCTGGTGGACCCGGATTCGGCGGCGCGCGACGCGGCGGGGAATATCTACATCACCGACAGCTTCCTGAACCTGGTGCTACGGGTGAGCCCGAGTGGCGTCATCACTCGATTTGCCGGGACCGGGGCGGCGGGGTTTGCCGGAGACGGCGGGCCGGCGTTGCAGGCGCAGCTGAATGCGCCGCTGGGCATTGCGGTGGACGCGGCGGGGAATGTGTATGTCGCCGATTCGGTGAATTCGCGGATCCGGCGGATTGGGACCGATGGGGTGATCAGCACGGTGGCCGGGCCGCAAGCGCCGGCATCGGTGTTGGGCCCGCGCGACCTGGTGCTTTCACAAGACGGGACGCAGATCTACTTTTCGGAACCGTCGCAGGACCGGGTACGGCGGCTGACGCTGGCGAGCGGGGCGGTAGCGGTGGTAGCGGGAACGGGAACGCAGGGCGACAGCGGGGAGGGCGGGCCGGCGGTGAACGCGCGGTTGAACTCGCCGCAGGGGCTGGGACTGGACAAGGACGGGTTGTTGCTGATTGCCGATTCGCTGAACTTCAAAGTGAAGCGGGTGGGCGCGAATGGCAACATCACGACGATTGCGGGGAACGGGCAATCGGCATCGACGGGGAACGGGGGGAGCGCGACGACGGCATCGCTGGCGGAACCGGCGGATGTGTTTGGGGCGGCGGATGGGAGCATCTACATTTCGAATCTGCGGAATGGGGGGATCCGGGTCGTGGGCGCGGGCGGATCGATTGGGAACTTCGGCAGCGGCACGTTTGAGAATCCGGTGAGCCTGTTTCCGTTGCCGGATGGCGGGTTTTTGATTGTGCGGAAGTTTGCGCGGATTGTGAGCCGGGAGAATGGGGCGGCGATTACGCCGTTTGCGGGGATTTCGTCGTCCGATGGGATTGGCGATGGCGGGCCGGCGGAGGGTGCGAAGTTCTTTCTGCCGTTGGGTGTGGTGGTGGCGGGGAATGGGGATGTGTTTATTGGGGATTTCAAGGATGTGCGGGTGCGGCGGATCCGGAATGGGGTGATCAGCACGGTGGGGACGGCGCAGGGCGAGGCGCTGGCGTTCGACAGCCGGGGGCGGTTGCATGCGACGAACGGGTCGGGCGTGGTGCGGATCGAGGCGGACGGGAGCAGCACACGGATTGCGGGGACGGGAGTGGCGGGTTTCAGCGGGGATGGGAGCGTGGCGAATACGGCGCGGCTACAGTTTGCCGAGGGGCTGGTGTTTGATTCGACCGACACCATGTATATTGCCGATACGCGGAACCACCGGGTGCGGCGGGTGGACGGAACGACGGGGATTATCACGACGTTAGCCGGGACGGGCGTGGCGGGTTATAGCGGGGATGGCGGCGCGGCGACGGCGGCGCAACTGAGCTTTCCGCGGGGGCTGGCGGTCGGAGCGGACGGGACGTTATACATTGCCGATTCGGACAACCACCGGGTGCGGACAGTGGGGCGGGACGGGGTGATCCGGACGTTTGCGGGAACAGGGGTGGCGGCGTTTGACGGGGAGGGCGGATTGGCGGCAGCGGCTAGCTTGCCGTCGCCGATGGATGTGACGGTGGACCGGGCGGGGAACGTGTATATTTCCGGATCGGCACGGACGTGGATGGTGGACGGGGAGCGGCGGGTCCGGACGATTGCGGGGACGGGGGCGTTCGGGTTCAGCGGGGATGGCGGGGCGGCGACGAAGGCGCGGCTGTTTGGGGGGCGCGGGATTGAGGTGGACAGCAACGGGGTGGTGTATGTGGTGGATGCTTCGAATCAGCGGGTGCGGCGGCTGGAGCCGATCGGGCCGGCGAAGGGGCTGGTGCATTCGGCATCGTTCCAGGAGGGTGCGATTGCGCCGGGGCAGATTCTTTCGTTGTTTGGCGATGGCTTTGGACCGGCGGAGGGAGCGGGGGCGGTATTGGGGCCGGACGGGGTGTTATTGACGACGATTGGGGGCGTGCAGGTGACTTTTAACGATGTGCCGGGGCCGATATTCTTTACCAATCGGACGCAGGTAAATGTGCAGGCGCCGTACGAGCTGGCGGGGGCGGATTTTGCGACGATCAAGGTGATTTCGGGCGGAGTGACGCGGACGACGCTGGTTTCGGCGGTGGTGGCTGCGACGCCGGCCATTTATTCGCTGGCTGGCGGGAAGGGGCAGATTGTGGCGTTGAACCAGAGCGGCGGATTGAACGGGCCGACGGCGCCGGCGAAGTGGGGCGAAGTGTTGGTGTTTTTTGCGAGCGGGGACGGGCAGTTGAGCCCGGCGGGGCGGACGGGAGTGCCGGCGGCAGCTCCCTTGGCGGCGACCGCGGAGACGGTGGCGGTGGAGATTGGCGGGCGGCCAGCGCGTGTGTTGTATGGCGGGCCGGCGCCGGGGTTTGTGGGGTTGATGCAGTTGAACGTGTTGGTGCCGGAGGAGGCGGAGGTGGGACCGGCGGTGCCGATTGTGCTGCGTGTGGGGAGGCTGGGGAGCCCGGCGGGGAGCACGGTGGCGGTTGGGCGGTAGGTGTTAGCGTCGAGGCCGGCAGCTGTGTTTGGGAGTTGCTGGCCGATGCATGGGTAGTTCAGCCGAAGATGGTGAGGTTTCACGGGGTTGTCCTGAGGGATTTTAGTTGTAGGCAACCACTAGCCACTGACGGCGATTTCGCCGCGGTATCAATGGGCGTGGGCCGGGCACTCCGTCGGCAGGAGAGGCGAGGTCTGATGATGACGAACGCGGGCCGTTTGAGCTGCCCGCGGCATGGGTGGCCGGGAGCCGCCGGGATGTGGTGAAGGGCCGAAGACGGTAGGCGTAGCTGGGTTTCTCAGAACGTAAGCTTCAGGCCGAGTTGGACGTTGCGGGGCGCATCGGCGACGCTGATGACGCCGAAGCCGGCGCCGCCGAGGGCGCGGCCGGGTTCCTGGAAGTTGGCGCGGTTGAAGGCGTTGAAAGCCTCGGCGCGGAACTGGAGGTTCCAGCGGTCGGTAAAGGCGAAGTTCTTCAAGAGCGAAAAGTTGAAAACGGCGAGGCCGGGGCCGGTGAGGTTGGCGCGGCCGGCGGTGCCGAAGGTGAACTGGGGCGGGGCGACGGCGGCGGTGGTATCGAACCAGCGGGCGACGGTGCGATCGCCGGCCGGCAGAGACGGGTCGCGCAGCAGGTTGACGCGCTGGCTGCCAGAGGCGAAGGCGTTGGTGGTGTTGGCCTGGGTGATGAGGCCGACGGGGCTGCCGGCTTGGAGCGTCATGATGGTGCCGAGGTTCCAGCCGCCGAGCATCGTGGCGCCGAGGCCGTCGCTGAGCCACTTCCGGCCGCGGCCCCAAGGGAGTTCGTACACCGAGCTGAAGGTGAGCCGGTGGCGAATGTCGTTGCCGGCGAGCGCTTTTTCGGCTCCGCGGTCGTAGTAGTTCTGCATGCCTCCGGCGACGGCGCCGGCTTCCTGGGCGGCAGGGACATCGTCCATGAATTTGGACCAAGTGTAATTGGCCAGGAAGTTGAGGCCGGCGGAGAAGCGCTTCTCGATCTTCACGTTAAGGGCGTGGTAGCTGGAGTTGCCCCACATGGGCGTAATGAGGGTGACGTTGCCGAACTGGGGGAAGGGCCGGCGGATCTGGGCGTTGCCGGCGGCCATCTGGCCGGGCAGGACCTGGTTGACATTGACATTGGGACCGTTGAGCTTGTGGCCGAGGGTGCCGATGTAGGCGGTTTCGAGGACAGTGTTTTTGCCGATGGTCTGCTGGATGTTCAGGTTGAACTGCTGGGTGTAGCCGAGGCTACGATTGCGGTCGTGGAACTCCGGCGCGAAGCGGATCGGCTGGCCGACACGGACAGCGCCGAAGCCCGCGTTGAGTTCGGTACGGGCGTAGTTGGGCAGGCCGTTGCGAAGTAGAAAGGGTGCGGTGACGCCGTTATCGGGCGACTGGAAATCGCCGCTATTTTCATAGCCGGCGCTGGCGTTGTTGGAGCCAGGGAGGGGCGGGCCGTAGAAGATGCCATAGCCGCCGCGGAGGACGGTGCGATCCTGCTTGAGCGGTTTCCAGGCGAAGCCGAAGCGGGGGCCCCAGTTGTTGAAATCGGGATCGTAGGTGTGGGCGGCGTAGCCATCTTTGCCGGCGAAGGTGATGACACCAGGGGTGCCGGAGATGGGGTTGATGGCAGTGCGGTCGAAGCCGTTCTGGCGATTGCTGGCATCGGTGCGGGGCATGTGGGCTTCCCAGCGGAGGCCAAGGTTGAGAGTGAGATTGGCGGAGACTTTCCAATCGTCCTGGAGAAAGCCGCCGTAGTATTGGGTGCGGCGATCGATGAAATCGACCTGGCGGACACTAGCGCTGAGGGGGAAGCCAACGAGCATGCTGGCAATGGAGTTGCCGGTGTTGGCGGCGCCCGGGAAGGCGGCGGTGGGTTGGACGTTGAAGTTGAAGGCGCCGGAGATGGAGGGGTTGAACTGTTCGGCGTTGCGGCCGAAGCGGCCTTCGCCACCGAACTTGAAGGCGTGTTTGCCGTGGAACCAGCTGAGGCTGTCGACGAGGTGGGAGTCGCGGATGGGGGTTTGAACGCGTTCCTGGCTGGCGGAGCCGGTGGAGGTGTAGTTGGCGGGGTTGACACGCGGCATGGCACGCTCGGAAACGCCGCGGAGGCCGAGCTTGGCGGGCCAGCCTTCATCGAGGCCGTAGGAAGGGTTGATGAAGAAGCGGGGCTGCCAGTTGAAGCGGACATCGTTGACGAGGGTGGGGGTGAAGTTGTGGAGGTGGTTGAAGAGGAGGCTGTGGGCGCGGCGGTCGGATCTGTTGCCGTTCGGGTCGGCGGCGGCGATGGGGAAGACGGTTCCGTTGTAGGTGGGGAAATCGTGGAGAACGTAGCGGACGCTGAGGCGGTCCCTTTCGCTGAGGACGTGATCGACTTTGCTGGTCCAGGTGGTGATGTTGAGGGCGTTGGAGTTGTTGGCGATGAAGTTGTTGGCGCCGGCTAGATTGGAGGGTGGGCGATTGGGGAGAGGCTGCAGCTCCGCCATTTTGAGGCCAACGGGATCGATGCGGGAGGCGGGGATGATGTTGCCGGGGAAGGCATCGCGGAGAACCTGGGCGGGGTTGGCGGGGTTGGGCCGGCCGGTGGCGGGGTCGAAGACGCCGGTGCGGGCGCCGGCGGCGTTGGTGGTGCCGGCGAAGTTGCCGATGCGTTCGGCGGCGGTGGGGACGGTCAAGTTGCGAGTGACGCCGATGCGTTGACGCTGGAACTCGACGTGGGAGAAGAAGAAGGTTTTGTTCTTGATGACAGGGCCGCCGAGGGCGCCGCCGTACATGTTCCAGCGAAGCGGGGCGCGGGAAGCGGCGAAGAAGTTGCGGGCGTCGAGTTTTTCGTTGCGGAAGTACTCATAGGCAACGCCGTGAAACTGATTGGTGCCGGAGCGGGTGGTCATGGTGACAGCGCCGCCGGAGGTATTGCCGAGTTCGGCAGCGTAGACACTTTGGTGGACTTTGATTTCCTGGACGGCTTCGACGGGGGGATTGAAGAGAGCCTGCGGGACTTCGAGGGCGATGTTGGAGGCGTTGACGCCATCGAGGAGCCACTGCTGCTGATCGGCGCGGCCGCCGGAGATGGATACCCGGGGGCGGATGACGTCGCCGGTGATGTAGACGCTGGCGCCCATCATGCCGAGGAGTTCGCCGACGCGACGACCGTTGAGTGGCATGTCGACGATGGTCTTGTTTTCGATGAACTGGCCCATGGTGGCGTTTTCGGAATCGAGGAGGGGGGCGGCGCCGGTGACCTGGACGGATTCGGAGACCTGGCCGACGGTGATGGTTAGATCGACGCGGACGACGCGGCCGAGTTCAACGGTGATGCCGGTGCGGTTGAGGGTGGAGAAGCCGGGCTTTTCGGCGGTGATTTTGTAGCGGCCGGAGGGGAGGAGCGAGAAAGTATATTCGCCTTGCTCATTGCTGGTGGCGGCGTTGACGAGGCCGGTGTCTTCGTTGGTGAGTTTGAGGATGACACCGGGGACGCGGGCGTCCTGGGGGTCGGAGACGAGGCCGGTGAGCGTGCCGGAGCTGAGCTGGGCGAAGAGGGGCGCGGCGAGGAGGAGGAAAAAAACAGGCGCGGCATATGGGGTCTATCATATAGCCGCGCCTGGGGCTAAGCGAGTCCGTTGCGCGCTTTAAAAGACGAGCCGCAGGGCGAACTGGACCTGACGCGGATCCTGGGCGTTCAGGGAGCGGCCGAAGTTGGCGTTGGCGACGTTATTGATGGGCGCGGAGTAGTTGACGACGTTGAGAGCGTTGGAGGCTTCCATGCGGAATTCGGCGCGGATGCCTTCGGTGATGCGGAAGCTCTTCTGGAGCGAGAGGCTTACGTCCTGGAAGTTGTCACCGCGCTCGGTGTTGCGGCCCAGCGTACCGGTAGCACCGGCAGCCGGTTGGAGGGAGGCGAAGGCGGTTCCGGGCGCGAGGCGGAGGAAGGAGTTCGCTTGGGCGCCGCGGAGAATGGTGCCGGGGATGTCGTTGACGCGGTTGATGAGAGAGCCGTTGAAATTGTTGGTATTGGAGAGAATGCTGAAGGGCAGAGCGGTGCGGCGGATCATGGTGCCGCTCACCTGCCAGCCGCCGAGGAGGGCGCTCTTGGCGAAGAAGGGCAGGGTATAGATGGCCGAGGCGGTGAGGAGGTGGGGCTGATCGAAATCGGAACGGCCACGATCGAGGCGCAGATTGCGTTCGTCGACAGGGAAGATGCCGGTGGCGTCGGAGACGTCATCAATAGCTTTGCTGAAGGTGTAGCTGGCGCGCATGGTGACGCGGCGGGCGAGGATGGCGCGGTAGGAGGCCTGGAAGCTGTGGTAGTTGGAGTTGGAGCTGCTGTCGAAGTAGTTAACGATGCCCACGGAGCGGTCCGGCCGGAGGTTCTGAGCAAGGTTGTCGCCGCCGTTGGGGCGGCGGTTCCGGGCGAGGGAGTTACCCTTGCTGCCGACGTAGGCGACGCTGAGGAGCGAGGACGGATGGAACATCTGGCGTTCCACGGTGAGGTTCCAGTTCAGGCCATAGGGGTTAACGAGATTGGGGTCGATGCGGGTTACATTGCTGGAGAGGACAGCGTTGCCGAGGAAGTCCGGGCGATTGACGTTGCGCAGGCCGGGGCGGAAGGGGAAAGCGTTTGAGAACGTGGAGACGAGCGGGGGATTGAAGCGTGTTTGGCCGATGATGTCGAGGAAGAGTGCGTTGTAGAACATGCCGAAGCCGCCACGGACGACGGTTTTGGACTGGCCTTTGACGTTATAGGCGAAGCCGAGGCGGGGCATGATGTTGTTGAGATCGCTCGAGTGGGGTGTGGGGATGCGTTGGAATTTCTCGCGGTAGGGGGCGTAGGTTTCGTAGCGCACACCGAGATTGAGAGTGAGGTTGGGGGAGAAGCGCCAGTCGTCCTGGAAGTAGAAGCCGAATTCGTTGCCGCGCTGGTCGGTGCGGGTGACGCCGAAGGCGCGCTGGTAGTTGACGGGGTTGCCGTTCAGGAAGTCGTTGACGGAGGTGAAGATCATCCAGCCGTTGAAGTTTTGGTCGTTGACGGTGTTGGATTGAAGGCGGCGGTGGATGCCGCCGGCTTTCAGGATGTGGCGGCCGGTGGAGAAGGTGAAGTCGTCGGAGATGTTGTAGTTGTGGGTGGTGGTTTCACGGGGCCAGCGGAAGACGCTCCAGAGGTTTTGCAGGCCGGTGATGGTGACGCCGCCGAGGATGCCGTTGACATTGGGATCGCCGAGGAGGACGTTGCCGGGGCGGACAGCGTTGTCGTAGTGGACATAGCTGGCCTTGACCTGGTTGAGGGCGCGGGGGCCGAAGGAGCTGTCGAGATTGACGACGTACATCTGGTTGCCGTTGGCGCTGCTGAAATTGAGGGCGGGGACGCGGCCAAAGGTGTTGCCTTGTTGCTTGGAGTAGTTGTATTTGAGGCCGAGGCGGTGGTTGTCGGTGAGAACGTGATCGAACTTGGCGATCCAGGAGCGCATGGTGCGGGGACCGGGAACGGAGGCGCTGTTGAGATTGGTCCCGAGGTTGGGTTCGGGAAAGAGATTGGCGATAGGGCGGACCCAGGGAACGGCGTTGGCCTTTTGGTCGTTGGTGAGGGTCTGGATAACGCTGGAGGCGGAGCCGACGTCGCGACCGGTGATTTCGCCACCGAGGAAGAAGAACGTCCGGTTACGGCGGATGGGACCGCCGAGGGTGAAGCCGGGGGTGTAGCTGATATAGGGGGGCCGTTCGAGAAGGGTGGCGTTGCGAGCATTCATGGCACCGTTCTGCCAGAAGGTGTAGAGGGAGCCGTGGAGTTCGTTGGTGCCGCGTTTGGTGACGAGATTGGAGACGCTGCCGGAGGCGCGGCCGAACTCGGCTTTGAAGTTGCCGGTCTGCATTTCGTAGCCTTCGACGGTTTCCATGGAAACGGGCTGTTCGGTGAGGCCCTGAGCGAGGAGGCGGCCGTAGTTGAAATCAATGAACTCAGCGCCATCGACCATGATGTTCATGGTGCCGTGGGCACGGGTGCCATTGACGTTGAAGGGGGCGTGGGCCGAGCCCTGGCTGGCGACACCGGGGAGCTGAAAACTGAGAATGCGGAAGTTGCGGCCGTTGCCGCCGCCGATGAGGGGAAGGTCATTGGATTCCGAGGAGGTGAAGGTGCCACCGCGAACGCCATTAACGGCGGCGGTTTCGATGAGGGAACCTTCGGCGACGACAGTGACCTGATCGGCCTGGGTACCAACGGCGAGGCGGGCAAGGTGATTCATTTCCACGTTGCCGATGAAGGCGAGGCGGTCGACGCGGTACCGCTGGAAGCCAGGCTTTTCGATGAGGAGTTCGTAGGCGCCGGGGCGGATGCCGTTGACGCGGAAGACACCGGCTTCGGTGGAAACGGAACTGAGGGTGGTTTGGCGGTCGAGGTCCCGGAGCGTGACGGTGGCGCCGCCGATGGAGGCGCCGGAGGGGTCGAGGACCGAGCCGGTGAGGGAGGAGGAGATGGACTGCGCGGCCAGCGTTGCGGCGGCGAGCAGGAGGAGCAGTAGCGAACGAGACATAGGATTCCTTAGGCTTTCTTGCGGCGGATGCCGAACCAGAAGAGGGCGGCAACGGCAGCGAGGCCGGCCATGGCGTACAGCGAATTGCGGGGGGTGACGGCGGCGAGCGGGGAGTCCTTCTGGACGACGAGCTTTTGGCCGGTCACAACGGCAGGGGCCTTAGCGGCCTGCTGGAACTGGGACAGGAGTTGGCCCTGGACATTGCCAGGGGCGTTCAGGTTATCGGCGACGAACTTTTGCAGTCCGGCGTTGCCGGCGGTGCGTTCACTGCCGGAGGCGCCGCGGCGGGTGACGGAGGCCGCGTACAGGGTAGAGAGGTTTTGGCGGGTGGCGGCATCGGCCTTCCAGTAGCCTTTACGAATGGCTTCAAGCATGGCGGCGGTCATGTTCTGGAAAGCGAAGGCGTTCTTTTCGTCGAACCACTGGCGCATTTTGGGATCGTCGACGTAGATCTTGTAGGTCTCCTGCCAGAAGTAGTCCTTGATGGTTTCGGGGCGAGTGGTCTGCCAGCCGTAGAGGTTCTGGGTGAGGGTGGAGACCTCGGAGGCGCCGGCGAAGTCCTGGGCCTTCATGCCTTCGATCCATTTGGGGTTCCACATTTTGGCGCGGAAGTCCTGCGCCAACGCCTCTTCGACGGTTATGGTGCGCGTTTTTTCGGCGTCGCGGGTATCGGCGATGTAGGTGCCGGCGGACTGGCCGTGTTTATCGCGAAGGGCCATGGCCATGCCGCCGGCGAATTCGAAGTAGTGGTCAAGGGTGAGGGCGGAAATGGTGTTGGAGGAGTTGGAGATGGAGATGGCTTCGGTGTTTTTGAGGGCGGATTCGTAGAGTTTCGGGACCTTTTTGCCCCACTCGGCACCGGCGGTGTAGACGGCACCCATGCGCTCGACGTAGGCCTCGGTGAGCTCTTTGGTGTCGGTGTAGGCGCCGGACTTCATGACGCCGCCGGTGATGCCGGAGCCATAGCCGCCGACGCCGTTGGAGAAGACGCGGGCGAGCGAGAACTGTTTGGCGTCGGCCGCGCTGAGGCCTTGTTGCTTGAGTTCGGTTTCGAGCGCGGCGGCGTTGGCGGCGACGTAGTTTTCGGCGTCGCGGGCGGTGGCGGCCAGGCGGACGGCTTGGTCGATGAGCTCCATGCGATCGGGGAAGGAGTCGCGGAACTGGCCGGCGGCCATGATGAGAACGTCGATGCGGGGACGCTTGAGTTCGGCGGCGGGGATGAGTTCGAGATCGACGACGATACCGCGTTGATCCCAGACGGGCCGAACGCCGAGGAGCCAGAAGATGCTGGCGAGATCGGTACCGTATTGGCGAATGAGTTCGGTGGGCCAGAGGTTGAAGCCGACCTTCTTCGGGAGGCGGCCGAGGCGTTTCTGTTCAAGGCCAATGAGGTCATTGGCGAGTTTGATGCCGAGTTCCCAGGCGGCTTTGGTGGGGATTTCGCGGGGGTTGACGCCGTAGAGATTGCGCCCGGTGGGGAGGGCTTGGGGAGAGCGAACGGGATCACCTCCGCCGCCGGGCTGGATGTACTTGCCATCGAGGGCGCGCAGGGTGGCGGGGATCTCGTTGGCGGTTTCGGCGAAGGCGGCTTTCAGGGTGACGAGGCGAGCGAAGTCAGCGTCGAGGGCGCCATCGGTGGGGCGGCGAGCGAGTTCCGTATTTGGCTGCGGGCGCATCATGACTTCGCCGGCGGGGGAAGCGGGGCCGTGTGTGCCGGGGTGTTTCTTGCCGGCGGCCATGGAGGCGCTGGCAACGGCATAGACCTTTTCCGGGGCGGGTTTGACGAGCACGGCGGGACGGAGGGTGGGCTGGTTCCAGCGGGAGCGGATGGTTTCGGCGGCCTTGATTTTGGCGGCGCGGTAGGCTTCGCCTTCCAGCTTGCCGCGACCGGCGGCGCGTTCGACGAACGGTTTACCGAGGATTTCGGTAACGGTCAGGCCCAGTTCTTTGGCCCCGTAGGCGGTGGAGTGGACGTGGAGGCCGATGGGGATCTTGGCTTCGTCGAGATCGTCGAGATACCGGTCGAGTTGTGCGATCTGTTCGTTGGTGGGTTCGGCGGCTTTCCAATCCAGGCGGAGGTCCTGATCAAGCTTTCGGCGAACGGCGAGCTCCCTGACTTTGGCGCGCATCTGCTGTTTGAGTGCGCCCTCATCCTGGGCGGTGAACTGCTGGGTGAGGCGGTAGAGTTCGCGGACCTCGGCGTCGGATTCGGAGAGTTGGGCGGGCTCAATGGGCGGCGTCTGGTGGGAGACCATGACGGCGTTGCCACGGCGCTTGGCCATCAGTGCTTCGCCGACGTTGTCCATGGTGTAGACATAGACATTGGGGAGGGCGGCGACAGTGCGGTCAGAGTAGTCGTCATCGAGTTGGCCGACGGGGCGGCCGGGGAGGAACTCGTAGGTGCCGTGGGTTCCGTAGTGGACCAGAGCGTCGGCCTTCAGACCGTCCTGCAGCCAGAAGTAGGTGGCGAGGTATTCATGGGGCGGCGGGACTTTGTCGCTGTGCGCGAGTTTGGAGTCCATATTGGCGCCGCGGGCGGGTTGGGGAACAAGAGTCACGTTGCCGAAGGTGAGGGTGGGGACGGAGAGCGTTTCGGGCGGGGGGCCGTAGGCTTCGGTGAGCTGGGACTTCATTTTTTCCGGAAGGGAGGCAAACCACTTGGCGTAGGAGGCGGCGGGGATGGGTGTGGTTTTGGATTCGCGTTCGTTCAGGAGGCGGAAGAGGGCTTCGCCATCGGCGGGAATGTTGTCGACGGTGTAGCCGGCGTGTTTCATGCCGTTGAGGAATTTGACGAGGGAGCGGGGGACATTGAGGCCGGCGGCGGTGAATTCGCCCTTGCCCTGGGCGGCGAAGTAGACGACGGCGATGCGTTTGTCTTTATTGGCGGTGCGGCGGAGTTTGACCCAGCGGTCGGAGCGATCGATGAGGCGTTGAATGCGTTCTTCGAGCGGAACCTCGATTTTGCGGCCGTTTGCGTCCTTGCGCAGGCCTTCGACGAGGGTCGGTTCGATGGTGCCATCGAGTTCGGAGACGATGGTGCCGATGGAGAGACCGGGGCCGCGGATGCCGGCGGTGGATTGTTGATAGTCCTCGATGGTCTTTTGTTCGAAAGTCAGAGTGAGGCCGCGGATAACTGGGGCCTGGACGACGGTATTGAGGAGTTTGACGCCGCGATCGCCTTGGAAGAAGCGGCCGTGGGCGCGGTTGACAATGAGATCGGGCTGGATGGCCGGGAGGTATTCGGCGTGTTTCTGGCCGAAGAGCGGATAGACGACCCAGCCGCGCTTTTCATAGGCGCGAATGAGGCCGTCGGTACCTTGGGTGATGCCTGTTTTCCAGCCCTGGGAAAAGTCGAGGACAACTTTGGGCGCGCCGGCCTTGGCTTTGCCTGTTTTGTTGAGGAAGGCGGAGTAGGCTTCGACGGACGTGAAGATGTCTTCGGAATCGGGGTGATAGAATCCGTCGTCGGGGGTTTCGACGGGGGGGTCGATGGGGAGCTTGGCTCCGTTGTAAGTAGTTGATACGAAGCGGAGAAGGCGGGCCCAGTTCTCCACGCCGCCGTTGCTGAAGTAGCCGGCGACATTGGCGTCGGCCCCTTCGAAATCGGCGTTGCCGAGGGCCATTATTTTGGCTTGGCGGGGGGGAAGGACAATGACTTTCGTGCCTTTGTTGACGGCGGTCTGGACGGCGTTGCGGACCTGTTCGGGGTACGGTTCGGCGCGCAGACCGTTCAGAAAGACGACTTTATATGCACCGAAGTTGGGTGTTTTAGCACCATTTTCGAGCGTTTCGCGACCTATTTCGGCAATGGGAATGGCGGCGCGGGCGGAGGCTTTGCCGGCGAGGATGGAGAGTTGATCGGTGAAGCCGACGAAGGCGATGGCAGGGCGGGAGAGAAGGTACCAAGCAGCGCCGGCGGAGGCGAGGAGGGAGGCGGCGAGGAATAGTTTTAGTCGCATAGCACTTGTCGATAACGACACGACGTTATCATCACATGGCGTTGTTGGTGATGATAACTCGATATCGCATTATCGACAAGTGCTATTTGGTTTCGGGGACGTAGATGACCTCGCCGGAGGGCAGGCGGAAGGCGGTGCCGAGGCGTTCACCGGCGCCGCGGCCCTGTTCTCCGGAGGCCTTTAGTTTTTCGATCTTTTTCCCGCGCTTGATGAGCATTTCCATGTTGCTTTTGCCGGGGTTGGTGACGATGGTGACGTCATCGGTGGAGAGGCGGGCGGCGACTTCGGCGAGACTGCCCTTGCCGACGAGGGCGACGAGCATGGCGACGACGAGGACCATGGAGGCGTCGAAGAGGTTGATGAGGCCCATGAGAGGGTCGTTTTCGCCGTTGGCGGAGCGGCGGCGCATTTTGGAACGGAAGTTCTCGCGCTTAGGCAGGATTCGACGCATTGCTGTCCTCTCTCCATATGTCTTGTAGAAACTCGATGTCGGTGATGTCCTGCTGGTACCATTCGCGGCGGAAGATGCTGATGGCGTAGCAGGCGCCGCCGACGAGGAGGCCGACGACGGTAGTGGTGAAGCCGATTTGGAGATTGGCGCCCATGGCCTGCATGTCCCCGCGGGCGAGGCCGGCGAGGGCGGGTTGGAGGGGAATGAGCGTTCCGATCAGGCCGAGCATGGGGCCTACTTTGCTGAGAATGCCGAGACGTTCGACGCGATGGTGCATTTCGTGATCGATGTCGGCGACTTCCTTGTCGATCATGGCGGGAAAATGGGCGAACCTGGTGCGGGCGTCGGCGTAGCGCGCGAGGTAGCCCGACCATTTTTGCTGGGCGAAGGAGGCTGGCGTGGGGTCTGTTTCGTAGAAGCGCCGGCGTGCCAGGTTGATGGTTCGCCTTTCGTTCAGTTCGGCGAGGAACTGCCCCAGGAGATAGGTAGCGTAGCCGAAGGCGATGAGGGTACCGAGAAGAGTGGGGAAGAGAAAGGCGTTGGAGATGAGATAGAGGAGGTCTTCGATGATTTTCATGATTGGCGTCTGGGATAGGGGGTACCGCGGGAGTGGTGCCAGGCGAAGCTGGCGGCGGTGAGTGCCGCTGTGAGGGCGAGAGGGATCAGGGTTTCGGTCCAGGAGAGCGGAGCGGGGCCCGCCGAGGCGGCCGGCGCCTCCTGGGGCCAGAAGGGGGCGAAGAACAGGATTAAGAGATGTGTGAGAAGGGCCACGCTCAGGGGCCGAGGATCCCGGCGCCCCTTCCAAAACGTGAAGAGGCTGGGGAGTGCGAGAGTGGCGCCGAGAGCGGCGCCAATGGCGGCACCGGGGAGATTGACCCGTTGGAGAGCGAACCAGGCGGCGAGGGTAAGGGCGATGAGCTCGGCGGGGGATGGAAGCCAGGAGAGGCGAGTGAGGGCCAGCAGAAGATGGATGGCGGCAGCGACCCAGAAGTAGGGAGCGTAGGCGAGGAGGCCAAACAGGTTCTGCCGGGAGGCTTGCTCGGCAAAAAGGCCGGCGGCGACACCGAGTGCCAACCAGAAGATGGCTCGCAATGAGACCACCCAAGGGCTGGCCGAACGAAGGACCCGGAGGTCCCGCGCGAAGAAGAACAAGAGCGCGACCGCCGCCCAGAAGTGAGCTGGAGCGCTACTGAACCCCGTCATCGCCACCACGAGAATGCTTTATCATTACTGACAAGGCTACTCGAAGCGGTGGTGTTGCTGCAAGCTTAGAAGCTATAGCGGATCGAGAATTGCATGACGCGGGGGAGCGTGAAGGTGTCGGTGTATTTACCGAAGGAGCCGGTGGCGCCGAAGCTGAGGCTGGTGAAGAACGGGTCGAAGCGGGTGGAGTTGGTGACGTTGAAGACATCCCAGCGGAACTGCATGCTGTGCGCTTCGCTCCAGGGCATAGTGAACGCTTTTGAGAGGTTCATGTCGATGTTGAAGTTGCCATCGCCGCGGACGGTATTGCGGCTGCCGGTTTGGCCGGGGAGGGTGAAGTCCCAGGAGGCGAGGGCGGCGCGAGGATCCTGGAAGATGTTGGGGCCGGAGGCGCCGCCGGCGACGGGGGCCTGGGCGTTCTTGTTGGTGCCATCGGCGAAGGGGATGCCGGTGGGGGTGAGATAGCCAACGGCGTTCCAGTTTGTGGGGTAGTTACGGCCTGGGCTGATGGAGATGGGCAGACCGGACTGGTGGCGGTAGAGGGCGCCGAGTTGCCAGCCGCCGAAGATCTGGTTCACGAGTTTCCCTTCTGCGAAGAAGGTCTTGCCTTTGCCGAAAGGGAGGCCATAGACGAGGTTGGCGTTGAATTGGTGGCGCGCATCAAAATCCGACACGCCACGGAACTGGGACCGATTCCAGGCGTTGATGATGGTGCCGTTGGAGGCGGTGGAGGATTCGGGGCGGGAACCGAGGTCGATGGACTTGGAGAGGGTGTAGTTAAAGTGGACCTGGTCCCCATTCGAGAAGCGCTTCCGGACGGTCATCTGGAAACCGTGATAGCTGCCGAAGCCGACGCTACGGAGGGCGCGGAGGAAGCTGTACTGTTCGTTATAGAAAGCGAATTTGCCGAACTTCGAGCAGGACGGGCGGCAGTTGACGTCGACGGTGTAGAGGGCGTTGGTGGTATCGGGGCCATTGGCGTCGAAGACCTGATAGATGCGCTGTGTAGCGGAGAGGGTGGCGCTGGCGGCGCCGGGGAAGAGGTTTTCCCAGTACGGGATGTTGGGCACGCTGGCGGCGGGCGTGCGGGCGCGGGAGAGGCGCATTAGCTGACTGGCGGCTTCAAAATAGGTGACGCCGCTGGCGGGATCGCGGAGGTTGGTGGGTTGGGCGATGTCCTCATAGATGAGCGACCGGCGCGACTCGCGGCCGACGTAGGAGGTTTCGATGAACCAACCCTTATCGAACTCGCGGCCGAGGGAGAGATTGAAGTTCATGGAGTAGGGAGCGCGGATTCGGTCATCAACAGCGGTGGTGATGTCCTGGATATTCGGCGCGACCTGGGGGAAGCCGGCGGGGGGAGCGGGGAGTGTGAGTTGGGCGGGAACGGCATTGAAACCGGCGTAGCGGGGGGCGGAGGAGAGGGTCTGGGTGCCAGAGGGATTGGTGAGGTTCGTGGCGAGGCCGAGGGCGACAGCGTCGAAGGTGGTGATGAGGCCGCTGCCGAAGAGGTCATAGTACATACCCCAGCCGGCGCGGATGACGGAGCGGCCGGGGGCACCGAAGAGCTTCCTGGCGAGGCCGCCGGAGGCCTGGGGCGAGTAGGCAAGGGAGGCGCGAGGGGCGAAGTTGTTTTTGTTGAAGGTGTAGAGATCGCGACCGCCGTTTTCGCGGAGGAGGTATTCAACAGGCGCGACCTGGGACTGCGGTTGGCCGTTGCCAGCGAGGGCGCCGCGTTGGGCGAAGAAGTCACTGAGCGGGACACGGGTGCTGGTTTGGAGGCCGTTGCCTTCGTGAATAGGAGGCATCAGGGACCAACGCAGGCCGACGGTGGCGGTTAGATTGCGGGTGACCTTCCAGGTGTCCTGCGCATACAGTTCGTACTCATCATTATTGAAGTTGCGGGCGACGCCGGCGCCGGGGGGCAGAGGTTTGCCGGCCTTGTCGTAGTTGTAATAGGCGTTGACCTGGGTGACGGGGCCGAGGACGGCGAGGGCGGCATCGCGGAAGGAGGTGCGGAAGGTGGTGGCGAGATCGGTGACGGGGGCGTTGATATCGGCGCCAGTGTTGACCATCCAACTGGAGTTGATGCCTGCGTCGTTGAAGGAGCGAGCGTAGTTGACGCGGCTATTGCGGATGGTGCGAACGATGCCACCGAGTTTTACTTCGTGTTTGGAGCGGATCCAGGTGAAGTCATCGGAGAAAGTGATGACCGGGGTTTTGCGGATGATGGGGCGCGCGGTGCCGAAGCGGTCTGTGATGCCGCGGATACCCACGAAGGGAGCGAGGAGGACGCCGGTACTTTCCAGGCTGGCGCGGGTGAGTCCGAAGCGAAAGTTGTTGATCTTTGTGGGGGAGAGAACGGAGTTGAGACCGATGCCGAGGGCGCGGCTGCCGTTCAGGTTGGTGTTGTTCGGGGAGAGGCCGGGGAACTGGGGGGCGGTGATGTCGTTGTCGTCTTGCAGTTGGCCGCGAACGAAGAGGGTGTGATTGGAGTTCTTGTCGAGGGTGTAATCGAGCCGCGACATGTAGGACTTCCAGTGGAGGCGGATGGGAGCGTTGAAACGGAAGCCGGCGGTGTTGAGGCCATCGCCGGTGGAGAAGTCATTGGGGAGGGGGTAGGAGGCGAGCATGCTGAGCGCGGCCGTGGAGGCGCCGATGCCGAGCGGATCGATCCGGGTTTTGAGGTCGGCGGGGGAGAGGGAGCCAACGGAGCGATCGGCACGGAGGTAGCGCACTTCGCCGCGGCGGAGGCTTTCGGTGGGAACGGTGCGGAGGATGCTGTCTTCGCGGCGATCCTGGCGGCCCTCGAAGTTGCCGAAGTAGAAGAGGCGGTTCTTCTGGATTGGACCGCCAATGGTGCCGCCGTAGATGTTGCGGTTGAGCTTGGCGAGGGGGATTCCGTTTTGATTGTTGAAGAAGCTGTTGGCGTTGGTGGCCTTGTTGCGGAGGAACCAGTAGGCGGAGCCGTGGAGTTGATTGGTGCCACTGCGGGAGGCGAGTGTGATCTGGGCGCCGGAGGAGCGACCGAAGTCGGCGGAGACGCCGGTGGTCATAATGCGGAATTCCTGGACGGTATCGAGCGGGAGGCGGATGGCGGCGGTGAAAGAGGTGCGGTCCTGTTGGTCGTTGACGTCGACGCCATCGAGGGTGATATTAGCCTGATCGGCCTTGCCGCCGTTGACGTTTCCGGAGCGGTAGCTGTTGCCGTTTTCGCCGTAGTAGGTGACGCCGGGCTGGAGGGCGAGGAGGCCGATGATATTGCGGCCTTCCATGGGGAGTTCGAGGATGGCTTTCTGGCCGAAGTTGTTGCCGATGGAGGCGTCCTGGACATTGACCTGCGCGGCGGCGGCTTCGACGGAGACGACTTCGGTGAGGGCGCCGACTTCAAGTAGGACGTTTTGGGTGGTGGGTGTGGCGACGGCGAGGACGAGTTCGTTGAAATTGCGGGCGGAGAAGCCCTGGGCTTTAATAGTGAGCGAGTAGCGACCGGGCTGGAGTTGGGGAAAAGAGTATAGGCCGGAGGCGTTGGTGGTGGTGGTGCGCCTGGCGCTGGTGTCGAGGTTGGCCAGTTCCACGGAGGCGTTGGGCACAAGGGCGCCGGAGGGATCGGTGACGGTTCCGTTGAGGGAGCTGAGGGCCTGGGACAGGAGGCTGGCGGCGAATAGAGAGAGAAGGGCGAGGGTGCGCACACCACAGTGTGGGGCGAAGCGCGGATGGAGGCAAAGACTGTGAGGCGAAGCGCGGAAAACAGGGGTGAAGCGGCTATGGGAGCACTTTCAGGGGGGAATCGACCGGGCGGGGCGGGGGCGGGGCTGTTAGCTGCCGCCACTGTTCCCCGATGGCGATGGAGCCGCGGAAGATGGCGCCGACCGGGATAACGCCGCCGAGTTTGTGGGCGGCGACGGCGGCGAGGCCCATTGAGGCGATGCAGCCGCAGGAGCCGCAGTCGGGGTTGCCACCGTACTGGCATGGGGTGACCTTGGTGGTCATGTCGGCGGAGAGGACCTGGGTGGTGCGGGCGAAGACGCAGTCCTGGGGGCTGTGGGGCGGCGTGGCGAACTGTTCGATCATGCCTTTGGGCATGTCCAGTTTCGGGTAGCGCTGGCGGAGATCGAGGAGTTCGGTGATGGCCTGGCGGCGCTCGGCGGGGGTAAGGATTTCGGGCAGGACGTCGCCCACTTGGGGCGTGAAGATGCTGAACCAGACTTTGCGGATTTCGGGGCGCGGAGTCCAGAAATCGAGAAAACGTTCGAGGTAGCGGGGCTGCTTCATCATCTGGCCGGTGATGGTGGAGTGGATGGTGATGTGCTGGCCTTCGATGTTTTTGAGGATCCGCTCGTAGGTGGCGGGGGCGCGGCGGACGTCGTGATCGGGCTGGAGGCCATCGATGGAGACGACGATGGTGAAATGGTCGAGGCTGGCCCATTCGGGGGACATGGCGCGGAAGGCGCTGGTGACGAGTTGGACGTGGACGCCGCGCTGGAGGAGGAGGGGGACCATGGCTTCAACTTCGCGGTAACGGACGAGGGGGTCGCCGCCGACGAGAGAGAGGTGGAGGGGTTTGAGGCGGTCGACGACTTCGAGGACACCATCGATGAGGGCCTGGCCCTTGCGGTCGGTGAGGCTGCGGAGGGTGGCGCCGCCGCCGAGGTGACCGTCGTCATAGGCGTAACAGCCCGGGCAGCGCAGCGGGCATTCCTTGGTGATTTCAATGGACAGCGACGGCTGTTGGCCCTTGAGGATCATTCCCCAAGCTTTCACGATCTCGGAAGTTTTCAAAGCCTCTCCTGACGGCGGCTTTGACGGGCAGCCCAGTTATGGGATGTCTGCGGGGAGTGAAGAGTTTCTCATTATTTTACGGAGGGGATTTTCCGGATTGCCCGCGTTCCATCGGCAAACGGACCGCTGGTCGCGCTTAGTCGAAAATCTCTTTCAGGTCCATCTCCAGCGACGGACCGGCGGTGCGGAGGACGTCGCCCTTGCATTCGGCGTTAGATAGCGTTTCGAGGCGGGGTTCAGAAGCCAGACCGCGGCAACACCCAGGGCAATCTAACCATCACAGCGTTCTTGAATCTCCGAGAGACGGTCGTTCGCGTTAACCTCGATGCAGAGGAATGGGATGGGCCGCGGAGGTTCTTCGAAACCGAATTGCTTCTGCAACTGGCGCAGTCCGTGCGCTGATTGCGGGCTTCTTCCAAGTAGGATCTGGCTTTCTCGAACTCATGATTGGCAATGGCGCGGTTCAGCTCCTTGTTGAGTCCATCGATCCGCGTCCAAATCGTCTCGAACCTGTTGGCGGGTTCGTCAATTTGGCTCCCCTGGTTTTCATTTGCATTGATGGCGAAGAGGGTTGTTCCTTTCCCCACATGCTGCCGTTCTATCGTCCACGCACTGGCGGACGCTTCCCGCTCAGCCAGCCGAGTCTCCCGAATTTTTCGCTTTCTCCCGGACGAAGTCCAGGGTGAGACCGTGTTCACGCAACAATCCAGCGGCGAAGGATGTTTCTTCGCGTAGGATTCCGAGGAGTAGATGTTCAGAGTGGATGTGGGCGCTTATGAGTTTTTCGGCTTCCTCCGAGGCAAGGGCGAGAACGCGTTTGCATGTCTGGCCAAGAGGGAGATCGACGGAACTGGAGGTCTTTTCGACAGTCGTGATGTGCGCTTCGATGTCACTGCGGATCTCATCGGCGAGTGCGGGTGAGGACCGCAGTAATCGATAGGTGAGCCCCGTAGATTCGCGCAGTAGGGCGAGCAACAGATGTTCGGGTTCAATAATGGCACTATCGAGATGGCTAGCTTCATAGCGGGCGAAGAATATGGCTCGCCGGGCGTTCTCGGTATAGCGCTCGAACATATTCGTACTGTACTTCAGACTGACGGTGCCCATGTGAGTCCTGGGCCTTCGACCCGAGCCAATTGCGCTTGACCGTGTTGAACGGGACGGAGCGACTGGGTCCGATAGACTTGTGGCGATGCGACTGGGACTGGTAGGAATCATGCTGTGGGCTGGGCTGGCGGGGGCGGGGGCGCCGCGGGATGGCGTTTGCAATGTACGGGAGTACGGGGCGACCGGCGACGGGAAGACGAACGACGGGGCGGCGATCCAGCGGGCGATCGAGGACTGCGCGAAGGCCGGGGGCGGAGTGGCGCTGTTGCCGGCGGGCAATTACCTATCGGGCAGCGTGGTGCTGCGGAGCCACATCACGCTGCGCATTCTGCCGGGGGCGACGCTGACGGGCAGCCGGCGGATGGAAGACTACAATCCGCCCCATCTGGTGAGCATGAGCGGGGCGGAGAACGTGGCGATTGACGGGGGCGGGCTGATCCACGGGAGCGGGGACGCGTTCCGGCGGGACCGGGACGACCATCCGTATTTGCTGGGCGTTCGGCCGCGGCCATCGCCGCTGCTGGAGATTGCCGATAGCCGGGACGTGCGGGTGCAGGATATTCGCATACGCGATACGCCGGGATGGGGGATCCACGTGCTGCGGTCCGACGGGGTGGCGATACGGAGTGTGTCGCTGGTGAGCCCGTTGCGAGGTCCGAACACGGACGGAATTGACATCGATTCGAGCCGGAATGTGCGCGTCTCCGATAGCTACATCGAGGGCGGGGATGACGCGATTGTGATCAAGACGCCGAAGCGGCCGGGCGCGCCGGTGGGGACGGCGGAGAACATTACGATCACCAATTGCGTGATGACGAGTACATCGAACTGCTTCAAGTTGGGGACGGAGAGCACGGGGGATTTCAAGAACATCGCGATCAGCAATTGCGTGATGTTCAAGAAGCCGGGGGCGTTCCGGGCGCCGATCTCTGGCATTGCCATCGAGACGGTGGACGGCGGGACGATAGACGGGTTGGTGGCATCGAACATCACGATGCGGGACGTGGGGACGCCGATCTTCGTTCGGCTGGGGAACCGCGGGCGCGGGATGGCGGAGCCGCGGCCGGGCGTGTTGCAGAACGTGTCAATTGCGAACGTGGTGGCGACGGGTGGACTGGTGACGAGTTCGGTGACCGGGCTGCCGGGACATCTGGTGCGGCAGGTGAGCCTGGACAACATTTCGATTTCGATGAAGGGCGGAGAGCGGACGGCGGGCGGGCTGGCGGTGCCGGAACTGGCGGACCATTACCCGGAGGCGTGGATGTTCGGGACGCTGCCGGCGTATGGCTTCTACGCGCGGCACGCCGAGGGGCTGACGCTGCGGAATGTGCGGGTGCGGTGGGAGGCCGAGGATGTGCGGCCGGCGATGGTTTTCGACGACGTGCGGGCCCTTACCGTGGACGGGTTCCAGGCTGGGACGGCGGCCGGGGAGGCGCCGGTGGTGCGGTTGCACAATGTCGTCGATGGCTGGATGGGCTTTGCGCGGGTGCCGGCCGGAGTGCGGAAGCTGACCGAGGTGACCGGTGAGGGCAGCCGGGAGGTGCGGGTGGGGGACGGCGCGCCGCGCTAGAGGAGATCGCGATAGCTGGTTGGGGGGAACTTTACCGCCTTTTTCGCGGCTACTTTTTTGGTGGCCGCTTTTTTTGTGGCGGCCTTCTTTGTGGCTGCCTTTTTGGCGGCGGGCTTTTTGCGTTGGACGTCGAGGGCGGATTCGAGAACGGACTCAAGAAGCTGCTTTTCTTCGGGCTTAACGACGCGGGCGAAGTTCTCCGGACGCTTGGCGGCGAGGGCCTGCATGGCGGCTACCCATTCGAGGGCGGGGGCGGCGGTGTGGGGCTTTTTCAGCTCCTTCATGGCCGCGAGCGTTTGGACGATGTCGGGGACGCGGCGGTAGCAATCGATGGCGGCTTCGGGGTCGCCGGCGGCGCGGTAGGCCGCGGCGGCGGCAGCGAAATCGCCGGCGCCTTCGTGGCATTGGGCTTCGAGCTTGTAGTTGCGTTCGGGGAGGGCAGAGAGGACGACGAGGGCTTCTTTGAAGTGGCGGGATTTGACGAGGCCGGTGACGGCGTTGGTGCGGAGTTTGGCGGAGCGTTCGGCGGCGTCGGGCAGGCCGATGGCGTCGAAGAACGGCGGGAGGACTTTGACGCAGATGGCGGCGTTGGCACCGATGTGCTGGACCTTTTCGAGCATGGCGATCCAGCGGGCGGGTTCGGAGCCGAGTTCGAGGAGGACCCAGGGGGGGAGTTGGGGGAGCGCGGCGGGGAGGTGGCGCATGAGGTCGACGGTGGCGTTGGCTTCGTCGAGGCCGGTGTGGGCGTAGAGGTCGGCGATTTCGAGCAGGGTGGAGGCGAGGGTGGGGTTTTCGACGCGACGGGCGGCGTGGGCGGCCTCGTGGAGGAGTTTTGGGTCGCCGAGTTCGGCTGACAGTTTGGCCTTGCGCATACCGAGGCTGAAGCAGACTTCGGCGAGGGTGAGGTAGGCGGATTTGCGGGAGAGGGGGTCGTCAACGGCGTTGACATCGCCGGGGTTGCCGAGCAGGGAGACGGCGTGGTGGGCGCGGGACCAGGCGAGATCGGGCCGGACGGAGAGGTACTGGCGGGCGTCTTCCTGGCAGCGCTGGATGCGTTCTTCGAGATCGAGATTTTCCTCCTGGAGCGACTTGAGGAGGGCGGCGGGGGTGAGGGCGGAGAGGGTGGGCGTGTTGAGGTGGAGGAAGTTGAGACTGGAGTGGAGGCGGGCGGGTTTGGGGCTGACGTCGAGCCAGATGAGGCGTTCGGTGGGACGGCTGACGGCGACGCGGAGCTGGTCGATGGCGAGGCGGCGGGAGAGGGCTTCGACATCGGCGGGGGTGTAGCGAGAGGCCTGTTGGATGCGTTCGAGCTGTTCGCCGGGGTCGATGACGCAGACGGAGTGGAAGTCGAGACCCTTGATTTCGGAGGGGGTGAGGGCGTTGGGGACGAGGGTTTGGGCTTCGTTGAAGGTTACGATGGCGAGGCCTTCGCGGGAGGAGAGATCGGCGAGGAGGGCGGAGAGATCAGGGCCGGGGGCGGCGGCGCAGTAGAGGAGCTGATCGGTGGCGTCGTCTTCGATGGCGGCCCAGCCCTGACCGGAGGGTCGGTCGCGTTTTTCGAGGTGGGAGTAGAGATCCCAGACGCGGTTGATGAGTTCGGCGATTTGCTTGGGGCTGCGGAGGTTGGAGCTGAGCTTGTGGATGGACGGGGAGGTGAGTTCGTGGTGGAAGATGTCGTTGAGCCAGGCCCATTCGAAATCTGTGGGGCGGACGGTTTGGGCTTCGTCGCCGGCGATGAGGACGGGGACGGGGCGGCCGCGGAGTTCGGTGAGGCGCTTGGCGAGACGGGCGATGAAGAACGTCTCGATGGGGGTGAGGTCCTGGCATTCGTCGATGGCGATGCAGTCCCAGGGGAGGTCTTTGTGGGGGAGTTGCTGGACGGCTAGCCAGGCGAGGTGGAGGTCGGGGAAGAGGCGAGCGGCGATGGCGCCGCCGGATTTTTCGAGGCGAGTGGCGGCGGCGTTGGCGGCTTCGGCGGCTTGGCGGCCGAGGTAGACGGAGCGGCGTTCGATGTATTCAGCGTCGTTCTGGCGCTGGATGCGGGCGGCGGCGAAACGGCTGAGGCGGGCGGGGAGGGCGCCGCCGATGATGTGGGCGTGGAACTCGTCGTAGAGGGCGGCGTTGTTCTGCGCCCAGGGGCCGAGGGTGCGGGCGAGCGAGGCGGTTTCGACGCGGAAGCGGGAGCGCTGTTGGGCGAGGGGAACGGGGGGCGTGTCGACACCGACGAGATCGCGGAGGAAACGGGGGAAGGTGGCGACGTGGTAGTTGCGGGCGTTGGAGCAGTAGCGATCGAAGAAGGCGCGGGCGAGGGAGGCGAGATCGGCGCTGTAGGTGAGGTAGAGGATGTTGGTGGCGCTGGTTTGATCGGCGGCGTGGAGGAGGGCGGTGGTTTTGCCGGAGCCGGGGTGACCTTTGAGGACGCGGACGGAGTCACGGGCGGAGGCGAATTTGGATTGTTGGGGGGTCCAGGGGGCGGGGCCGTAGTCTTCGCGGCGGACTTCGGGGACGGTGATGGGGAGATAGTCGTCGGGGAAGGTGTGGGCGGGGAGGGGGGAGTGGTCGTCGTGATGGCGGATGTCGCGGAGGAAGAGGGCGCCTTGCGGGGCGTTGAAACCTTTGACGGGGATGGCGCCTTGGGGGGCCCACCAGGCGTAGAAATGGGAGCCGGAGGAGCCGCCGAGGCGGGAGCGGCGCCAGCCTTTGTTGTCGCCTTGCGTGCCTTTGAAATGGAGACGTTCGGGGTCGATGAGCAGGCGTTGGAGGAGGAGGGCGGCGCGTTTACCGATGGGTTGCGTTCGGTAGGATTCCAGTCTTTCGAGGAAGTCTGGATGGCAGAAAAGGGGACTGGGGTGGCGCGCCGTTTGAAAGAGATCGTCCACAGGGATACTGTATCTTCTATGAAGTTACTGTGGGTAGTGGTTTGTATGGCGGGGGTGGTGTGGGCGGATGAGGCGATTACGGCGTTGGGGCGGACGTGGCGGGTGCCGTTGGCGGCGGATTGGCGAGGGACGGAAGGGGTGTTGGATTTGTTGGTGAAACGGCCGCAGGAGAAGCCGCGGCGGCCGAAGCAGTTTGCGTTGTTGGAAGAGGGGCCGTATGCGGCGGTGACGATTGAGGTGGAGGTGAAGCGGAACGAGACGTCGTTGATTCTGGTGTATGCGTATCAGGACGATGCGCATTTCAACTACGTGCATTTGTCGGTGGACGACCCGGCGAAGGTGGCGGCGCATAACGGCGTTTTTCATGTTTTTGGCGGGGATCGGGTGCGGATTTCTCCGCTGGAGGGCGGGGCGGGGGCGCTGCCTGATTCGGATTGGACGAAGGTGAAATTGGTGTGGGATGGGAAAGAGGTGGTGTGCTGGGTGAACGGGAAGACGACGGGGGCGCTGCGGGGAGTGGATTTGTCGTTGCGGAAGGGGCGGATTGGATTGGGGTCATTTTTCGAGACGGCGAGCTTTCGGAATCTGCGTGTTAGTGGGCGGTTGTTATAGCCTTGTAGAAATCCTATGAAGCTACTTTGTGGACTGTTACTGCTGGCGGGCGCGGTGTGGGCGGACGAGACGATTACCGCGATGGGGAAGACTTTTTCGGTGCGGAAAGCGGCTGATTGGAAGGGAACGCCGGAGGGGCTGGAGTTGTTGGTGAAAGACGAGCCGGGCGTGCCGCGACGGCCGAAGCAGTTTGCGATTTTGCAGGAGGGGCCGTTCAAGTCGTTCACGTTGGAGGTGGAGGTGAAGCGGAACGGGAAGTCGTTGGCGCTGGCGTATGCGCATCAGGACGAGGGGCATTTTAACTACGCGCATATTTCGGTGGATGATCCGGCGAAGCAGCGGGTGCATAACGGGGTTTTTCATGTTTTTGGCGGGGAACGGGTGCGGATATCGTCGTTGGAGGGCGGGCCGGGGTTGTTGCCGAGTGCGGATTGGACGAAGGTGAAGTTGGTGTGGGACGGGAAGACGGGGGAGGTGCGGTGCTGGGCGGACGGGAAGACGAGTGAGGCGCTGCATGGGGTGGATTTGTCGTTGAAGAGTGGGCGGGTTGGGGTGGGTATCGTTTAATGAGACGGGGAGTTTCCGGAATTTGAAGGTGAGTGGGGTGAAGTAGTTTTTTTGGCCCCGGTTGGCGGGGGATTTCGCAGATGTTTTGAGGAGGTGTGTATGGGTGGTTTATTCAGGACGAATCCGGGCGGCATTGGCCAGTTACAAAGAAGGGGCGAGTTTGATCCGAGGCTAGCGGTGCCGAAGGCGGATTTGATTGTGGGTCTGCTGCCCGCGATGATTGAGAACCCGTTGACGGCGTACGGGTATCGGCTTCCGGCGCTGAATCTGCTGGCGATGTTGGTCAAGGAGTATGGGGCGAAGATACAGACGCTGTTGCTGCTGGGAGAGCATGTATTGCAGCACCCGGGAGCGCCGGTCCCTGTTGCATTGCCGCCCGATGTCGTTGCGATGGCGGCGGGATATGCGGCATCCTTCAGCGTGCAGAGTTTGCCTGGATTAGAAGGGGTGAGCGCGCAGTTGAAGCGCGATTCGCGGCTGTGGCTAAGGGTGACGATCGGTAATGCCTTGCAAGCGCAGGAAGTGCTGGAGAGGGTACGGACGAGCGAGGGTGTGGAGTATGTGGAGATGTATCCGGTGATGACGGTGCCGCCGTTGGTGGCACTTCCTGAGGGCCCGCCCAGCAGTCCCCATGCCATCATCGTGGGATCCACACCACCACCCGGTGATTGGCCGTCCAAGTGGATCAACCGGCCACGAACGTGGGAGACCCCGGTGTCCAGTATCGCGGTGTTGGATTCGGGATGCGATTCCAAGCATCCGGCACTTAGCGGGCGCATAAACTATGGGTCCAGTGAGTCCCAGGCTGACGGGTACGGCCACGGCACCTTCGTGTGCGGGGTGCTGGCAGCCAAGATGGTTGACCCATCGGTGGCCGGATTGAGTGCTAGCAACGGATATGGGGCGGTCCCCTTCGGCGTGACGCCGAACGCAAAGGTACTGGCGTTTAACATTTTCGATCCAACGCCGCTGAAGTCGCTAAAGGACGGAAATCAAGTTCTCACCTACACAATCGATCCGAGCCGCTATTTCACCGGGCTGAAAATGCTAGCAGATCCGAATCGAGGCGGCTGGTGGAAGGATATCTCTGTGGTGAACTTGAGTATCCGGTACGACGGTAGCGACACGGTTACGGAGAAAAAATGTCTGGATGCAGTCGCGACGGCGAAGGTATCGGTGGTCGCCGCTTCGGGCAATGCGAACAACGGTGTTGGAAGCAACGTTGGGCTTGTGAATCCTGCACGCCATGCCATGTCGTTAGCGGTAGGAGCGATGAACGTTAGTAACGGGATCTGGCCGGCTACTCACGGTGGAACAGGTAGCCGGAAGCTGGATATCTATGCCCCCGGCGTATCTGTATTATCGGCCCTGCCACTGGCCCCAAATGCTCTGAACAGAGTGTTTTCAGGCCGTTTGACAGGTACTTCTGCTGCGGCTCCCTTCATGACGGCAGCGGTAGCGATGGCGCAAGCACTCCGCAGCAAGTGGGGGCGAATCGCCCTATTGAGCGAGCTGAGGGCTATGCCCGGCTCGCGCTTGTACTGGAAGCCATAGGTACCAGTCTGGGGGAGGTCCTGGCGCCGGATGGGCGCCAGGACATAGTTACTCGGACTTAGGCAAGTCGCGCTTAATGCTCTCGTCTTCAGCGGTTGGGGGTCCGCCGCCATCCTGACCGCCGCCGGCCTTCACGGCCTTCAACGCGGAGGTGAGAAACTTGACGATCTCCGGTTTCGCGCCGGCCCTTTTGATGAGGGCTTCAATAACGGCGACAGCGGCGGCGGCACCGGCTCGCGTTGGGTTCAACGCAATGGCCTCCTCCGCGGCCAGGACGATACGGGAGACCGGTTTGGGGGCGGGTTCCTTCGTTGCGACGGGCTTCTTCCGCGGCGGGGCGCCCTTTGCTTTCTTAGTGGTTGCCATGTGAAATTCCTTTCGGTGGATGGACTATTGCAACTGCTCAACGGCCCGCTTTCGACGGGCGATCGTGGGCCGGCTGAGATAGGTTTGGGTGGCCGAGGGCCCGGCCTGGCGGGCGACCTCGTCGAAGTCCCTGCGGACCTGGTCCCGAGCTTGCTTCCACTCCGGGTTTCCCGCCAAGTGGAGCGCCTGCGTGAGAATCAGGCGGCTGTACCAGGTGTTGCGCAGATCGTGCATCTTCTCGCTCAGTGCAACCGCCAGGCGGGCTTCGGCAACGGCCTTCGCAGGCTGGCGGCGGTCCATGTGGACTTCGGCCATTGCGTAGTGAGCGATGACCAGTTGCGCGTCGCGGCCAGCGTAGTCTTTCATTACCGCTTCACACAGAGGCGCGGCCTGCGCCGGACGGGCGGCTTCGGCATACTTGGGACAAAGTTCGTAGCGCAGATTGCGGTCCGCGTCTTTGTTGCCGGCTTTGACGGCCGCGGCGCGCATGGCCTCCAGGCGAGATAGAGCAGGATCGAAATTCAGCTGCTGAAAGTCCAGACTCGCCCGCGCGATTCCTACCTGATACTGGATTCGTTCCGAAACAGGCGTGTTGGATAGGACCTGATCCAGCTCACGAGAAGCGTCGGCAAATCGCCCAAGCAGGGTCAGCGCATTCGCCTTTTCCACTCGAAACACCTGCGCGGAGACACGATTTCCCGCCTGTTCGTAACCCGCGACGACCTCTTCAAAACGGGCAACGGCTTCCTCATAGCGCGTCTGTTGACGGGCCAGGAACGCCAGACGCTGGCGCGCCGCCAGTTGATCATCCGGAGCAGGGCTGGCCGTCGCGGCGTTCAGAAACACGGCGCGGGCTTCCTCGAAGCGACCCCGCATTTCCAGGACAGAGCCCTGGTATCGCAGGGCTTGAGCGATACGAACACCGTCCCCGGTGGAACGGTAGTAGGCGAGGGCGTCGTCGATGTGGGCGTTGGCTTGATCCATTTGATTCCGGGCCATGGTACTCTGCGCGAGAGCCATGTGAGCGCGGGCTTCCGCCCGCCGCGCCTTATAGCGAGAAGCCATGCGAAGGGCGCGTTGAAACTCCTGCTCGGCCTCCCCATACTTACCTTGCGTAAACGAGGTTAATCCGAGGTCAACAAATCCGCTGGCCGCCTGGCCGGCGAGGCCGGCGCGTTCAGCGATGGCGATGGCCTCCTCGGTGAGCGCCCGGAATTCGGTAGCTTTGCCCTGCTCTTCCATCCGTGCGCCGAGACGCAGCTTCGCACGGACCAGCAGCCAATCACTGCCTGCTTCGCGCGCCCTGCGAATTGCCTCCTCGGTCAACCGGATCGCCTCTGGCACCGGGCTGGTCGCAGCGGCGCGAGCCAAGGCTACCTCTCCCAGTCCTTCCGCGTTGCCCAGGGCTCTATAGTTCGCTTCAGCACGATCGAGGAGGGCCGTCGCCTCCGCATTCTTGCCTTCCCGGATCCGGATATTGGCCAGACGTAGCAATGGACCTGGTTGCGAGCTGTCCGCTTTGATCAACCCTTCATAGAGGGCGGCGGCCTGTGCGTTGCGGCCGGCCCGTTCGTTCCAACGCGCCTCATCGAGTTGCGCGTTGCCGCGATCCTTCGCCGCGGCCAGCGCCTGATCCCACTGCCCGGTGAGCGTCGCTTTCACGCCTTCGCACAACAGCCGCTCCTCCGCCGAACGATGGCTGCCGCCCACGGCTTGGAGAATCTGCTCCTGGGCGCGGTCGCGCATGTCGAGCTCGATGTACGTCTCGGCCAGACGGCAGCGGGCGGAGAGATATCCCGGATCCATTTCAAGCGACCGCTCAAAGAGCTTGGCCGCTTTGGCGATGGAGCCATCGGCCAGCGCCACTTCGCCCTCCCGGTACCAACGCGCTACATCCGGGCGGACAGGAGCCGATTGGAACCGCGTGACCGACCACCAACCGGCGACCGACAGGGCGAGGGCCGCGGCGGCCACCAGGACTGCTTTCCGGGGGATTCGATAGACGCGGGAACGCCGTTTGCCAAGGGCAGTGAAGACGTCGGCACCCTTGGCGTAGCGCTGTTTCGGGTCAAGCGCTAAGCAGCGCAGGATGGCCGACTCCCATGCCGGGTCGATATTCGGGTTGCTGGTGCGGGGGGAGCGCGGCTGCTCCTTGATGCGCCGGACGGCGATCTGCAGGGGCGAATGGCCCTGCAGCGGCGCCACGCCGGTGGCCATCTGGTACATGATGACGCCGAGCGAATAGATGTCGGATTGCGGCCCGAGTTCGCCGCCCTCCAACTGTTCGGGCGACATGTAGAGCGGCGTGCCGGCGCCCCAAGCGGAACCGGTGACATGGGAGTCGCCACTGTCGGCGGAGCGGGCGAGGCCGAAGTCGGTGATGACGACGCGGAGATCGCCGGCTTCACGGGACAGGAAGACGTTGGCGCCCTTCAGATCCCGGTGGAGGACGCCAGCGGCATGGGCGGCGTCGAGCGCGGAGGTCAACTGCTCCAGAATCGGTATGGCGCGGGGCAGCGGCATCGGCGCTTCGCGCTCCATCAATTCGGCCAGCGTTTCGCCGGAGAGCAACTCCATGGTGAGGAAGTCTACGCGGTCGCCCCTGCTGGTGGGGCTGGCGGGGAAGAAGTCGTAGATCCGGCAGACGGAGCGGTGCGTGACCTGACGGGCGAGAGTGATTTCGCGGCGGAAGCGGGCGACGGCTTCGGCCTGATCGGCGATATCGCGGCGGATCAGTTTGATGGCGACGTGGGTGTGGAGATGCCGGTCCTCCGCCTCGTACACTTCGCCCATCCCGCCGGAGCCCAGATGGCGCACGATGGCGAAACGTTCGGCCAGCACCTCGCCCGTTTCAAGGCGCCGGCCCGTGGTGGTGAACCGCGCCAGCGCGTCGCCCAATGGGGGGTTGTCGACGAAGCCTTTGCCTTCGCTCGGATCGTCGCGCAGGATCCGTTTGACTTGCTCCAACAGATCTGTGTCGCCCGCGCACAATTCGGCCAGGCGTTGCTCCTGTTGCTCAGGCGGCAAGTCGCAGAGATCCGAGTAGATCTCAGTGATGCGTTTCCAACGCTCCGGCGTCATGCGGTAGGGTGAACCCTCTGAATTCCCTGTAATTAGAACTCATGAGTTTACCACCCTAATTACCCGCATTTACAGCGGAATCACCTACGGACACTTCACGGCGCGGACGCTTTCCGGCAGCGTGGGATCCCCACCCGTCACGTAACTGCCGCCGCCCTGATGCGCCTCGGAAAAGCTGAAAGTCCGCTGGCGGCAGAAGGTGTCGCTGTTGACGCGATAGACAATCTGGCCGGAGCGGTAGCGCAACAGAGGCACGCCCAGAGCGTTGGTGCGAACCGTGTAGGTAGATTCGTCCATCCAGGTGTTTATAACGGCCATTTTGGGATACAGCTTGCCGACATAGGCCTTCGCGCGAGTTTCCATCGGCGCAAACTTATGTGGCCCGGGCTGAATGGAATTGCGTGCGGCGGCTTCATTCACCGCTTTGCGGAACTTCAGAATCTGGTCCTGCAATCCCGGGAAGGGTTGATCCGGCATCGGGGCGCCGAACGCGGTGTACCACTCCTGCAGGCCCTGTTTCATCTGGCCCATGAAGTGCGCCTCATTGGCGGCGATATCGAACAACCCGGGCGAAGCCTGCCCGTTCCAAGCGGCGCCCTTGGCGAAGATCTCTGTGAACGCCAAATCCGTGTTGCCATAGTTCGGCGCGGAGACGCGGACATTCCCCAAGGCCCGCAACGCCAGTTTGTCCCGCTGTGCCGCCACGTAGCAGAGCCAATCGGTCTTCGTGTCCAGGTCCCCGGGCAGCACCACATTGGCTATGCGCCGTTCGGTACCGGAGCGCACCAGCGCTGAGGGCGTCGCGTTCATCGCGGCTGGCATCGACTGCTGACAAGCGGCCGCCGTGGGCTCCAACAGCGCCACCAGATCCTTCGCCTGCGCCGGCTTCAGGTTCTGAAATGCGTTCGCGGCGGGCTCCACTTGCACGGCCGCCAGTACGAAGAAGGCGTGCTTCACATCCTGGTTTTTCGCCGATTCCACCACCGGTCCGCCCTTGGTGGCCGATTCCTTGGCCACCTTGATCTTCTCGACCGTCGCCAGGATATAGGCGCGCATCGGCTTCATCAGGTTGACGCACTCGGCCAGGTCCGGATCGTTCGGATCCCATTGACCGGCGGAGTTCAACTGCTGCACAGCCTCCTTGTATCGCTCCGCCATCTGCTGAATGTGGCGCTCCGCGGAGTCCACCTTTCGCGGGTCTACCGGATCTTTTTCATAGACGAAGCCGACACCACCGCGGACGACGCGCACGGCGTCGGAGCAGCGGTTCTTGTGGGCGCGGGAAGCGGCGTGGGCCGTGGGAAGGAGGAGGAGTGAAAGAACAAGTAGGCGAGTCATGGCACTGCCCCGATCCTACCACGGGAACGTGCGTGCTTCTATTGGGATGAGCCCGAAGAGACTACTCCCGAGTGTTAAGCGAATACGCCTACTTCGACGGCCGCACACGTACCTCACGCACATAAATCGACTTACGCCCCGAGGGCGGCGTGAACCACGAGTAGGCGATGAGAAACCGGTCCTTACCCAACGGCAACAGCGACGTGTACCCGCAGGAATCGGCCTGGATCTTCGTCCGGTCGGGCAAGGGCAGCAGTTCCTTCGCCGGAGACCACGTCCGCCCGTTATCCGTACTGAAGCGGAGATCGACGCCGGGACGTCCGGACGACAGCACCAGCACTCCATTGCGCAACTGCAAGAGCCGCGGCAGGACGCCGGTTTCGGCAAACGTCTGAGGCCGCGACCACGTCCGCCCCTGATCGGCCGACCGGACACTGTACATGGGCCCGACGCCGTTCCCATCAGTGGTGCGAAGAATACCGAGCAATTCGCCGTTCGGCAATACTTCGAGCGCGGGCTCGGTAAATCCGTCGCGCCGGCGGTCCGGTTCGTCGTAAAGGATATGCCCCGTCTTCTCCCACGTCCGGCCGTTGTCGGTGGACCGATAGCTTGCCGCGGAGGTGTAGGGCGTGGGCTGGCTGGCGTGATAGTAGGGGTATGTCAGCGCCACGATTGAGTTGTCCTTCAGCACCTTCATGTCGCCCCACCAGATCTGCGGGATTAGCCCGCCGGTGGCGTAGCGCAGCGCCTGCGGGTCGTTGAGCGGATGGCTTTCCGGCGTCCACTGGCCGGCGAACCGCTGGAAGTAGATGTTGCGCAGTTTCTGCGGCAGTTCGTGCAAGAGGTAGAGCTGGAATGGCGTTTTATAGCTGACCCGTTCGGCGCGCTGGGCCGGCAGTTTCACTTCGGCAATCGGGGTGGCGGCCACGGTGTCGGTCCGGAGCCATTCGCCATTGGGAAGCCGGACGCCGTAGGCTCGCCTGGCGGCATCGGCATCCTCGCGCCAGGTGCGGCCCTTGTCCGCCGATAGGTACACTTTTCGCGCCTTGCCGTAGGAGGCGGCGGAGTCCGGCTCCACGTGGACAAAGAGCAGCATTTCGCCCTTGGCGCCCGCCTCCAGAGTGGGAAACTGCCAGCGGCCCCAGCGGCGTTCCGTTACCGGGCCTTCGGCGACGAGCCGCGGCTGACCGAGTTGGACAGTGACTTGGGACGAGAGCGATAGAGCGAGGAGGTATAGATACAGGCGCAAGACTTCCGCTATTATAGCGGGCTCTATCGTCCCCAACACATCTGATATACTTCCGCCGTTCAGTAGTGGACCAAATTTGACAATTGAAGGTGGCGCATGAATTCCACGTTTCGAAGTTACTTGCTCCTTTTCTTGGCTTCCTTGCTGCTTTATTCGCAAGTACAGCCGGTTGGCACCGTAGATGGAACGGTCCTCGATGGATCGGGCGGAGCGTTGCCAGGCGTCAAGGTGACTCTGCGAAATGTCGAAACGGGCGTCGCCCGGGACACGCTTACCAACGAGAACGGTAATTACTTTTTCCCGCTCGTGAATCCGGGCCGCTACGAGGCATCCGTGGAGAAGACAGGCTTCAAGAGGAGTTTGCAGGAACTGACCGTCCGTACCGGTATTCGTTCGACGGCCGACTTCGCACTCCAACTCGGCCAGGTTACCGACTCCGTGCAGGTGACGAGTGAATCGCCGCTGCTAGAGACATCCACCTCATCTGTCAGCCGGAACATCAACCAGCGTACCGTCCAGGACATGCCGCTGCTTGCGCGTAACGTGCTGATGCTGGTGAACCTTGCCCCCGGCATCACGAACAACTCCCCCACCTCCTCCACCGGACTCATCGACATTGACAGTGTCTCCTACACTTCCGCATCCGGCGCCAACAACCGTACAAATGAATTCCTGATGGACGGCATTCCCAACAATGTCTCCGATCGGGTAGCCTACATTCCCAGCGTCGACGACGTTGAAGAGTTCACGGTCTCCACCAATGCGCTGGACGCCGAATACGGCCACGGTGGCGGCATGTACGTGAACGTTGTCACCAAGGGCGGAACAAATGCGTTCCATGGAAATTTCTACAATTTTCTCCGCAATGACAAGCTGAATGCCAACAGTTTCTTCGCCAATCGCGCGGGATCGAAGCGGCCCGTCTTCCGCTTTAATCAGTTTGGCCTCACCGCCGGTGGCCCGCTAGTCAAGAACAAAACGTTTTGGTTTTTCAACTTTGAAGGGCTTCGCCAGCGGACGCCGGTCTCCTACCGTTTCACCGTGCCAACCGCGCTGCAGCGCACCGGTGATTTCTCCCAGACCTTCAATGTCGCCGGCGCTCCGTTCCAGATTGCCGATCCGTTGACCACCACTCCGGCTGGTGTCCGTACCCTCTTCCCCGGCGCCCGTATCCCCGCCTCCCGTCTCAACGCTGTCTCCAGGAACGTCATCGGGCGCTACCCGGCGGCCAACCTGCCTGGCGACACCAACACCGGCGCTAACAACTACTTCAGCCAGGTTCCGGCGCCTTACGACGGAGAAAACTATTCGTTGCGGATTGACCAGAACTTCAAGAACCACCGCATCTTTGGCCGCTGGTCGGCGAATCAGGGCTTCCCTGGCACGCCTACGCCATGGGACATCGGAGAAGGGGGCGTTGGGGCTCTGGAGGGCAACAACCGCGCGCAAACGTCCATCGGGCTGAGCGACATCTACACCATCAGCCCCTCAATGGTCATCACCGCACAGGGCGGCTTCACACGGTGGACCCAGCAAGGTACCCATCCGACCTTCGATCAGACCACCCTGGGCATTTCCCAATCGCTGATCAGTCAGATGCAGCAGAAGATCTTCCCTCGTTTCAACATCGCCGACAGCTACTACATCGGCGCATCCGAGGGCTAATGGTACGAACACACGAACACCTTCTCATTCAACCTAGGTGTCTCCAAGAACTGGGGAAGCCACAACATGAAGTTCGGCTTCCAAACCCAAGTGAAGCAGAATAACTCGCAGGGCGCCGCCCGGCCCGGCGGTGAATACAATTTTGACCGCGCTTTCACACAGCCCGGCGCCTTCACGCCCGGCAACAACCTGGGCAACGGCATCGCCAGCTTTCTGCTGGGAAACCCCGCCAGCGGCCTGCTGAACCTTCGCGCCGCCACCGCGCCGCAGAGCCCCTTCTATGGCTGGTACTTCCAGGACGACTACAAGGTGACCTCCAAATTGACGCTCAACGTCGGCCTGCGGTACGACCTCATGCTGGGCATCACCGAACGCTACAACCAGAACAATCTGGGCTTCGATCTGGTTACGCCAAACCCAATTGAAGCGGCGGCGAAGACAGCCTACGCAGCCAGCCCGATTCCCGAACTTTCTCCGGCGAACTTCTCCGTCAAGGGCGGGCTCTTCTTCGCCACCAAGGACAACCGGCGTAACGTCGTGGCCGACAAGACCAACTGGCAACCCCGCATCGGACTCGCCTATCGCGTTCTGCCCAAGACCGTTATCCGCACTGGCTACGGTATCTTCTACTCCGGCTGGTGGCAGCCGTTCGTGAACGCCACCGGCTTCTCCGCGCAGACGGATATGGTGTCGACGCTCGACGGCGGTTTGACACCCAACGACACGCTTTCCAACCCGTTTCCGAACGGCCTTGTGCAACCGACTGGGGCGACGCTCGGCCTGCGAACGTTGCTAGGCCAGACGCTCAGTCCCTACGACTACGCGCGCAAGAATATCCGCAACGACCGCTGGAGTTTTGGCTTCCAGCATGAGGTGCGCCGCAACCTGCAGTTTGAGATCAACTACGTGGGCCAGCGGGCGCCCAACCTCATCGCCAGCACCAGCGCGAGCGACGCAGGCAAAGTGATCAACGCGGGCTGGAACGGCACAGGCGGCACTTTTGATCAGCGCTTTTACAATCTCGGCGCCCGGCTGAACGCTCGCGTGCCGAACCCGTTCCAGGGATTAATCCCGGCCCCCAGTGCGCTGGCCGGCTCCACCGTCACGGTGGCCCAATTGCTGAACCCGTACCCCGCCTTCGGCAATGTCAATCTGAACCGCTCCTCCGGCGGAACGAGCAACTATCACTCCCTGCAGATCAGCGGCACGCAGCGCTTCGCCGGCGGCGCCATGTTGCAGTTTGCTTATACGTTCTCCAAGCAGATCGAAGCACTGCGCTTCATCGAGCCGAGCGATCCAGCTCCGGCGAAGATGATCGGCCAGTTCGACAACCCGCATCGCTTCTCGTCCGGGATCATTTATGAGTTGCCCTTCGGCAAGGGGAAAATGGCCAGCAGTCTCGCCGCGTTCAACAAGGTAATCGGCGGCTGGCAGTGGAGCGCGATGTACATTTACCAGACCGGCGCGGCCGTTGCCCTGCCTGCGGCGGTGGCTACCGGCGTGAGCCCTAAGCTCGACAACCCCACCATCAACAACTGGTTCAACGGCGCCTCCATGACGGTTATGCCCCCCTTCACCGCCCGCCGCAATCCGTATTTCTGGACCGGCCTTCGGAATCCTGCCATCAACAACTGGGACATGGGCTTTATCAAGAACACCACGCTGTATAAGGAACGCGTGAAACTCCAGTTCCGCATGGAGATGATCAACGCTTTTAACCGCGTGTGGTTCGGCGGACTGAGTACCGGCATCACGAGTGCGACTTATACTCAGCTGACCGGTCAGGCGAACCAGCCGCGCAACATTCAATTCGGGTTGAAGCTAAGCTTTTAAATGATGAGTATTTCACGCGCGGTACCGTTTGCCTGTTTGCTGGCGGCGCTGAGTATTTACGGGCAGGATGCGAAACCGAAGGCGGCGCTGTGGTCGCTGCGCCCGGTTGTGCGTCCCGCGGTGGAGGCGAACGGGGCCAACCCGATCGACCAGCTGATCGCCCGCCGGCACCAGCAGAAGGGCCTTCGCGCGGCGGGGCGCGCCGATAAGGCAACGCTGCTGCGCCGCGTGTATCTGGACCTGACCGGGCTTCCGCCGAAGCCCGCCGAAGTGGACGCTTTTCTGGCCGACAACGGGGCCGACGCCTACACCAAGGTGGTGGAACGGCTGCTGGCCGACCCGCAACACGGCGTGCGTTACGCCCGCCACTGGCTGGACGTGCTGGGCTACGCGGACGTAGACGAAGGCATGCTGGCCGAGTCCGGAATCTATCATTGGCGCGACTGGGTGATCCAGTCGTTGAACCGCGACCTGCCCTACGATCAGTTTGTCCGCGCCCACATCGCCGGCGACCTTTCGCCGAGGGCCGGCGACTTCTTCGCCACCGGTTTTCTGACGCGCGCGGCGCACTCGCCCGCCGATGGCGCCGAGGACGTGGCTTTCAACGCCGTTGAGAAAGTCTCCACCGCTTTCATGGGCATGACCACGGGCTGCGCCAAGTGTCACGACCACATGTACGACCCGATTTTGCAGCGCGACTACTACGCCATGAAGGCTCTGTTCGACCCGCTGGTGCTGGAGAAAAAGAACCTGGCCACGGCGGATGAGATTCTGCGGCACGAGGATGTTCTGGCGCGGTGGCGCGCCGAACAGAACGTGATTCAGGCGCGGATGGATGTGTTGACCAAGCCCTACGAAAAACAGATTTTCGAAGAGCGGATGACGTTCCTGCCGAAGGATGTGGAGGCGGTGTTCCGCAAGGATCCGAAGCTGCGCACAGCGGCCGAGCAGGAAATCGTGACGCGGTACAACACCGTGGTGGCGCCCGACGCACGGAAGTTCCGCGACGTGATGAAGCCGCACGAAACGGTGCTGTACGAATGGACGCGCAAAGGGCAGACGGAGCTGCGGCGCGACCCGCCGGCGCTGCCTGTTTTCTGGACCGTGCGGGCCGACGCGGCGCGCGCGGCGGGGAAGAACAACATCTACCTGGGCGGCGACCGGACGAAGAAGGGCGACGAGGTGCAGCCGGGCTTCCCGTTTGCGCCGAAGGATTTGAAATTTGAAGGGGACCGGCGCCAGGTGTTTTTGAACTGGCTGACGGCGGGCGACAATCCGTTGTTCGCGCGCGTGGCCGTGAACCGGTTGTGGCAGTGGCATTTTGGCGAAGGCATTGCGGGCTCGCCCAGCGACTTCGGCCGCACGGGGCAGATGCCGACGAACCCGGAGCTGCTGGACTGGCTGGCGAGCGAATTTGTGGCGCGCGGCTACAGCATGAAGGCGATGCACCGGCTGATTGTGACGTCGGAGGCGTATCAGCGCGCGAGCGTCGTTAGCAAGGAACTGCACGCGGCCAATGAAGCCGCGGACGCGAGCAATAAGCAGCTGTGGAAGTTCCCCGCGCGCCGGTTGGAAGCCGAAGCCATTCGCGACTCCGTGCTGGCCGTGGCCGGCACGCTGGACACGGCGGTGGGCGGGATGTCTTTCCGCGGTTCGGACATCAATGATCGCCGGGTGATGAGCGCCACGCGGACCGGTTACTACGACAAGCGCGAAAACCGGCGCGGGATTTATATGGGCCGCGGGTCCGATGCGTCGATGAACATGATGCCGGCGTTTTTGGCGACGTTCGATGCCGAGGACGGGCACGCTCCGTGTGCGCGGCGAGAACGCAGCATTACGGCCCCGCAGGTGCTGTATCTGTTGAATGGGGAGTTGACCCAGGTGGCTTCGCGCGACCTGGCGGAGCGGCTTTTTCTGGAGGCCGGCGCGGGCGCGGCGGCCAAGGTGGACTACGGTTATAAACTGGTGCTGGGCCGGGCGCCTTCGGCCACGGAGCGGGACGCGGCGTTGTCGTATCTCGGCAAGGCGGAACCGGCTCAGTTGACCGGGTTCGCTTGGATGCTTCTGAACTTGAGCGAGTTTGTCTTTCTGCCATGACTTTTTCCAATTCTCTTTCCGCGGCGGGCCGGCGGTCGTTCCTGCGGCGTATGAGTTTCGGTGTGACCGGCGCGGCGCTGGGTACGCTGTGGGCGGAGGACGAGAAGTTCCTGCGGGCCGGAGCAGGGCCGCATTTTGCGCCGAAAGTGAAGTCGGTGATCTTCCTGTTCATGTGCGGCGGTGTGAGCGCCATGGACACGTTTGACCCGAAGGATAACAAGTGGGCCGGCAAAATGCTGGACACCATTAACGGCAACAACGGCAAGCCCCAACTGCGTCCGGTGTTGCACAATCCGCGCGTGTTCAAGCCGTATGGAAAATCGGGCACGCCGGTGTGTGAGTGGTTCCCGCATATCGGCGGCGTGATCGACGATATTGCCATGGTGCGATCCATGTACTGCCACGATGCGGGGCACTTCCAGGCGTGCTGGGAAATGTCGACCGGCAAGCGGAACCGGATTTTTGATCATCCGGCGCTGGGCGCCTGGACCGGGTACGCGCTGGGGTCTGCGAACCGCAATTTACCGACGTTCGTGAACATGGGCAAGCCGTCGTCGCCGGCGCAATTGACGGGCGGCTATCTGGGCGGGCAGGAGGGCGCCACGCCGTTTGAAGCGGGCGAGACGCCGTTGGCGAATCTGAAGCTACCAGTGGGCATGACCCGCGCCGAGCGCGACCGGCAGATGGAGACGCTGGCCCGATTGAACCGCGAGTTCCACGAGCAGCATCTGTTCGACGCCGAGGTGGCGGCCCGGGTGCGCAGCTACGAGCTGGCCGGGACTCTGCAGACCGCCGGGCCGGAGCTGGTGGACTTCTCCAAAGAGCCGGAACACGTGCGCGCGATGTACGGCGTGGACGAGCCGGAGACCGATGAGTTCGGCAGACAGATGCTGCTGGCGCGCCGGCTGGCGGAGCGCGGCGTGCGCTTCATTCAGGTGTGCCACGGCGGCGCGGGTGGCGGGAACGGGAAGTGGGATTCGCACGACGACGTGGCCGACCACGCGCCGCTGGCGAAGCAAACCGATAAGCCCATCGCCGGCCTGATTCGCGATTTGAAGCAGCGCGGCATGTTGGAGAGCACGATGGTGGTGTGGGCCACGGAGTTCGGCCGCACGCCCTATTCGCAGAACAATCTGGGCCGCGACCACAACCCGCATGGGTTTACCTGCTGGCTGGCCGGTGGGGGCGTGAAGGGCGGAATCGTCCACGGCGCGACGGACGAGATTGGGCATAAAGTGGCGGAAAAGCCGCAGTATGTGACGGATCTGCAGGCGACGGTTCTGCAGCAGATGGGGCTGGACTATAAACGGATGAGCGTAGTTGTCAATGGCCGGCCCTTCCATCTGATCGAGGAAGGAACCGGCCCGATTAAAGACATCCTGGCCTGAGCGGCCGCTTACTTGATCTGCGACCCGCGCCGCGACCGAACGCCGCTGGAGATCGTCCCGTCCCACACAGGATCTCCCTGTGCGTTGTAGCCCTTCTCCAGCTTGTCCCACGCCGGAGCAAAGCGGCCGTTCAGATCCCAGTACACGCGACCGCCCTTCATGGTGATTTCGGCCACGAGGTTCTGGTTGCCCTTCATTTTCGCCCCGTAAACGTCCACAAAACCGAAGTCGCCCTTTTGGACGGAAAGCACCGCGACGTCGGCGGTCGAGCCAACCGACAGGTTCCCCAACTCCGTCCGCTTAATCTGCTGCGCGGGATGCCACGTGGAGGCCTCCACCACCTGCTGCATCGTCATGCCCATGTTCAGGAACTTGGACATCACGTTGGTCATGTCCTTCATACCGCCAATCATCGAGGAGGTATGCAGATCGGTTGAGATCGAATCCGGAATGAAGCCCTGCTTGATGGCCGGCACCGCCCAGCGGAATACCAGGCTGCCGCCGCCGTGGCCGACGTCGAACTTCACGCCGCGCTTCTTCGCGTCGAACAAGTACTGCCGCACCTTGCCGTTGTCATCGATCATCGGCACCGCGGCAAGATAGGCGTGGGTGTACATGTCACCGGGACGCAGGTGCTTCAGCACCAGATCCTGGTGCGGACGCTCCAGCCGGAAGCTGCCGAAATCCACCATGATCGGCACGTTGGCGGTCTCGCCGGCCTTCACGGCGCTATCGACAGCAATCCACTCCGGCCCGGCGAAATGGGCGGTTTTGACACCCACAATCAGTTCCGGATACTTCTTGATCATCGCCGCCACCGGCGCCGGATCCATGTCTTCCATGTTCTGTTCCACGGCGCCGCCCATGCCCGCTCCGACGATGTTCAGGAACGTCAGTACGCGCGTCTTGGAGCGGTCCACAATGCGCTTTTTGAATACTTCGAAGTTGCGCCAGCCGGGCGTGCCGGCATCGACAACGGTGGTGACGCCGCTGCGGAAGGTGTGGGAATCGGGGATCACACTCAACTGTCCGTCGCGGTAGCTGGGCCCATCGCCGTAGAAGGTGTGAACGTGCAGATCGATCAGGCCGGGCATCACGTAGAGGCCCTTCACATCCACGACTTTCTTGGCCTTGCTCGCGTCGATATTCGCCGCTACTTCGGCGATTTTCTGGTCTTTAATGGCAACGTCCCGGACGGCGTTGATGTTGTTTTTGGGGTCGATGAAGTGGCCGTTTTTCAGCAACACGTCATAGTCTTGTGCCATGAGGCAGGCCGTAAAGGCCAGGACAGATAGAATGCGCACCATGCGCGTATTCTATGTTAAGTTTTGCTTTTCGAAAACCCAGGCGGATTCGATGATGGCTTCGATGGTGTCGAAACGGGGCTTCCAGCCGAGCGTTTGGCGCAGACGGGAGGAGTCGGCCACGAGCTGATCGGGGTCGCCTTCGCGCCGCGGGCCCATGAGGAACGGCACCTTTTGGCCCGTCACTTTTTCAACAGCGGCAACGACTTCCTTCACCGAATAGCCACGCCCGGTACCGGCGTTGTAGGCCCCGGTGGCGCCGCCGCCCAGCAGGTGATTGACGGCCGCGATGTGCGCACTGGCCAGATCGTCCACGTGCACGTAATCGCGCACGCAGGTGCCATCGGGCGTGGCGTAGTCATCGCCGAACAGCGTCACCGGCTTGCCGGAGATGACCGCTTTCAGGATGAGCGGAATCAGGTGCGTCTCCGGATCGTGCCGTTCGCCCAACCCTGCATCGTTATTGGCTCCGCAGGCGTTGAAGTACCGCAGGCGAATGCTGCGCAGACCGCGGCTTGTGTCCAGCCAATCCAGGATTTTTTCCACCATCACCTTGGATTCGCCGTACGGGTTTACGGCTTGAATCGTGCTGGTCTCCGGAATCGGGATCTGCGTTGGGTTCCCATACACGGCGGCCGTAGACGAGAACACCAGTTTGTTCACGCCGGCGTCGGCCATGGCCGAGAAGAGGGAGATGGAACCGGCGGTGTTGTTGTGAAAATACTTCTCCGGTTCGCGCGTGGATTCGCCCACCGCGATGAACGCAGCGAAGTGGATGACTGCGTCCACTTTCTCCGCCTGCATCAACGCCGCCAACCGCTCCCGCTCGAAGAGCGAAAACACATGGAGAGCACCGGCCGGTACACTCGCGGCGTGGCCCTTCGACAGGTCGTCCACCACGACAACGGAGAAACCCTGCTGCTGGAGTTGGTAAACCGTATGAGATCCGATGTAGCCGGCACCGCCGGTGACGAGTATTTTAGGCATCAAAAAGATTAGTATGGCAGAGATGCCTACTGGTGCTGAACTGTTCGTCGAGAGTGCGCTGCAACTCGGGATCGACCGCATTTTTACGTTGGTCGGAGATCATCTGAATGAGGTTCTCTCCGTCGCCGAGAAGCGCGGGGTGCCCATCGTCCATATGCGGCACGAGGCCGCCGTGGTCCACGCCGCCGACGGGTGGAGCCGCATGACCCGGCGCCCGGGGCTGGCTATCGTTACCGGCGGTCCCGGCCACACCAACGCCCTCACCGGCATCGCCACCGCCCATTCGAACGGTAGCCCCGTCATCGCCGTGAGCGGCACGCCAGCCACGGAAGCGCGTCACCGCGTGGTGTTCCAGGACATCGATCAGGTGGGCATGGCCGCGCCGGTGACGAAGTTTTCCCACCTCGTTACCACGCCTTCGCAGGTGCCCTTCGCCCTCGGCCACGCTTATAACGAAGCCTTTTCGGGCCGGTACGGCGCCACACATCTTTCCATCCCCGTGAACGTGTTTACGGGCAAGACCGAAGCGCCGCTCAACATGCCGAAGGCGCGTGGCGTCGCCCGCCAGTGCGAGGACGTGGCCACCGCGATGGACCTGCTGGCAGCGGCGGAGCGCCCGGTGGTGATCGGCGGCAGCGGGCTGTGGTGGAGTGACGCCGGTGCAGCGTTGACGAAGTTCTTGAAGCAGACTCGCCTGCCGTACTTCGACGTCACCATGGCGCGCGGCGTGATCAGCGAAAAGTTCGCCGGGCACTGCGGGTATGCCGACCCCTCTCTGAACCGGGGCTGCATTCCGGCTTTTCAAGCGGCCGACGTTGTTCTGGTTCTCGGCAAGCGGATTGATTACCGGCTGGCGATGGGTGGTCCGCGACTGTTCGGGAAGGAAACGAAATTCATTCAAGTGGACGTGGAGCCGCGTGAAATTGGGAACGTGCGCGATGTAGCCGTTGGCGTGGTGGGCGATGTGCGGACGTTCCTGGAGGCCGCGCTGCCGTCGAAGCAATGGGAGCCCAAATCGGCCTGGATGAAGCAGATTGGCAAGTGGCGCAAGGAGTGGATGACGAAGCTGCTGGCGCAATCAGGCGACGATACGCTCCTGCACCCGGGCCAGTTTTTCCAGGAGGTGAAACGCACGCTTCCCGTCTCGCCACTGCTGTCTTTTGATGGCGGCGACTTCATCCATTGGGGCCGCGCTATTCTTCCCGCTCTGCACTCCGGCGGCTGGCTGCGGCTGGGGCCGATGGCTACGATCGGCGCCGCGCTGCCATTCGCGATGGCGCAGCAGATGGCCCGGCCGAAACAGCCCGTGATGATGATGACCGGGGATGGTTCACTTGGGTTTTATATTGCTGAACTCGACACGATGGTCCGCTACGGCGTGCCGGTGGTGATCATCGTCGGCAACGACGGCGGTTGGGGCCTGGAGCGGGAACTACAGGGTGAAGTGCAGGGCACGACGACGGCGTGCGAACTCCGCCGCACGCGCTACGACCTGGTTTGCCAGGGCTTCGGTGGCGGTGGGGAAACCATCGACCGGATGGACCAAGTGGGCCCCGCGCTGGCCCGCGCTTTCGCCCATGACGGGCCGTACGTGTTGAACGTTAATATCCGGGGCGCCCGCTCGCCGTTCACGTCTTGGCAGCTGGAAGGGAAGAAGTGATCCGCGCCGATTCCAACGGCGCCATCGATCGCATTACCCTGGCCGGCCCGCGGCGCAACGCTCTTTCGCTGGCCATGATGCGGGCGCTGATCGACGCGCTGCGCGCCGCCGCCGGCCGGGTCGTTATCCTCGCCGCCGATGGTCCCGTCTTCAGTGCCGGACACGATCTGAACGAGATGATCGGCTGCACGGCGGGGCAGGCAGAGGAGGTGTTCGCCGTCTGCACAGAGCTGATGGAGACGATCCAGTCCATCCGCCAGCCGGTGATCGCGCAGGTGCAGGGCGTGGCCACCGCGGCCGGGTGCCAATTGGTCGCGACGTGTGATCTGGCCATCGCGAGCGAAGAGGCGTGGTTCGCCACGCCGGGCGTGAAGATCGGCCTGTTCTGCTCCACGCCGATGGTGGCGTTGACCCGCGCCATTGGCCGCAAGCGGGCCATGGAGATGTTGCTGACCGCTCGGCAGGTGTCGGCCCGGGAAGCCGCGGAATGGGGGCTCGTCAACCGCGCGGTGCCAGCGGCGGAGTTGAGCGGCGCCGTCGATGAACTGGCCGCCCAGATCGCGGGCGCATCGGACTACACCGTCGCCACCGGCAAGCGCGCGTTCTATGAGCAGATCGATATGCCGCAGGAGGCGGCGTATCAATTCGCGCGCTCCGTGATGGAGCGCAATGCTTTAGCGGACGTGGCGCAGGAACAGATGCGTGCGTTCCTGGAGAAACGCGGGGTACGCTAGTTGGTTATGGATCGCCGCACGTTTCTCGCCGTAACCCCGTCCGCCCTGATGATGGCCCAGCAAGCCCCGCCGCCGCCCGCCGCGCCGAAGAAGGCCAAGGTCACCTCCAGCGTCATGCTGTGGACGCTGAAGGGGACGTTTGAAGAGAAGATGGAGGCCGCGGCGAAGGCGGGTCTGCAATCGGTGGAGTTCGTCGGCGAACACTACGATTGGACCGATGGCGATATCGACCGCGTGAAGAAGCTGGCGCGATCGTTGAAGCTCGGGATTGATACGTTGAGCTCCGTGCCGCGTTGGGGCCAGCAGAAGATCAACATGGTGGACCCCGCCGTCCGCGAGGCGTTCCTGAAGGAAGTGGAGCGGAACCTGGTTTTCGCGCAGAAGCTCAACGTGCCGATGGCGCTGATCATGTCCGGCAATACGGTGCCCAGCCTGACGTTTGAACAGCAGTTCACCGCCATGATCGAGTGCGCCAAACGCGCCACAGATCTGGCCGCCAAGGCCAACATCACGCTGATCATGGAACCGCTCAACACGAAGGTGAATCACAAGGGCTACTTCCTGTCCAACTGCGTCGACGGCCTGCGCCTGATGAAGGCGGTGAACCACCCGAACCTCCGGCTGCTGTTCGATCTTTATCACGAGCAGGTAGAACGCGGCGACGTGATCCGTACCGCGCTGGCGGCGATGGAGTATGTGCGGGTGTTCCACGTGGCCGACAATCCTGGGCGGAACGAACCCGGCACCGGCGAGATGAACTACGCCAATATTTATAAGGCCATCGCCAAGGCCGGCTACGAGCACTACATCACCATGGAGTACATCCCGCTGCAGGAGCAGGTGAAGAGTTTGCAGAAAGCGGTGAACGAAATGCGCGCGGGGCTCAACGGCTGATGACCGTCGCGGCGCCCTGGGTGCGCGGTGTGTATGAGTTGGCCGAGCCTCGACGGATTGAGCGGGAGGACATGGTTTACACCGTGCGCAAGGCGTTGCGGCTGGACGGCGAGACGATTCTCAACAGTGCGATGGAGTGGAAGGTGGATGGGGAGCCGACCTCGTCTCCACTCGATAAAGTCGGCACGAAGTTGGAGGTTCGCTTCCGGGTGGTGGTGGTGAAGGGGGCGGTCTGAAAGCTACCTGCCGTGCGCGGCGAGTTAGAGAGTAGACTGGCGGCGTAGTTGCAGTGCGACGCCAAGCCCGATGGCAACAAGAAGCAGCCCGCCTGGCTCGGGCGTCGGAACGATCTGGAGATCGGTGACGAGCGTTGTCCCATCGGCTTCGAGAAAACTGAAGCGCAGATAAAAATCCTGGTCAGCGCCCCATTCGCTCGATTGTGCGGACTGTCCGCGGCCCGTAAAGTTGGCGCTCATATCCTTCCCCAGTATCACCGGCAGCAGCTGGGGGCCATCACAAATTGTGCAGACGCTCCCCCCTGGGCTTTCAAACACGAAGTCCCCCAACTGTATCGTTATCCCACCAATTGGGCGGGAATACTGCTTGATGTTGAAGCGATATCGCAGATACCCCGGCCGCTCCGGACCACTCGTAATCAACACGGCACCATAGTCAAACGTGGCGAGCGCCTCGGCCCGGTTGCGGTCGGGGGAGTTCTCCGCGTAGATTGTAGTACTCAAGTGGCCGGTGGCCTCGCCATACCCCGAATTCCCGGCGAGACCAAACGAAGACTGTGCAAAAGCAAACCCAATCCTCGGTACTGACACATAGCATTGGCTCGGGTCGGTCTGGGTAATCTCCGGCTGCGATACCGGGAAAAGAGTGCAACTTGCGAACGTTGCGCCGGCAGCTCCGCTGCTGAATGCGGTTGCGATCAGCACCAGGTGGACGCTTGTGAATTGCATTGATGGCCTCCCGGCCTAAGTGACGCAGTTAGCAAACAAATCAACCAGTTCGCCGTTCCGAGTCAGCTCCATCCTACAGGGAACGAGGTGGGCCTGCAAGGCTATTCGTATAGATAATCATCGCCCCAGGCACACACCATCCAGCATCAAATCAAACCGCCGCGCGGCCTCCCCATCCTTCGTTTGGTAGCTGATCGTCTCCCCAAAGGTACCCAGAAACCGCCAGTACGTCCCATCCGCAAGTACCCCGCGCGCCGCGGTGGTATTCGCGTCCCCTTCGTAGGTACTCTCCTCGTAACTGGCCGACATTTCCAAATAGCGCCCCGGCGGCACACCGGAGGACCACATCGGTCCATGGCCATGCTGCAAATACTGCTTCCCGCCGCTCGTCCTCACCATATAGGCGCGACCGTTATAGTCCACATCCCGGAACCCCGCGCCCTCACCCGCCGCCGGAAGCTGGAACGTGGTTTCGTGCCGCTCCCTGCATCGCGGAAACGGCGGCCGGTCCGCCGGCTGCATCGTCACAACCAAACCCAAAGCCGGCGCCACCACCACCGCCCGAAACCCCGTCTTCCGGAATGCAACCCGGAGCCCCGTCGCCTCCCCCGCCACGCGGCCATCCGCCCTGGTCACCGCGCTTCCAGTCACCACGACCCCCTCCATCGGCCGACCCTCCCGATCCACCACCAGCGCGCTAAACCGCGCCCGGCAAAGCCCTTCAATCGCCTTGTCCAATTCCGCCGCCGTCGCCGCGCTCACATCGGCGTACGAGATCGTCTCCCCAAGGTTCCCCATTTCCCGCCAATGCCGCCCATCCGCCATCACACCGCGCGCATCCACCGACGGCGACCCATTCAGCAGCGTCTCCCTCTCGCTATATGTCGCCGATGCCCATACCTTCTCCGTCGACGGAACCAACGCGCCCCACATCGTGCCTGTCCCATGCAACACTCCGCCAAACCGCTGCACCCGCGTTCCGCTGCGAACCGGCTGCGCCTCCCATCCCGGCGCCGGAAACGAGGTCACGCAGACTGCCACCCGACCCGTCTCCCGCAACACCACCCGCCCCCCACGCCCCAGATCCCCAGGCCGCAACGCCACCGCCGCATACCCCTCCTTCCGAATCACAATTCGCGGCGCATCCGTCTCAACAGCGATTCGCCCATCTTTCCCCGACCGCCCTACATTGAAACGCTTCTCCGTATGGCCAACCGTCGCCCCCTCCAGCGGTCGGCCATCCCCATCCACCACAACAAAGCTAAGAGCCACCGCCAATAGAAGCATCATTGCAACAACGAATTGATCTCCCGAATCACCTTCACATCAAACTTCGGCTTCCGGTCATACGTCAGCAACCCGTTAATCTCCTGCTCCACATCGGTCAGCTGCGTATAGCAAATCCCCATAATCTGCGGGATCTTCGCAATCCCCACATACAAACTCCGCAACCGTTCCAACGCCGCCTCCGGCGATTTCTCCACCCCCGCATACCCCCACGCATCCGCCGGCACCGGCGACCCTGGCAGTGGGTACGCAATCCCCCCAAATTCACTCAAAAACACAGGCGACCCGTTGTACTTAAACCCCGGCGCCAACGCCGCCCGCCCATTCCCCGGAAACGCGAACTCCTTCTGTCCCAGCACCGCATACTTCTCCACTAGCCGCTCCCCGCGCGCGGCGTAGTCGTGAATCCCGAACAGATCCGTCACGTCCGTGTGCTCCCATCCGTCGTTATCGATCACCGGCCGCGTCGCGTCCAGCGATTTCGTCAAGTGGTACAGCGCCTTCAAATGCTGCGTCTGCCGCGTATCCGCCACATCGCTCACACCCCACGATTCATTGATCGGAATCCACATCACAATCGACGGATGATTCACGTCCCGCTCGACAGCCTCAATCCACTCCCGCGTGAATTTCGCCGCATAATCTTCGTCGTATAGATACGCGTTCGCCATCTCGCTCGACACGAGAAAACCCATCTTATCCGCCCAATACAGGAACCGCGGATCCTCCACCTTCTGGTGCTTCCGCGCCCCGTTGAAGCCCATATCCATCGTCATTTTGATGTCGTATTTGATGGCCTCATCCGTCGGCGGCGTCAGCGTCGATTCCATCCAATAGCCCTGATCGAGCACCATCTTCAAATACGTCGGCCGCCCGTTCAAATGGAACCGCCCGTTCTCGATGTGAATCGCCCGATACCCGTAGTAGCTGCTCACGCGGTCCAGCACCTCCCCGCCCCGCCGCAGTTCGAAATCGACGTCGTACAGGTTCCCCTGCCCGGTGCTCCACTTCACCGGATCGTTCACATACAACCCCAGATTCGCGCGCTCGCCGGACGCCGCCACCGATCCGCTCGCCACCACCTTATCCCGGAACTTCACCGTCGCATGCAGCGTCAACCCCGCCGCCGGTCGCGCCAGCTTCACGTTGAACACCACATGCCCGTCCATCTGTGTGTGCGTCCGCAGCTTGTCGAGATAACTCGCCCCAGCCGCCTCCAGCCACACCGGCTGCCAGATGCCCGTCGTCCGCGTGTAGAAAATTCCCCGGCTCTGCGGCTGCCAGTACTGCTTGCCGCGCGGCTGGTAACGATCTTCCGGCGGATCCTCCGCACGCACCACGATCACCTGCGGCCCCGCGCCGCTCAGGAAATCCGTCACGTCCAGCTTGATCGGCACATTGCCGCCTTCGTGTTGCCCGGCCAGCCGCCCGTTCACCCACACGTGCGCGCGATAATCCACAGCGCCAAAGTGCAACAACACGCGCCGGCCAGCCCACGCCGCCGGCATGGACACCGCCCGCCGGTACCAAACCCAAGGGTGAAACGAAGTGTCCCCAATCCCGGACAGCTTCGTCTCAAACGCATACGGCACGATGATCTTCCGCCCGAATGCCTTCTTCGATACCGGCCAGTTTTCGCGCAGCCCGGCGTTGGCGTCGTCGAACTCAAACTCCCATTCGCCGTTCAACGTCTGCCAATCCGGGCGCGCAAACTGGGGCTGTGGCACCTCCGGCCGAGGCACGGCGGCGGTCAGGGCAATCGCAAAAAGTCCAATAGTAAGCGCTTTCGACATGGCGAAAGCATTCTATCAGGCGACAGCCTCGAATCCTACGCTTCCACTTTCCCGGCAACCACCAGCGAAACCGGGACCGTCCCCATCTTCCGCATCAGGATCCAGTCGTGATCCCCTTCCTTCTCCACCGACCCTTCCTTGAAGTACTTCGGGTCTTCCTTGCGGATGCTGAACACACAGGGGTGCAGGGTGTTCGACACCTTCTTGCTCTGCTCCACCAGGTCCTTAAACGCCGGCGTTGCCGCCCCATCGGTATCGGTAGCCGCCATGCTCAACAGCAGGAAATCCCGCTGCGGCGCCGCGCCCTGGTGGTCGCCATTTTCCGGGTAATAGGAGTACCGCATCGTGTACAAGCCGGGCTTGAACATCTGCCCGCGGCGGTCGGAATAGGTCTGTTCCACCTTGATCACGCCCAGCAGCGAACCGTGCGGCACGTTGGGCATGGTGATGTTCTGCTCGGAAGTCGGCTTCGGCGCCGGCATTTCCGCACGGAACCAGATCTCGCTGAGCAACTTTCCATCTTTGATTACCTTGACGCCCTGCTTTTCCAGCAGGCCCTTCACGCCATCGGCCAGTTCGGCCGGCGGCGCGCCTCCTGCCTCCGCCTTATACTCCTCCCCCAATAGAATGGAGGCGGCTAACAGAACGCTGAGAAAAAACTTACGCATGAAATGAGGTCCCTTTCGATACAATTCCAGACGGGCGTGAATGCAAACGATACTCGTAATTGATGACGACGACAGCCTCCGCGACACAATTGGTTTAATGTTGGAGCAGGAGGGTTACCGGGTCCACTTGGCCGCGGATGGGAGAGAGGGCTACGAACGGAGTCTGACCTTGCGCCCGGACCTCATTCTGGTCGATTTGCGACTGCCTGGAATGAGTGGCGTTGAGATCTGCCGGCAACTCCGCGCCGACAAGGTACAGACACCTATTATTGTACTCAGCGCCGTTGGCGACGAGATTGACAAGGTTCTCCTGTTGGAGATCGGCGCCGACGATTACGTTACAAAACCCTTTGGCCGCCGCGAGCTGATGGCCCGCATGCGCGCCGTCCTGCGCCGCGCAACCACCGAAGCCCACCGCGTGATCCATTTCGGCGATACCGAGGTCGACATCGAGCGCCGTGTCGTCATCCGCAAGGGCGAGGAGGTAAAACTCACCCCGGCGGAGTACAATCTGTTGGTGTTCTTTCTGCAAAACGCGGACCGTCCCCTGACCCGGGACGTCATCCTCAATTCGGTTTGGGGGTACAATTCCTTCCCCAACACTCGAACTGTCGACGCGCACATTGTAAAGTTGAGACAGAAGTTTGAAGCCGACGCCGCCGTGCCCAGACACTTTCTGACGGTGCATGGCGTTGGCTATCGGTTTCTTCCATAAAGGGGCGGCATGGCCCGGACCATACTCATTGTTGAAGATGACAGAGCGCTGGCAGGGACCCTCGAAATCGGCCTGCTGGCGATTGACAACGTGGACACCGTGACCGTCTTCGACGGCCGCGAAGCCATGGAGTACCTCGAGACCCACTCGCCCGCGCCGGCGGTGGTGCTCACGGATCTGGATTTGCCTCGTGTCGATGGGTACCAACTCATCACCTGGATGCGAGCCCGGCCCGAAACGTTGCACGTCCCCATCGTCGCCATGTCGGCCCGTCACGACGGCACTGAATCGATCGCCGCCGGCGCCAATGAGTTCCTCACCAAACCCTTCGCCCTGGCCGCCGTGCGCGCCCGCGTGCAGGAGCTCCTCCGTGCGTAAGTGGGTGCTGCTGCTGGCCTGGATGCCATTGGCTGCGCAGGATCTGGCGGCCATCCTCGCCCGCCTGGAAAAGCTGGAATCGGAAAACCGCGAACTGAAGCAGGAAGTCAAACAGCTCCGCGAACTCGTCGAAGGCAAGCCCAGCGTTCCCGAACGGCTCGATATCGTCGAACGGCGCGTCGAAGAACAGGCCCAAACCAAAGTGGAAGCCCCCAGCCGCTTCCCGCTGGAACTCACCGGCACCGCGCTCTTCCAAACGTTCTACAACACCAAAGGCGCCAATGGCGTCGACGTGCCCACGACCGCCGCCGCCACCCCGGGCCGCGCCGCCGGCGGCGCCACCGTCCGCCAATCCATCATCGGCCTCCGCTACCACGGCCCCCAGACGCTCTGGGGCGGAAAAATCTCCGGGTCCCTGATGATGGACTTCTGGGATGGCAACACCGAAGGCGCCACCACTCCTTTCCGCATCCGCACCGCCGATTTCACCGTCGATTGGGCCTCCCGCTCGGTTTCGCTCGGCCTGATGAAGCCGCTCATTTCGCCGCACAATCCCAACTCCATGGCCTACATCGGCATCACTCCGCTTACCAGCGCCGGCAACCTGTGGCGCTGGCAGCCGCAGGTCCGCTTTGAACAGCGCGCCGGCTGGTTCAAGGGACAGGCCGCCGTCATGCAGACCAACGAGGATTCCACCGGCGCCCCGGCGAATCTGCTGAGCAGCCGCCGCCGTCCCAGCCTGGAACTCCGGGCCGCCGCCGCCAAATCCTTCGCCGGCGATCGCAGCTTTGAAATCGGCGTTGGCACCCACATGTCCGAATCCCGTCTCGGCTCCCAGAGCCTTCCTTCCCGCATCGTCTCCGCCGATTGGTTAGTCACCCCTCTCTCCAAACTCACGCTCACCGGCGCCTTCTTCAATGGGGAAAACGTCCACCACCTGGGCTCCCTCCGCCAGTCCTTCCGCATCGCCGCCAACGGCTTCGCCACCACCGTCCGCTCCACCGGCGGCTGGGCACAGATCTCCGTCCCCGCCACCAGCCGTGTCACTTTCAATTGGTTTGCCGGCATCCATGACGACCGCGACAGCGACCTCAACCGCGGCCAGAACGGCCGCAACCGCAACGCCGGCGCCAACGTCATGTACCGGATGGCGCCCAACGTCGTCCTCACGTTCGAAGGCCTTCAAATTCGCTCCAACTACGTCGGGACCGTCAACCGCCGCATGAATCGCTATGACCTTTCCATCGCTTATCTGTTTTAGCCTCGCCGCCGCCACCGCCCTCTCCGGCGCTGCCCTGCAAGGCAAAGTAGAGCTGCTCGACGCGAAAAAGAAAGGCTCCGCCGAGGGCGTTGTCGTCTGGCTCGAACCCGTCAATGGCCCGGCCGCAACAACTCCCGGCAAATTCATCCTCGACCAGCGCAACAAGCGCTTCCTCCCCCACGTCCTGGCCATTCCGGTCGGCTCCCAAGTGGACTTCCCCAACCACGACCCCATCTTCCACAACGCCTTCTCCAACTTCTCCGGCCAGCCCTTCGACACCGGCCTCTACGCCCCCGGCACGTCACAAAAGATAACTTTTCGCCGCCCTGGAGTAGTCCGCGTGTTTTGTAACATCCATGCGCAGATGAGTGCGGTTATCGTGGTAGTACCCAGCCCGTTTTTCGCGACCTCCGTAGCGAGCGGTGTGTTTCGGATCGACAATGTTCCGGCCGGGGAGTATACGTTGAAGGTGTTCCACGAGCGCGCCACGGAAAAGACGCTGGCTGCCTTGGAGCGTCGCGTGACAGTGGGTGGAGACCAGGATCTGGGAGCGGTAAAAATCTCCGAGACCGGATACCTGGAAGTAGGACATAAGAACAAACACGGCGCCGATTATCCGCCCGTGCCCGCGGAGAATGGACCGTATCCCGGAAAGAAGTAGTTAAGCAATGCCCCTGCGGTGGAAGATCTGGCTGTCTGTGTTCGGTATCGTCACCGGACTCTTTGGTGTGGCCGGATACATGCTGCAACGCCACGCCGTCGAAAGCGCCACCCTTTCTCTGGAAGAAGAGGTCCAGGCCGGCTTCCAGGCGTATGAGTCCGTGCTCAAAGCCCGCCAGGAGATGATCGGCTCCGCCGCGCTGTTGCTTTCCAGCCTCCCCAACGTCCGCGCCGCCTTCGGCACGGGGGACCCCGCCACCATTCGCGACTCCGCTACCGAACTCGGCTCCTACTTGAGCCCCACGCTGAAGGAGTCGACGTTCCTCATCGTCGCCGACCCACGAGGAAACACCATCGCTGTGCTCTCCGGCACGCCCATGCTCCAGCGCTGGCCCGTGGAAACCGCCGTCGTCCCATCCGCCCCTCGCCAAGTCTCCGGCTATCACGTCCAGGAGGGTATGCTCTTCCGCCTGGTCCTTACGCCCGTCTTTGTCGACAGCGTCCGCGGCCCCGCGCTCATCAGCGTCCTCGTCGCCGGCTACCCCGTCACCGATAGCTTGGCAGCCTCCCTCAAACAATCCACCGGCGGCAGTGACTTCGTTTTTGCCGGCAAGGACACCCGCTTTGCCTCTACGGTCGCCCAGGTCTCCGACGACGACGCTCGCATCGTGCGCGACATTCCCGGCCTCGACGGCGCGCCCGTCGGCAAGCTCACCATCGCCCGCACCTTCGGCGCCGCCGGCCAGCGCCTCGACCGCCTGCGCCGCGATCTTCTGCTCATCTGGGCCGTCGCGCTCATCTTGAGCCTTCTGCTCGGCTACATCCTCGCCAATCGCATCGTCCGCCCCATCTCGGAGCTCGACCGCGCCGCCTCCGAACTCGGCAAGCAACACCTGAAACATCGTATCCCCGAAGTCTTCGCCAACACCGGCGACGAGTTCGGCCGCCTGGCCGCGACATTCAACCAGATGGCCGGCTCACTCGAAGAAGCGCAGCGCGATCTCATCCGCCACGAACGCATCTCCACCGTCGGCCGCCTGGCGTCCAGCATCGTCCACGATCTCCGCAACCCGCTCGCCGCCATCTACTCCGGCGCCGAGATGATGGTGGATAGCGATCTTCCCCCGGCCCATAGCAAACGGCTCGCGGTGAACATCTACAACGCCTCCCGCCGCATTCTGGAGATGCTGCAGGAACTGCTCGACGCCTCTAAAGGTACGAAAGGCGAGCGCGAAAGCTGCAACATGCTCGACCTCGTTCAAACCGCCGTTCTCAGCCAGGAAGGCGCGTCCTCTCATATCCAGTTCTCTGTCGACGTGCCCGAAGAAATGGAAGCCAATGTGGAACGGACGCGCATGGAACGAGTGTTCGTGAACCTCATCGCCAATGCCGTCGAAGTCATGCCTAACGGCGGGACGGTGGCCATCCGCGGTGTCCGTGAAAACGGCCACATGCACATCACCGTCGCCGACCAGGGCCCCGGCATCGCCAAAGAGATCCAATCCGAACTCTTCCAACCCTTCTCCAGTTTCGGCAAGCGCAACGGCCTGGGCCTGGGCCTGGCGTTAAGCAAGGAAACCGTAGTGGATCACGGCGGCGAGATCTGGGCCACGCAAGGAGCGCCGAAGGGTGCCGTCTTCCACGTCAAGCTGCCTGTCAACTAGCCCACGGGGACACCCACGGGTGTCCCCTAAGTCGCCGTTGTCCCCTTAGCCCGCCGCTTGGCTCTCCACCGCAATCCCCGTCCCCGCCAGTTGCTCGTTGATGAACCACACCTGAAACTCGTTCAGCCGCAGCACATCGGAAACCAACAGGTCGTTCGTCCCGTCGTCTCCGCCACTGGCGGCAATGTGGGCCAACTCCCGCGTCTCGGCGATGATCATCTCGTGCGCCTGCATCAGCCGGAACAGTTGCACCGTCACGTCCTCGGTCCCGCGCGGCGGCCGCGCAATACGCGTCACCTCGGCCACGTCCGGAGCCATCGCGATCGATACCCCGCCCAGCATCTGCACCCGCTCCGCCAGCGCGTCCACCAACTCGGCCTGCTCGCCGAAATGCTTATCAAACAGCAGATGCAGCTGGTAAAACGTCGGCCCCGATACCTGCCAGTGGTGCTTCTTGTACAGGTCGCGCAGCGTCATCGTGTCCGCCAGGATCTGATTCAGGCCATTGGCGCTCGCCAGCCGCACCCGGTGGTCCAGCGAGATCGGCCGCGGCGCCACGGTTCCATAACTCTGGATCTCCGTCACTTGCGCGGTCGTGTGATTTGTCTCGGTCAGTTTCTGTTGCATGTTTACCCACCCTTCGTTCTGCATGCCGGTGGCCAAAGCCGCGTGACCGCATTTCGCCGCCTGACCCCTCGCCGCCGCCCCTCGCCGCCCCATTCGCCCAAATGGCGTCACTTTCACATTGGCGCTCCACCTGCACTATCAAAGGCTGGCTATGCCGAACGCCACAACAGAGCCGACCCCGCCCTCCCTCCTCCAGTCCTTCATGGAGGGCGTCGCGGAACCCATCGAATGGTTCGGCGGCCTCTGTCTCTTCGCCGCCCAAGCCATCCGCGAATGCTTCCAACGGCCCTTCGAATGGACCGAAATCCTCCGCCAAACCTACCAAATCGGCTGGCAATCCGCCCCCCTCATCGTCCTTTCCGGCCTCGCCGTCGGCTCCGTCCTTTCCATGCACACCCGCTCCACACTGGAGCGCTTCGGCGCGGAGTCCATGATCCCAACCGCGCTCGCCTTCGCTCTCGTCAAGGAGACCGGGCCTCTCGTCACCGGCCTGCTCATCTCCGGCCGCGTCGGCGCAGGCATCGGCGCTGAACTCGGCGGCATGCGTGTGACCGAACAAATTGACGCCCTGGAGTCACTCGCCGTCAATTCCTTCCACTACCTCGTCGCCACCCGCGTCCTCGCCTGCGTCGTCGCCCTGCCCCTACTGACCGTGCTCATGAACTTCTCCGGTCTTCTCGGCGGCTTCCTCGCCGAAGCGACGATCTCCGGCATGACGTTCCCCTACTACTTCCACGCCGCCTTCAGCAGCCTCGCCTTCTCCGACTTCATCCCCCCCACCGCCAAAACCATGGTCTTCGGCTTCCTCATCGGCACCACCTCCGCCTACCTCGGCTACAACGCAACCGGAGGCGCCGAAGGCGTCGGCCGCGCCTCCACCCAAAGCGTCGTCCTCTCCTCAATTTTCCTCATCGTCGTCAACGTCGTCCTCGTCAAATTCATCGCCTTCCTGTTCCCCCTTGGTGGCGCATGAGCGATGCCATCACCTTCAACGGCGTCTCCAAATCCTTCGGCCCCCGCGAAGTCCTGAAGGACATCTCTTTTGCCGTCCCCACCGGCGGCGCCTACGTCCTGCTCGGCCGCAGCGGTTCCGGCAAAAGCGTCACCCTCAAACTCATCTGCGGCCTGCTCAAGGCCGACTCGGGCGCCATCCTCGTCAACGGCGACGACATCACCGGCCGTGACAGCAACGCGCTCGCCCCCATCCGCAAGCACATCGGCTTTCTCTTTCAAAGCGCCGCCCTGTTCGACTCCCTTTCCGTCGGCGAAAACATCGCCTTCCCCCTCCGCCGCCACACCAGCAAGCCCGATGGCGAGATTCGCGACCAGGCCACCGCCATCCTCGAAAAAGTCGGCCTCGCCAAGGAGTTCCAAACCATGCCAGGCGCCCTCTCCGGCGGCATGCGCAAACGCGCCGGCCTGGCCCGCGCCCTCGCCATGGAGCCCGCCATCCTCCTCATCGACGAACCCAGCGCCGGCCTCGACCCCATCACCTCCAACGAAATCGATCAGCTCTTAATCGATCTCCACACCAAACAACACGCCACGCTCGTCGTCGTCACCCACAACATCCCCAGCGCGCGCCGCCTCGCCACCCGCCTCGGTTTCCTCGATGACGGCCACCTCATCGCCGAGGGCACCGCAGAGGAACTCGCTCACAGCGAACACGATATCGTTCGCAAATTCATGCAGTCCCAGCAGGCAGGTTAGATATGGAAACCACCAAAAAACTCATCGTCGGCATTTTCGTCGGAGCCTGTCTCCTGCTCTTCGGCATCGGCCTCTTCCTGATCGGCAATAGCAACCAGCTCTTCACCAAATCCTTCGACGCCTACACCGACTTCGCCAAAATCACGGGCATCCAAAATGGCAGCAAAGTCCGCGTCGCCGGCATGGATGCCGGCACCGTCACCCGCATCGACGTCCCCGCCCGCCCCGAAGACAAGTTCCGCGTCCACCTCCGCATCGTCGAGAAGCTCCACCCCATCGTCCGCCAGGATTCCATCGCCTCCATCCAAACCGACGGACTCCTGGGCAATAAATTCCTCCAGATCGACGCCGGCACCTCCGCCTCCGTCATGGCAAAGAACGGCACGCAAATTGCCTCCACCGAACCCTTCGACTGGGGCGACCTCATCGACCAGGTCAACGGCGTGGTCAAGAAAGTGAACGTCATCCTCGAAGAGGTAAAAGCGCCGGTCCTCCTCGCCGTCGCCCAGATCGAAGCTGCCGCCCACAGTGCCGACAAACTCATCAAACATGCCACCCCGGAAGTGAACGGCATCCTCGCCTCGGCCAATAAGATCAGTGCCAATCTGAACGAAATCATCGACGGCGTGCAGGAGGGCCAAGGCGCCGTCGGCGCGCTCTTCAAGGATAAGGAAATGGCCGCCAGCCTCCACCGCAGTGTCGACAATATCCAGGAAGCCACCGTCGAGGTGAAGAAGGTAGCGAAGAAGGTGGAGGAAAGCGACATCGTTCCCGAAGTCCAGAAGGCAGTCAAGAACCTCCAACACATCACCGCGCAGGTGAAGGATGCCGTAGAGAAATTCCAGTCCGACGCCGGGGAAGGAGGCGTCGGCGAAAACCTCCAGCGAACCCTGGCCGACGCCCACGAAGCCATTTCCGATCTCTCCGACAACACCGAGGCGTTGAAGCACAACTTCTTTTTCCGCGGCTTCTTCAAGCGCCGCGGCTTCTACGACCTCGGCGCCCTCACCGCATCCGAGTACCAGAAGCCGTCCTTCGGCAAAGGCTTCAAGAAGCATCCCGTTTGGCTGACCAGTACGGACCTTTTCCAAACCGACGCCAAGGGCCTGGAAACCCTCAGCACAGCCGGCAAGGCAAAGCTCGACGCGGCCATGACCGAGATCCTCCAACACCCCCGCAACGGCCCGTTGATGGTGGAAGGATACTCTGGAACGGGGGTACCGTCCCAGCAGTATCTCACCAGCCGCCGCCGCGCCGCCCGCGTGCAGTTGTACCTCATCGACCGCTTCCATCTCCGCCCCGCCTACGTCGGCATCATCGCTCTGAGCGGGGCCAAAGAAGGCGTCGGCATCGTCTCCTACTACAAGTAGTCCTACGAGACGCGGACCACCATCTTGCCCACATTCTCGCCTTCAAACAGCCCCAGGAACGCCGGCACCGCCTGCTCAATTCCCTCGGCCACCGTTTCGCGCGCCTTGATCTTCCCCGCGCGCAGATACCCACCCACCTCCCGCTCAAACTCGCCCAGCCTTCCCATCGAATCCCCCACAATCAGGCCCTTCATCGTCAGCCGCTTCGTCGTCACATTGAACAGGTTATACGGCCCCTGCGGCGGCCCCTCATTGTTGTAACTGGAGATCCCGCCGCAAGCAATAATCCGCCCATGCACCAGCAACGCGTCCAGCGCCGCCTCCAGCGATCCGCCCCCGACATTATCGAAATACACATCAATCCCCTCCGGCGCCGCCAGTTGAATCTGGTGCAGCAACGGCCCGCTCCGGTGGTTGAACGCCGCGTCGAACCCGCACTCCTCCAGCAAAAACTTCACCTTCTCGTCACTGCCTGCCGACCCGATCACCCGGCAGCCCCGCAGCTTCGCCAACTGCCCCGCCATACTGCCCACCGCGCCCGCCGCGCCAGAGATATAGATCACATCCCCAGCCTTCACATCCACCAGGTTCAGCCCGGCCCACGCCGTCATCCCCGTCATCCCCAGCGCCCCCAAATACACCGAAGACGGCTCCGCCACCTTGTGCAACTCCTTCGGGCCGGCAACAAACGCCTCCCGCCAACCGAATCGCGAAGTCACCGCATCGCCCACCGCGAACTGGGCCGACCGGCTCTCCACTACCGTTCCCACGGCCCCGCCGTCCATCGCCTCTCCGATCACGAATGGCGGCACGTACGAGGCGCCCTCCTTCATCCGCCCGCGCATGTACGGGTCCACGGAAAGGAAGGTGTTTCGCACCAGCACCTGGTGCTCTTCCAGCGGAGGCAACTCCACACGCGCCATCGTGAAATTCTCGGCCGTCGGCATGCCCTCTGGGCGCGAGGCCAACCGGATCTCCCGGCTAGTAAGGATAGTCATCATGTTCTCCGTTTATTGAAAGGATTTGACCAACGCATCAAACTGCGCGTGCAGGGTATGCGCGTGTTGCGACACCGGCGGTACCGCGCGCGTGATCCCCATCAGTTGATAAACCGCCATCTGCGCCGCGCGCACGGAATATTCCACCGTGAAGACGACATCCTCCGGGATCTCCACAAACTGGCTGATTAACCCGAGGTTCTTCGACCCAGCCGGGACAGGAAGCGGCCTGTCTCCCGCGATCCGCGGCATGAACATACTCGTCAGATACGGCATCCGGCAAGGGATGCAATTGGCCCGCGCCACCGTTTCCAGGTTGAACCGCAGGTGCCCGCACAGCTCACGAAGAATCTCCTCCCCGTTGCAATCGGCCATGGGCTTGGCGACATAGTCCCCAATGCGATCCGGAAACAGCGCGTACCCCCAGAACACCTGCACATCGGCAGGCTGGTTCCGGAAGTGCGGCTGCGCGGCGATCACGATCGACATCATCCAGTTGGAATCCTTGAACGTCACCAGCCCGCCCGTCCCCGGCTGATTCCCGCTGAACTCAATCATCTGGTCGAAAAACGCGGTGTCGAGCAGCGTCACCGTGAACGACTCCCAGTACGACTGCGCAATGCAGCTGTTGAACACCGCCGGCCGCCCGAACTCCGGCCGCCCCGCCGCCAACCGCTCCCACACCGACCAGCTATTGCAGTCGGCCTTCGTCCTCTGCGGGGGCGGCGCCGTCATCGAACCAACGCTCGATGCGTCCGTCATCGAGCCGTTCTGCAAAAACACCAGATCCCCCTCGGCAAGTCGCGGTAGGGACGAATCTCACGACCCGCCCCCCGCACAGATCCGTACGAGCGGCACTACCGCATACGGCTCCTACCGCAAATAAGTAGCGTCAAAACGATCGGCGGGATACGGGTGCAGCACCCT
>JBIKOG010000152.1:0-18579 GCA_044358225.1 Bryobacteraceae bacterium | reverse complement strand
AGCCGGGAGAAAAAAGCGTCAGAAGGAAGCCGAACCCCCGCCCCAACAAACTCTACCGGGGACATGGCGGGCAAAACCCCCAACGAAATTCGGCCCGTAACCCAACAACAGCCTTGTCCCCCAAGACGCGACACTCCCCGCGGAAGCCAGAAGCCAGAAGCCCCAAAGCCCCGAACTAGCGCCCCTTCCCGTCCGCCTGCAACGTCGTCCAAGCCCGCGCCGGCATATCTTTCAAGTACGGCCAGGCCCACTGATGCTCCGGATGCTTCGCCAAATGTCGCGCCGCCCGAAACGGAGGCCCGCACAGCGGCCCGATCGCGCCCGTAAACGTCATCTGCGCTGCCATCGTCCCATTGGCCACTTTATTCTGCACCGCCCCCGCCAGCCCAAACGGCGGCACCCAGGAAGCCACCCCACGCGGAGATAAATCAATCCGGCCGCACAAAGTCCGCTCATTCGGGTCCACCTTCCCCGTGAAACTATCCACCGAATCCGCCAGGAATCGCTGCCCCGCCTTCACATCAATCCGCCCCTTCCACTCCGCCATCAACTGCTCCCACCGCACCCGCCGAGCATTCGCGCTGCTGCTCTTATCTTTCGGGTTGAACGTCGTCTCCTCCTCCACCAGCTTTTCACTCACCGGGAAGTTCGCTCCCACAAAATACCCATCCGTCGTCCGCCGTAACGTCACGTTCTTCAGTCCCAACTCCAGGCTCGCGATCTCCCCCGTCTTGTTGTCCCCCACCAGCCAGTTGTTGGCGTAACCGCCATTGTTCCCCTCGCTCATAATCTGCGCGAACTCGTCAATCGACGACGCATACTGCATCGCCTTCCGCGCCCGCACAAACTCCGGAATTCCCTCCGGGTCAAACCCGCTGAACTGGCTGATCGTCGTCTCGGTAATCATCATCCCCGCCGAGTTGATCCCGAAATCGTCACCGCTGTGAATCACCCCCGGCAAGCCGTCCATGAAGATCCGGTTGCCCTTCTCCGGGACAATGTCGAAGGCAATGTTCCATCGCTGCCCGTCCAGATAGCTGGTCCAGGCGTTGTGCGCCATCACAATCTTTCTGTCTTTCGTGTAGTCTCCCGTTGCAATAAACGCGCTGCACCGCTCCGGCACCGACACGTGCTTCTGGTGATCCCCCTCGGGCTGCTTCTTCTCCCAGTAAGGAACATAGTATGGCCCCAGTTCCAGGAACGCATTCAGCGCCATCACGTCCCACACATCCAACTTCACGCCATTCGCCTGCAGCCCCGTGACGATTCCCTGCAGCTCTTCCCGGTACTCGGTCTCCACCTTCGGCCACAATACATCCTCGGCCGCTTTCCGGAAAAACTCCCAGTCTTTCTTGGTGTCGTGCTCCAACTCCAAGGCCACGACCTTCTGCAACTCGGCAATCTCTTTCGAAAGCAGACTCCCATGCTGGTAGCCGATCTCGGCAGGCGTACCCTCCAGGTGAACTTGGATCCACCCGTTCAACGGTGCCTTGCGCGACGCCTTTCGCAACACGGCCTCGGAATTCTCAGGCGCGGCGGGCCGGGCATTCAAATGGGAGAAAAGGCAAACGATGCAAGTAACAATCACGGACCGGTACGTCACGATATCTCCTCGCGTCAGTCTATAGTACAGGAGGTTCTGTACACTGAAAAAGATGATGATTCGATTGGCTGCCGCTATTTTACTGGCTGGTGGCGTTTTTTCCCAACCCGTCATGCCCACCGGTCCTCGGTTGATCGAAATTGATCCGAGTAAACCGCGAGAGGTCGTCGCCAAGCTCGACGGCCAGTCCATTACCGCCGAAGAGTTCCAGCAACTCTACGTCGCCATGGATGCCAAGGCAAAGGAAGCCGCCAAGAACGACGCGCGCGAAATCCTCCGCTACGTCGGCTGGCTCCGCCGCATGGGCGCCGAAGCCGAAAAGCGCGGCCTCCACGAAAAGAACCCGCTCAAGCTCCAACTGGAGATGACGCGCATTCAACTGCTCTCCAACGCCATCATCCAACAGCACGAAATCGAAGAGATCGTCACGCCCTTTGAGCAGCGCGGCTACTACACCGCCAACATCGCCGCCTACTCAGGCGTGAAGATGAAACTCATCTACCTGCCCTTCTCCACCGAAACCGAGGAGCTCCAAGCCAAACGCCGCGCCGAAGAATTGCACAAAAAGCTCAAGGCCGGCGCCGACTTCGTCGCCCTCGTCAAAGAGTTCTCCAAGGACGAAGCCTCCCGCGAAAAGGATGGCGATTATGGCGAAGTCCGCATGAGTGACCAGATCCCCCCGGCGGTCAAGGATCTTGCCTACGGCCTCAAGGACGGCGAGATCTCCAGCCCCACCCGCCTCCCCAACGGCTACTACCTCTTCAAGCGCATCGGCCTCAATACCGATCCCTACGAAAAGGTCCGCGACCAGATCTTCACCGAAATCAAACAGAAGCGCAATCTGGAGTGGGTGGAGAAACACCGCAAAGCCGTCCAAGTCACCAAGACCACCCTCGAAGGCAAGCCCGTCACGCCCGCCGAAATTGAAGCCTATCTGGGAGCGATGGATGAAAAGCTCCGCTCCAACCTCCGCGATACGCCGGAGGAGATGCTGCGCGGCATCGGCTTCATGCGCCGCATGACCAAAATCGCCGAAGAGGCCAAGCTCGATCAGGCTCCGCCGTTCCGCCAGCAGCTCGAACTCACTCGTTTACAAGCACTTACGAACGCCCTGATGCAGTCGGCGGAAAAGACCACCACCGTCTCCGAAGCCGAAGTGCAGCAGGCCTACAAAGAGAATGTGAAGTACGTCTCCGCCGCCAAACTGAAAATCGTCTTCTTCTCCGCCGCCCAGGAAAACGAGGCGGAGAACACCGCCGCTCTTGAACTGGCCAAGGATGTCCGCGAAAAAATCAAAAACGGCGCCGATTTCGTGGAGATGGTCAAACAGTACTCCAAAGACCCGGTTTCCCGCGATAAGAACGGCGATTACGGCCCCCTGAAGATCACCGACGACATCCCGGCGCAGGCCAAGCAGGCCATCTGGATGACCTTGAACATCGGTGATGTCAGCGCGCCCGTCAAACTCCCTAACGGCTACTATCTGTTCAAGTTAATGGGTTTGGAAGAACCCGGGATCGACAAGGTTCGCGATGACTTGACCAAGCGATTGAAGACCGCCAAGGCCCGCGATTTACTGAACGCCATGCGCGCACAGGTCCAGGTGGCGCTAACCAAATGATAGGATAGGGGTTACACGGAATGCTCCAAACCGTCCCCGATATCCTGGCCAAGATTGTCGCCCACAAACGCGTGGAACTTGCTGAGCGGCAAGGAGATCTGCGCCAATTGGAAGCGCGCGCGGAAGCCAGCGCCGCGGAGCGGCGCGGCTTCCGCAAGGCGCTTGAAGCCGCCAACGGGCCAGCCATCATCTCCGAAATCAAGAAAGCCTCGCCCTCGAAGGGGCTGCTGTCGCCGGATTTCGATCCCGTAAAAATCGCGCAAGTGTATGAAAAGGGAGGGGCTTCGGCGTTAAGCGTCCTCACCGATGAGCGATTCTTCCAGGGCGGCTGGCCGGATTTGCAGGCCGCGCGCGCCGCTGTGGCGTTGCCGGCGCTGCGCAAAGACTTCACCATCGATCCGCTGCACGTCATCGAAGCCGCCGCCATGGGCGCCGACGCCATTCTTCTGATCACCGCGATCCTCGAAACCGCCGAGCTTCGGCGGCTCCGGGAAATGGCCGAAAGCTATGGGCTCGATGTGCTGGTTGAGGTCCATGACGAGGACGAATTCAAACGGGCGTTTGACTCCGGAGCGTCCATAATTGGCGTAAATAACCGCGATTTGCGCACGTTTCACGTCGATTTGGGTACATCTTTGCGCATTTCTGAACGCTTTTCTGACGGCATTCTGGCCGTCAGCGAGAGCGGCATCCACTCGGCCGACGACGTGAAGCTCCTCCGCTCGGCGGGCTACCGGGCGTTCCTGGTGGGCGAGCATTTGATGAAATCGCCCGATCCGGCTGCCGCGCTGGAGGCGTTGCGGTCGTGACGATTTTCCGGAGTGTGAGCGGGCCACGGCCGTGTTGCACGCCCCCCATCGGGGCTTCCGCAACGGGGCGGTACTTCGTGACGGGAGTTGCTGTTGCGACTGGTTGCGAGGGGGGGGGAGTGGGACGCCGCGTCGTTTCCGGCGCCGGCGCTGCGACGGACCGTGGGGGTGCGGGAGTGGGCTGGCGTGATTGTGTCGGCAGTGCTATTTGGGCAGTTGATGGCGCTGGTGTGGGAGTGAGACGCCGCGGTTGCGGCGGGCGGGCGGTTGGGAAGGCTTCCGGGGCTGGCACTTTGATGGTCTGCAGGGTTGCGGGAGTGGGACGCGGTGTGGGTTTGGGTTTCACGTCCGGGCCGGTGGTGGGGCTATGACCGTTGTGAAGGTTTGCGGGATTACCAGTGTCGAGGATGCTCTGGCGGCGGTGGAGGCCGGGGCTGGCGCACTGGGGTTTAACTTTTACCCGAAAAGTCCTCGCTACATTACCCCGGCTGGCGCGGCGGTGATTACGGCCCAGGTCCCGGCGGGCATCTTGAAAGTCGGGGTTTTTGTGAATGAAGCGCCCGTTTCGATCGCGGCGATTGTGAAGGAAGCGGGGCTGGATGTGGCCCAGTTGCACGGTGACGAAGGCGCGGATGGCGTGCCGCCGGACGTCCGGGTTTGGAAGGCGTTCCGGGTGAACGATTCCTTTGGGTTGGAACAGTTAGAAGCGTTTCCGGCGGAGGCGTTCCTGTTGGACACGCCGACGGAGATGTATGGCGGCAGCGGGCACACGTTCGATTGGACGCGGGCGCGGGGGGCGTCGGGGAAGATATTGCTGGCGGGCGGGTTGGACGAAAGTAATGTACGGCAGGCCATCGCGGTGGCGCATCCATGGGGTGTGGATGCGTGTTCGCGATTGGAATCCGCACCTGGAAAGAAGGACCATGGCCGCATGGCGCGATTTATCGCGGCGGCGCACTCAGTATGATTACGACATCGCAACCGGATAAGGGCGGGCACTTCGGGCCCTATGGCGGGCGGTTTGTGCCCGAGGTGCTGATGGCACCGTTGGAAGAGTTGGAAAAAGCCTACGAAGCGGCGCGGCAGGACCCGGCGTTCCACAAAGAGCTCGCCGACCTGATGCATAACTATGCGGGGCGGCCGACGGCGTTGTGGGAAGCCAAGCGGCTGTCGGAGAACCTGGGCGGGGCGCGGATCTACATCAAGCGCGAGGACCTGCTGCATACCGGCGCGCACAAGATCAACAACTGTCTGGGGCAGATTCTGCTGGCGCGGCGGATGGGGAAGAACCGCGTGATCGCCGAGACGGGCGCGGGGCAGCATGGCGTGGCGACGGCCACCGTTTGCGCCCTGTTTGGCATGGACTGCACGGTCTACATGGGCGAGGAAGACATGCGGCGGCAGCGCCTGAATGTGTTCCGGATGCGGTTGCTGGGCGCGAAAGTTGTGGGCGTGACGAACGGCTCGCGGACTCTGAAAGATGCGATCAGCGAGGCCATGCGCGATTGGGTTACCAATGTTGAAAACACTCATTACCTGTTGGGCTCGGCTCTGGGGTCACATCCTTATCCGATGATGGTTCGCGACTTCCATAGTGTGATCGGGAAGGAAGCGCGGGCGCAGTTTTTGGAGCGCGAGGGCAAGTTGCCGGACACGGTGTTTGCGTGTGTGGGCGGCGGGTCGAACGCGATCGGGATGTTCCACGAATTTATTGGCGACACGGGTGTGGAGCTGGTGGGCGTGGAGGCCGGCGGGCGGAACCTGACGTTGGGCGAACATGCGGCGCGGTTTGCCGGTGGTTCGCCGGGCGTGTTGCAGGGTTGCTATTCGTATGTCCTGCAGAATGCCGATGGGCAGATTGCGTTGACGCACTCGGTGTCGGCGGGTCTGGACTACGCCATGATTGGGCCGGAACATGCGAATTTGGCGGATGAGGGCCGGGCCACGTATGTCAACTGTTCGGATGCTTCGGCGCTGGCGGCGGCGGTGACGTTGTCGCGGACCGAAGGGATTATTCCGGCGTTGGAGTCGTCGCACGCGATGGCGGAGGCGATCCGGCGGGCGCCGGCCGAGAAGGGCAAAGTTTTCCTTGTGAACCTGTCCGGTCGCGGCGATAAGGACATTGATATTTATCGCGAGAATTTGAAGGACATGGATGAGTAGTCGTTGGCGTGGGCGCCCGTTGGCGGGCGCCATTTCGGGGATTGGGTGGGATACCGGATGGCATTCGCGGGCTGCGGCTGGCTGGCGTGTGCGTCTGGGTCTTCTGCGTTGGCAGGGGTGCGGGCGGAGTGTGCGTGGGGTGTTGGCGCGGTTGGGCGCGGATGGCTCGTTTGGGTTTGCGGTGCCGATGGCGTCCGGGGGCTCGGCGCGGTGGAGTTGGGGTGGGGATTGATATGCTTCTAGAGAACGTAAGGGACATGGATGAGTAACACACGAATTGGCCGCCGGTTTGCCGAACTGCGCGCGAAGAATGAACCGGCGCTGGTGGCCTATATTACGGCCGGGGATCCGTCGCTCGATGACACCGTTCGGCTCGTCGCGGCGCTCGAGCGCGGCGGGGCGGATGTGATTGAGTTGGGTGTTCCGTTCTCTGACCCGATTGCTGATGGTCCCGTTATCATGCGCGGCGCGGAACGGGCTATCGCGAATGGCGCCACGTTGCGTGGCGTGCTGGATTGCGCGGCGAAGATCCGGGAGCACTCCGAGGTTCCGATTCTCCTTTTCTCCTATCTGAATCCGCTCATGAAATACGGCTTCGCTAAGCTGGCTGCCGATGCGAAGGCGGCGGGCGTCGATGGCGTCCTGATGACGGACGCGAGTGTGGAAGAGGCCGAGCCTTACGTGAAGACGATTCGCGAGGCGGGGTTGGACACCGTGTTTTTGGCTGCTCCTACAAGCACGCCGGAGCGGCTGGCGCTCGTTGGCCGGTACTCGTCGGGGTTTGTTTATCTGGTCAGCCGGACGGGCGTGACCGGTGAACAGCAACAGCTTTCGGCGCAGGCGTTGCCGCTCGTGACCGCGATGCGGGCGCACACGGATTTGCCGCTGGCGGTGGGGTTTGGCATTGCCAAGGCCGCTGATGCGGAGGCCGTGGGCCGGTTGGCGGATGGGGTTGTTGTAGGCAGCGCGTTGGTCCGCGTGATAGAAAAGTACGCGGGGACTCCCGAGATGGAAACGAAATTGGAAGAGCTGACGCGCGAGTTGAAGACTGGGGCGTTGCAAGGCAGAGCGAGATGACGCTGGACGAGGCGAAAGAGACGCTGGCGGCGTGCCGCGAAGAGATCGACGGGATTGACCGGCGGCTAGTGGCGCTGTTGAACGAACGCAGCCGCGTGGTGGAACGCATTGGCGCCGTGAAGGCCAATATGGACATGCCGGTCTATGAGCCGAAGCGCGAGGATATGGTCTACGCGAATATTATGGCCGCCAATGGCGGGCCGATTCCGGACGACTCGGTACGCCGGATTTTTGAACGCATCATCGATGAGATGCGCACTTTGCAACGGACGCGAATGGGGGCGAAGTAGGCAATGCTAGTCGTGATGCAAGAGGGTGCACCGGAAACTCAGGTGCAGAATGTGATCGACCGTTTGGTGATGATGGGCTTTACGGTTCATCGTTCGACGGGCGTGACGCATACGGTGCTGGGCGGCGTGGGGCCGCTGGAGACGTTTGACCCGGCCGAGTTTGAAGTGCTGGAAGGCGTGCAGGAGTGCCACCGGATTGTGTCGCCGTACAAACTGGCGAACAAGCGCTTCCGGCCGCACGGGACTGTGATCGAGATCGGGAACGTCAAGATAGGCGGGCCTGAGGTGATCGTGATGGCCGGGCCTTGTAGCGTGGAGAGCGAGGAGCAGATTGAGATTACTGCTTCCCTCGTCGCCAAGGCTGGGGCGAAGGTGATTCGTGGTGGCGCGTTTAAGCCGCGGTCTTCGCCGTATAGTTTTCAGGGGATGGGCGAGGCCGGGTTGAAAGTGCTGCGCGCGGCGGCGGACCGGAATGGTTTGCTGGTGGTGAGTGAAGTGATGGATCGTTCGCAGATTCCGTTGTTGAGTGAGTACTCCGACATTTTGCAGGTCGGGGCGCGGAACATGCAGAACTTCAATTTGCTTAGGGATTTGGGGCTTTCGCGGAAGCCGGTGCTGCTGAAGCGCGGGATTGCAGCGACGATTGAAGAGCTGCTGTTGTCGGCCGAGTACATCATGTCGGGCGGCAATTATCAGGTGATTTTGTGTGAGCGCGGGATTCGCACGTTTGAGACGGCGACGCGGAACACGATGGACATTTCGGCGATTCCGGTGTTGAAGCAGTTGACGCATCTGCCGGTGATTGGCGATCCGTCGCACGGCGTGGGCAAGCGGACGCTGGTGCCGGCGATGGCGCGGGCGACGGTGGCGGCGGGCGGGGATGGGCTGATCATTGAAGTTCACCACGATCCGGACCACGCGTTGAGCGACGGGGCGCAGTCCTTGTTCCCTGAGCAATTTGCGGAATTGATGGGGCAGTTGCGGCTGATTGCGGCGGCGGTGGGGCGGTCGATCGCGGGATGAAGACGGTTGCCATTGCGGGCGTGGGGCTGATTGGCGGGAGCTTTGCGCTGGCGCTGCGGCAGGCTGGATTCACGGGCCGGATCTATGGCGTCAGTTCGCCGCGGACGATTGCGGAAGCGCTGGCGCATGGGATTATTGACGGGGAAATGACGCTGGCGGAGGCTGCGGGGGCCGCGGATTTGGTTCTGCTGGCGCAGCCGATTGGGCGGATTGTTTCGATGATTGAAGAGATGGCGCCGCACTTGGGGCCGTCGACTTTGGTGACGGACGCGGGGAGTACGAAGGCGCTGATTTGTTCGGCGGCTTCGAAGTTTCTGCCGGCTTCGCAGTTTTTGGGCGGGCATCCGATGGCGGGGAAGGAGTCTCGCGGGGCTTCGAGTGCTGATGGCGGGTTGTTTCGCGGGCGGACTTGGGTTTTGACTCGTGCGATGGAGCATCCATTTGTGGACTGGGTGCGGAAGATTGGTTCGAACGTGTTGGTGCTCGGGCCGGAGGAGCATGACCGGACGGTGGCTCTTACGTCGCATTTGCCGCAGTTGGTGGCGACGGCGCTGGGGTGCACGGTGGGGGCGGGGTTGGACCGGGATGAGCAGTTGCGGGCGGGCGGGCCGGGGTTGATTGACATGACGCGGCTGGCGCTGAGCCAGTTCGATATGTGGAACGATATTCTGGCGACGAATTCATCGTCGGTGGATGCGGCGTTGGGGGCGATGATTGAACGGTTGGAGGCGATGCGGGGGCATCTGGCGGATGGGGAGTTGCGGGGGGAATTTGAGGCGGGGGCGAAGTTGAGAAGGAAGCTGGTGAATCCGGTTCGGTTGGGGTAGGTTCGTCGCGGGCTTGGCGTATGTGGGTTGGGATAGGTTGGGTTGGGGTGGCTGGATTTGTTATGCCTGGTGATTTCTCCTATGCGGCGTGGCAAGGCGTGCCAGGAAAGGTGGCGAGATCCTACTGTCCGTTTTCCTCCTCACGTCAACTTGGCGGCAGTAAGTGACGGACAAGGACTCCAAGGGGCCGACCATCCGCCGGAGCGTGGAGCTATTTCAGTGGATCGGGCGTTATGTTGCTGCGTTGTAGTGTGGCCACCGGCGCATTGGGGGACGGCCCTTTCGCCCAATCTCGCTTCTGCGAAGTCAACGACATCCGGCCATCCATGGTGCGAGGAGGAAGGGAGCCCTTGGAGTCCATTGCATTGTGACCCCGCCAGGCGAGGCCAGTACGGACCGTCGCAGCGTACCGGTCTTCTAACGACATTGCCGTTAGTCAGGAGTTGTCCTGATTCGGACTCGGCACATCATCATCCGGGTAGATCCATCCGTCGCTGCCCGGAAGGAATATCCTCAATTCGGTGCTCATTGGCCCGACGCAGCGGTACCCCGCATCTCCTTCAAGCGCATAATCGCGAACTTCATTCCATGAGCAGCCAGCATTCAGAAGAAGCTCAGCAAAGCGGAACATGCCAGGCGACATTCCCACCCAAACGGTGTCTCGCTGCGCCCAACGCTCTTCACCTGGCCCCACACAGTCTTCGGCGTTGCTCAGTCCGAAAACTGGTAAATTGCTCGTATCGCAATCGTACATCCAGGGGTGCGTCTTCGTCTCCGTCGGGTAATATCGCAGCGCGAAGGGAACCATCGATAGGCCAACCGGAGGATCGTCGAGGAGCAAATCCGAAGCACGGATGATGATTCTTTGGATCGCCGACTCTGGGTGCGTGATTAAGAGCGTCGTATCTTCTTGAGGACCGTGGAAGCCGGAGGCCAACAAGAAGAGGCCCAGTTCCCGGCACTTTCTTGGAGTGAGATACATCCAGAGCGCGTCAGCCTTGTACCAGCCGTTGTAGTCGTGATACAACTTGCGAAACAGAATGCGATCCGTCGAGATTGTTACCGGGGGAGCTCGTAGGACGCCCGCATGAAAGACGAAATGTGGATCGCCGGGTGGGCCATCCGGTACCAGTGCAGCTAGATCCCCGAAAATCTCTTCAAGTCCACAAGTTGATTTGGCCAAACTGCATTCTAGCCCGAATAGAACCTGTGTAGTCGCACAGTGTAGAGCTATCGGTGGCATGCCCCAAAAGGGAACCATCCTGCCCACCTACAGCCGCGTCGGAAGACGTCTTCGCGGCCTGACTTCGCAGAAGTCATTGGCCGGATAAGTCCACGCTGACGGCGTCGAGTAGAGCTTCTTTCTCGGCGCGACCGGCGATCTGTGGACAGTTTGAATTGGAGTGGGTACTCGAAGCAGGCACCCCAAGTGAGAAACTCAACCAGGACGTTCGTTCCGGCTGTTTCGTGCGACAGAAGATCGAGGCTCCGACGGGGAAGCTGCTCGGCGCGGTCCCGGAGCGGATGGCGCTGGGTTAACTTTCGGACCTGAATCTGACTTGACCGACGCTTCGCCGCCAAGAAAGGGCGAACAACTACCCGCGTTTCGCCGTACTTGCTTTGGTGGATATCGAGACGCGCCGGCAACGGTTGAATGCGATCCCTTTAGCGCTTGGCGTAGGACTTGGCCTGGCGCCGATCGCCGTCTTTTGGATGCGCTTTTTGCCGCCGCTGCGACCTTTCGATTTCACCGCGCCGGCGCCAACGTGGCCTTGGATCCTGCTCGGTGTGGCCGTGTGTCTGACTCCTTATGCCGCACCGGCGAGCGTCGTTTACCGGCGAACCGGCGCGCCCCGGTGGCCGGGGATGGATCTGTTTCACCGGGCGGCGCCGGACGGCGTTTGGATCAACGCGCGGTTGCGGGCAATCGATCCGGCTTACCGCGTGATTCGCAACCGCATCGAATTTTTGGCACATCTGAAGGCGGGCGAACAGGGGGAGCGAGCGCACTGGATGTTCCTGATTCTGAATGCGCTGACGACTGTTCACGCGCTGCGAATTGAAGAGCCTTGGACCGCGGCACTATTGCTCGTGGGCAACGTGATCTACAACGTCTATCCGATACTCCACCAGCGCCGGAAGCGGGCCCGGGCGCGGCATGCGGTGATGGCGGCCCGGCATCGTAATCAAACCGCTCGGTGAGAGCGGGTGCAAGCTGACACACCCGACGATCCGCGCGAAATCTCTGCTGATTTCTATTCGCACCTGGCTTCCGGCCTACGGCCAATCGGATGGCGCGAAGCCGGTCCGTAGGGAAGGTGACAAACGTTCCATCCCTGGCTTGTTCTACTGGCGGTTGAAGTTCACTTCGACCGTGGCGGTGACGCGGACGGGTTGGCCGTCTTTGGTGGCGGGGGCGAAGGTCCAGGTCTTGACGGAGTCGATGGCGGATTGGTCGAAGGCGGTTTCCAGGCTACGTTTGACGACGATGTTTTCGGCCTTGCCGGCGGGAGAGACTTCGAGCGAGAGGACGGTGGTCCCGGTGGCGGTGGCGGCTTCGGGATACTTGGGCTCTGTCTTGTGGAGGACTTTGGGCGCCTTGACGCCGGATTCGCCGACCTTGTAGACCTTGCCATTTTGCTGGGCGGCAAAGGTGGTGGAGATGCCGGCGAGCAGGAGGCCGGCGGTGGCGAGCGTGACCACGGCGAAGAGACGGGCGCCGCGGCGGGGCTGGGACTTGGGTTGGGTGAGATTCATGATTCGCTCCTCAAACGAATTGTGATCGAAGAAACTGGCGGTTAGGCGGGGAGAGGGAGGCGTGCCGAGTATGCGCGCGGCTTCGATCAGTCCGAGCGCATACTCCCTGGCGTTGCCGGTTTCCCTGGCCGCATCTTCGTCGCAACGCAACTCGACGGCGTTGGCGGTTTGGCGCTTGATCCAGAAGAGCGCGGGGTGGAATGAGATGGGAATTGTCAGAAATTCCAGGACTAGGTTGTGGGCGAAGTCGCCGTTGCGGACGTGTGTGGTTTCGTGGGCGAGGGCGGCTTGCATGGCGGGCTTCGGGGCTTGCGCCGTGAAGCGCGCGGGCAGGATGACTTGTGGTTTCCGCCAGCCGAAGGCGACTGGCGTGGCGACGGTTTCCTCCGAGAGTTTGCGGAGGGCGCGGTGCTGGCGGAGGAGGCGAATGGCTCTTGTTGCCACGAAGACGAGATAGGCGAGGGCGAGCCAAGAGGTTCCTGGCAGGGGCGCCGGGCCTGGGATGGCGGCGGCCTGGATGGCGGAGACCGGAATCTGGAAGCCGCTGCCTTCGGGTACAGGAAGCGGCAGGGTGGCCAAGAGCGGCAGGAGCGCGGCGAGAGTGATGGCGATGCGCCACACGGCTACCGCCCACACGGCGGGCCATCGGCGGAGGAGGCGGGCCGCGCACCAGGCGGCGGCGCCGCAGAGGGGAATCTGCCAGGCGGCGTTGATGAGGAGTTTCCAGATGATATCGTTCACGGCTTCGACCCTTCCACCTTCTTCTGCAGTTCGGCGAGTTTTGCGGGCGTGATCTGTTTGGTGTCGAGCAGGCCTATGACGAGTGCTTCGGCGGAGCCGCCGAACATGCGGTCAATCAGGTCGCGGATGGTGGACGACTGGGCTTGCACGCGGGACACGGCGGGGCGGTAGATGTAGGAGCGCTCCTTCAACACGCGCTTCGCCTTGCCCTTGGTTTGCAGGACGTTGAGCATGGTTTGGACGGTGGTGTAGGCGAGCTTTTCGCCGGGGAGCGCGTCGCGAACGGCCTGGACGCTTCCCGAACCCAAGTCCCAGAGAACCTTCATGATTTCCAGTTCGAGCGGGGTGAGGGTGGGGCTGGGTGTTTTGCCGGGCATGGTGTCCTAAACTATTAGGAGTGTGCCCTGTTTCCGGCGGGTTGTCAACTAAAAGCTTAGGAGGTTGAGTCCGGCGGGGGAGAATGTTTCGCCGCGGGATTCGGCGCCGAGGCGGATGGGGCCGTTGGCTTGGATCTGAACGGTTGTCTCCTTCGACTCGCCGGGCTTGAGGGTGAATGGGACGGAAGTGGGGGAGACGGTGGCGGACGGGTCGGCCCAGATGTCGTAGATGCCGGAGGCGGGGGCGAGGCCGCGGTTGGTGAGGGTGAGGCGGGCTTGGGTGGGGCTGATTTTCTTGAGGCGCTCTTCGATGACTGGCGTTTGGATGGGCAGGCCCATGCCGGTGACCCATTCGGGCAGGATGGGGTTGGCTTCGGGATGGATCTGGTTGCCGGATTGGGGGATGTCGGCGGCGGTGAGATCGTCCTTGTAGAAGACCCAGATGGGGCTGGCGTAGGCGGTGTTGTTTTCCAGGCGATTGCCTTTGGGGTAGGCGGGATCGCCGTTGGTGACGGTGAGGAGTTCGGGGTAACGGGTGCGCCAGGGTTCCTGATCGACGGGCACGGCTTTGAGGCCGGTGAGGAGGGTGGTGTCGCGGCCGTCGAACCAGGACTTGGCCCAGGAGCGGCCACGGGCGTCGAAGTGGATGGCCATGTCGCAGGCGATGAAGCGGTTGGAGCGGATGATGTTGTCGTGGCCGCCGCCGATGAGGACGCCGCGGTGGGAGCGTTCGACGATGTTGTTGGTGACGAGGGTGCCGCTGGTGAAGTCGTCGAGATAGATGGCGTTGACGTCGGAGTGGCCGATGTTGTGGAAGTAGTTGGCGTCGACGTGGTTGCCGCGCTGGGTCCAATCGCGGCCCATGTAGAAGGCACCGACGTCGTGGGTTTCCATGGCGACGGTGTGGATGTCGTTGTGATCGATGCGGTGCTCGTTGCCGGCGAGGAGAATGGCGAGGTGGGGCGAGTGGTGGATGGTGTTGCCGGAGACGCGGTTGCCAACGCCTTTCATGTAGACGGCGGCGGTGTAGGTGCGGGTCCAGCGGCCGAAGTGGTGGATGTGATTGCGGCGGGCGAAGTGGTTGGCCGGGGTGAGGGAGGGGCGATCTCCGCCTTCGAGTTCGATGGCGCCATCGCCGGTATAGGCGATTTCGGAGTCTTCGATGCCGTGGCTGGCGCCGCCCTGGATGACGAGGGCGCGGTTGCCGATGTTGCTAATGCGGCAGTGGGCGAAGACGACATTGGCGCCGCCGGTGATGGTGACGGCGTCGGCGCGGGTGTGTTCGAATTTCAGACCTTGGAAGCGGATGTTGGCGGCGTTGGTTAGCGAGAGAATCGGGGTTGCCAGGAGGGACGCGACGGCGGCGCCGGGGGCGAGCGGGGCGGGGGGCCAGAAGTAGAGATTCCCGGTGGCGCGGTCGAGGTACCATTCGCCGGGTTCGTCGAGTTCTTCGAGGATGTTGAGGGCGCGCCAGCGTTGACCGGTCTTATAGCCGAAGAAGCTTTGGGGGGACTGGGGCCGGATGGTTTTGGTGGCGGGATCGATGGCGGCGATGGGGAGATAGGAGTCCGACCAGTCGAAGTTCCAGTAGCCGTGGAGCCAGGCGTCGGGGGCGTTGCGCCAGCGGGCGGGGCGATCGGAGGTGACGGTGAACTGCTCCTTTGCCGTGTCGCCGAGGTGCGCCCAGCCGCGGTTTGGCCAGCGGGCGAGGGGCATGGGTTGATTCTGGAAGAAGAGTTCCAGGGCGGCGGGGGAGGCGGGCTGGCCGTGTCCGCGGCGGGAGAGGGCGCCGTAGTTTGTGATGCCTTGGGCGGGGAGGTTGGCGATTTGGATTGCGCCTTTGAAGGGCTTGAAGTTGCGGATGGGAACGCCGCCGGTGAGGCGCGGGGTGGCGCCGGGGAGTGCGCGGTAGGTGACGGGCGTGGCGGGGGAACCGGAGTCGGCTGAGGTGAATTCGAGGGTGGCGGAGATGGGGTAATCGCCGTGGGCGAGGAAGACGGTGGCGCCGTTGGCGGGGTTGGCGGCGCGGACGGCATCGCGGGCGCGGAGGAGAGTGGCGAAGGGTCTGGCGCGGGTGCCGGGATTGGTGTCGGCGCCATTTGGGGAGACGTAGAAATCGGTGGCTTGCAGGGCGAGCGACAGTACTGCGGCGGCGGCAAATTTCATTCGTTTCGATGATATCGCTGGAGAGAGATCGGCCGTTTGGGGTCGTATAATAGCTTTTAGAAATTCATGGCTTCCCTGATTGACGCAATTGACGTGAAACGTCGCACTTTGTTTGAGCTGGAAAATGTTCCGTATGTTTGTCTGGAGGCGGATATCAGTTCGCCGACGGCGCGGGGCGGGCAGACGCTGGTGCGTCTGAAGGTCCGGAACCTGCTGACGAGCGCGGTTTTTGAGAAGACCTTCAAGGCCGGCGAGAAGTTTAAAGAGCCTGATTTGGTGATGGTGGCGGCTTCCTATCTGTATAGCGATGGGGATGGTTCGCACTTTCTGGACCAGGAGAGCTTTGAGACCTTGACGCTGCCGGGGAATGTGATTGGGCGGGCGCTCGATTACCTGAAGGAAGGGTCGCTGATCGAGATGCAGAAGTATAACGGCAATCCGATTGGGCTGGAGTTGCCGCAGTTTGTGGAGTTGGACGTCACCTATACGGAGCCGGGCGTGAAGGGGAATTCGTCGAGCGGAAGCGTGACGAAGCCGGCGACGGTGGAGACGGGGTTGGAAGTGCAGGTGCCGCTGTTTATTAAGCAGGGGGAGAAGATCAAGATTTCGACCGAGACCGGGGAGTTTGCGGGGCGGGCGTAGGTGTGAAGCGGAAGGTCTATGTCGAGACGACAACCGTCAGCTATTTGACGGCTCGGGCGAGCCGCGATCTGATAGCGGCTGCGCATCAGGAGTTGACCCAGGAATGGTGGGCCGATCATCGCCATCGATTTGATCTCTTCGTGTCGGATCTGGTGATTCTGGAAGCATCCAAGGGCGACTCTTCCGCAGCGCAGCGGCGTATCGACGAGCTTGCCGGTATTCCGGTTCTTGGCTTAACTGAGGCCGCGAGGGAGTTAGCGCGGTTGTTCCTTCAGCGGAAATTGATCCCCGAGAAGGCGGTGGAAGATGCGTTCCACGTGGCTATTGCGACGGTTCAGGGAATGAACTTTTTGCTCACCTGGAATTGCAAGCACATCGCAAATGCCGAGGTTCGGGAACGGTTGGAGGCGGCGTGCCTGATGTTGGGTTAACAGATGCCGACGCTTTGCACACCCGAGCAGTTGATGGGAGACTAACGGTATGAACGACCCGATTGTAGAAGAAGTTCGAAGACTTCGGGAAGAGCACGCGGCGGCGTACAATTTTGATGTCGATGCGGTGTATGCGGCGCTCAAGCTGGTGGAGCGGGAGAGTGGGCGTCCGCATGTTCATTTTGAACCGCGATTCGTGACGGCGCTGGCTCCGCAACCTGAGAAGCCAGCCACAACTTAATGGAGGCGGGTGGTGGGGCCTTCGTCGATGAGTTCGAGGGCGTTGATGGCGGCGTAGTTCTCCGTTGGGGCGAAGAGGACGCGGATGTTGCCCTGGGCGTCGGGCGTGAGATGGCTGAAAGATTTGTGGGCTGCTTTGACGGGGCCGCCGGCGATGTCGGCTAACGAGACGTCGCGGGCGAGGGCGAGGCCATTGGAGAAGATGTCGAAGACGCGACGCGGCTTGGGACCGGCGGCGGTGTGGACTCCGAAATACTGTTCGGCGCCCCAAACGTTGAGATGGTACTGGTGGCCGGGGACGGCGGGGAGATTGTATTCAAAGCGCCCGAAACGCTCGTAGCGGAAGAGTTCGGGGACTTCGGCCTGGACGGGTTTCAAACGCTCCACGGTGCAGCCGCCGGTGACGTAGCGATCCGGCATCCAGATGCGGCCTTTGGCGTCGACGTGAGAGGTGGGCGCGCCGACGGCGAGGCGGAAGGGGAGTAGTTTGTCCTTGAGGCCGGGGACGATTTCGATGGCGTTGACGAAGGCTTTGTCGTTGGAGTTGGATTCGAAGCGGATGCGGAGCTTGCCGTCGGCTTCGGGATGCCGGCCGGGGAAGGCTTTCATGAGGGCCATGTTGGATCCGCCGGCGTGGAGGATGACGTCCATGTGGGAGACGGCCACCTTACCGTTTAGCAGGACCTGAAAGAGGCGGCTGGCTTCGCCGCCGCCGTTGAGAGTGTCCTTGCCGTAGAGGGTTTCGGCGAAGTGGATGCGAACTTCGTAGTCGCCGGGTGGTAGCGGGATTTCGTAGAGGAAGTCACCTTCTCGATGGCCTTTGTATATGACCTGGTCGGGGGTGTTGTGGATCCAGGCGGAGGGGGTGTCGACGGCGCGGCCGCCAGTGAAGAAGCGATCGCCGAGCCATTCGTGGCCGAGGGAGTCGACGTAGTGGCGATCGGGGGAGCCGGCGAGGATGCGGATGGAGTTGGTTGGGGTGGCGACGGGGACGGGTGGCGGGGCGGCGGCCGTTGCGGGGGACTGGGCGGTGGAGCGGGCGGTATAGGCGATGGCGAAGAGGACGGCGACGGCGAGCAGCACCCAGAGGAGGGGCTTGGTGTGGGTGGTGGGCGGGGTGGCGGGGGGAGGGATGACGACTTCGAGCGGGGTGGCCGGTGGCGGGGCATCGGCTTGTTCGACAGTGATGGCGTATTTGCCGAGGGCGAGGCCGATGCGGGTGGGGCGATCGAGGCCGGGGCCGGCGTAGTAGGCCTTCAGTGTACGGCGGAGTTTGTGGATTTCGACTCGGACGATGGCTTCGCGTTTGGGGTCGAAGTCGGGACCGCGGCCGAGGGCATCGACGGCGATGGCGAGTTCCTTGGCGGACGCTTCGCCGCTGAGGTAGAGTTGGCCGAGGTAGCCAAGGATGAGACCCTGGTTGGTTTTGCGACCCAGCACTGTTTCCAACAGGTGGTCGAGTTCGGCGGAGAACACGGTTTGTGGATTAACGCGATCCTTGGTGGCACTCATTCGGACAATTAACACCCCTGTGTTATCTGCGTCTTAGAAGATTAACATTACCGGGAACCCCATGTTGCTTGCGTACCTGGGCTAACCCCAGCATGCTCGATAGGAAATGCTTCTGTCTCGACCCCTACCTCGTTGTCTACCGGGTGCCCAGCTACTGCTGCTGGCTTGTCTCAGCGGACTTGGTTTGCTAGTGGTCTGCTTCAAACAGTCTGTCGTTTATTCAGCGTGTCCTGGGCCCGCATGACTTTCGCCAGGATGTCCTGAGCTCTCGCTGTCCAGATGAAGGGCTTGGGCTCTGCG
>JBIKOG010000153.1:0-18579 GCA_044358225.1 Bryobacteraceae bacterium | reverse complement strand
CTCTTGCCCAACTGTGTGTCCAGGGTCTTCGCGCTCGCCGCCACCGCGTCCACTAGCTTAATCCGCTTCTGCAGTTTCGCATGCTCCGCCGCCACCGAATCCCGGTCCCCGCGGAACAGCCGGTCAAAAATCCGCCGCGGATTGTTCTCCGCCGGAATCGGCTTGCCTTCCAGGTTGTAGGAGATCGTGCCCGTCCGCGACAGGAATCCCGTCCCGGCGTCGATCGACAAAATCAGAGAAGGTTGCCGGCAATACTGCTTCGTGTGCAGCGCAATCACCTGATCCAACCCGGCCGTGTTGTACGTGCCCGGCTTCGGGTTGTGCAGCGGCGCGCCCGTCAACCACATATCGGAACAGGTGTGCGGATCGGCCTTCGGCCCGCTCGGGTGGTGCAGTCCGCCCATGAAGCTCAGCTTGTTCCGATGGGGCTTAAACGGCTCCGTCGAATGGCCGAACACAAACTTGCCGTTCTCCGACATCGTCGGGAACCAGCTCCATTCCGGAATGTTGTTCTCCGCGCGCGGCAGTGACATGCCGTTGGCCGTGTACATCGCGCAGAAGCGCTTCGGCGCATTTTCGGTCACAGTCGCGCCCATGGCGTCCAGCCCGGGCAGCGCCAGCATGGCGCCCCCCAATCCCTGCAGGAAAGCGCGGCGGTCAAGTCTGTATTGGCTCATCGTCGTTGTTCTCTACTTTTCCAGGAAAATGGGACTGCGCACAACAAACCGGAGCATGTCCTGCATCCGGTACCCGCTGGCCTTCAACTGCAAGGCATCTTTTTTCAGCCGACTCTGTTCATTGTATGTCAAGCTGCGACCACTTGCGTAGACCGCCATGTGCTTCAAAACACTGTATGCCACCTGGTCAATCCGGTCTTCGCTCAAATACTTCTTCAATTCCACCGCGCCCGACACTTCCGTCTTGTCCGGCAGCGTCGACCGCGCGTCCGCCGGCTTCACTTTCAGCCGCCCGCCCGCATCAAATTCCTCTAACGCCACGCCCCACGGATCAATTTTCAAATGACACTGCACGCAGCCCGGCTGGTTCCGGTGCCGCTCAATCCGCTGCCGCAAAGTCAGCTCTTCCTTGGGGTCGTCCTTCAACGCCGGCACATTCGGCGGCGGATCGTCCGGCGGCTCGCTCACAATCTTTCGGGCCATCCACGCCCCGCGCTTCACCGGGTTCGACTCGCGCCCGTCCGATAGCCCCGACAAAATCGCAGCCTGCGTCAACAGCCCGCCCAGTTCGCGCCGCTTATGTTCAATCGCGACGAACTCAAAACCCGTCTCAGGCTTCTTGTCCAGGTCGTAATAACTCGCCACCGTTTCGTTCGCCAACACAAAATCCGAACTGATCAGATTCTTTGCCGGCAAATTTTTCTGCAACAGATACTCCACAAACTTCACTGGCTCCTGGCGCAGCTGAACCCGCGCATCCCGCGTGAGTTTCGGATACTTCTTTTTGTCCACTTCCACCACTTGGAACTTATCCAGGCTCAACCACTGATACGCAAACTCTTTCGTGAACTGCGTAAATTTCGGATCGGCCGCCATCCGCGCCACTTCCGAATCCAACTGCGCCCGCAACGTACCGGCCTTCGCCAGCCCCAACGTCCGCGCATCCGGCGGCCCATTCCAAAGGAAGTAGGAAAGCTTCGACGCCAACTCGTAATCGTCCAGCTGTTCCGCGCCCGGCGTCGCGCTCTTCTCGACAAGAAACAGGAACTGCGGCGAAGTCAGCACTACCTGCAACGCGTCTTTCACCGCGTCCTGCCACTTCGCCCCTGCCGCCAGAGACTTGTCGAACACCGCCACCAGCGCCTTCTCCTCGGAAGCCGTCACCGGCCGCCGGTAGGCCTTCGCCGCGAACCGCGTGATCACCTCCCGCGCATACGCCTTCTGGTCTGCCTTCTTCGGAGACTCCACAAAAATGTTTTTGTGCGTCGCCGGCGGCCAGGCTTCGTACAGCGGACCCTCAAACTCCACGCTCCGAATCACCATCCGCGGCATATCTCGCCCATCGGTGTACTCGCTGCGAACGGCGATCTCCTTCACCCCGGCCAGATAATTCACGTTGTCTTTTTCAACAAACGGAGCGGGGAAGTTCCGGATCGCGCCTTCAAACACATACTTGGTCAACTTCTCGCTGCCCACTGTCTTCGGGTCACCCACCGGCGCAAACGTGCTGCCGCAATCACGACGCAGCCCGAGGTGCACTCCCAGCTTCGGCGCCCGCTTCTCAAACGCCAAGAATTTCTTAGCGCTTTCCTCCGTCTCCGCCAGCGGAGTCAAAACAAGCTCTTCCAAATCGCGCCCGCCGGCATACTTCACCGTCACCGGCAACGCGCCAGCCGCCAACCGCACCACCACGAACGCCGGTTGGTCCAACTGGCCAATAAACTGCCGCCCGCCTAGGCCCAGCGTCAAATCCTGCGGCTTTTCCTCCGGCGCCTTCGCCAGCGTCCGGCCCGGCTCAATCAGCGCCTGCAACTCCGCCTCGCCCAGCGCCCGCTTGTACAAATGAACTTCGTCCAGGTCCCCGCGGAACCCTTTCCCGATCACCACCGGCACGCGCGCGTTGTCCAGATTGGCCGCGCCAATCTCCCCGCGCCCCACCGGATACCCGTTCACATACAGCTGCGTGCCGCCCTTCCCGCGCTTCACCACCGCCGCCACATGCGTCCACACATTCGGCTTCACCACACCCGGTTCGGAAACAACAGTCCCGTTCGGCTGCCCGTCCGGTCCATACGTTTCCAGCTTCAATCCGCCCCGGCCCTCGCCCAACTCCAGCGCCCAGCCATGTACCCAGTTCTGCCCGCCCGCGCCCACAATGCCGGCCCGCCGCGGTTGCTTCGGATGAATCCAGGCGGCAACGGTGAACTCGCCCTCCCCTACATCCACTCGGCCCACTTCCATCGCTTCCTTATCGCCGCCCACTGCCAGCGCCTTCCCAAACGGAGAAGCCACTGCCGCCGCCAACTCGTCCATCTTCCAAGCCCCGCCCAACCCTTCTTTCAACCGCGAAGTATCCGGCGCGACGCCACCCGCGCCCCGCGGCGCCACATACGCGTCCACCTGGTAAACCCCGGCCTTGGGCACGTTCACCGTCGAAACGCCCTTCACCGAAACCCCACCCGTCCGCGCCCGCGCCACCGCGCCCTTGTCCAACAACAACCCGTCGTTGTACTTCGCCGCCATCACCGTCACCCGGAACCGCCCGTTGTCGGGCAACTCGCGCAACGAAATCTTGAAATTTGCCTTCGGCCCGTACGTCCCATCGGCGTCAAAGATCTCATCGTTCGGAATCGCCGGCCGCAGCAACAGCCCCTCGGGAACGGTCGAATAGGCCTTCCCCTTCGGGTACCCATTGCTCCCGCGCATGTCGGCGAAAACCGAGTGATAAATCGAGTCATACTCGCGCCAGCCGCGGACCGTATCGTTTCCCTGATACCCCTCAATGAACCGGTACTTCGTCTTCATGAAAAACGGGTCAAACGGGAACGGCTTCTTCGGAGTCAGCTGCGTCACCAGCACGTCTTTGTTGTCCAGCAACGTGCTGCCCGCGCCCAGAATCAACTCCTCCCGAATCGGCGCCGGGTTCACGCCCGCCCCCAAATCCATTCGGAAGTTCTGAATTTCGGGCTTCTCCCCCGGGTTCACCAACGCCCGCGTCAACGCCTCATCGGCAATGCCCAGATACGCTTCCAACAACAGCGGCGACAGCTGCAGGGTCTCCTTGTTATTCAAGAAGCCATCTTTCGAAACCGCATCCGGCGGCAAGATCTCCGTCAGGTCGTCTTCCAGCCCCAACAGCTCCCGCAGGGTGTTCTTATACTGCGCCACCGTCAACCGGCGGACAGCCCCATTCTTCGGCGTCGGTCGCAACCGCGCCACCTCCAGCTGCTTCCCAATCCACTCCACCACCGGCTTGCGTTCTTCCGCCGTCGGCTGCTTCATCCCCTTCGGCGGCATCGTCCCGTCATTAATCCGGTGCTGCACCTCGGACCACAACTTCATGTGCCGGTCTTCCATCCCCGACGTCAACATATCCACCCGGATCCCGGCCACCGCCGTATCCGTGTTGTGGCAACTCAAGCAATTCTTCTTCAGAAACGGCTGCACCGTTTCGGCAAAGCCGGCGTCGGCGCCCCCCTGCGCCCCACGCGCTGTCCACAAGAGTCCCAATCCCAATACCGCCGCCAGACTTGCCAACACTGTTCTGAATTGCATTTCTCTGCGCTATCTTATCATCGCCATCCCCCTCAACTGCGGTACGATCAAGTCAAAATGAGCGCTGAAACCACGTCCCCGTATGACTACGATCTCCTGGTAATCGGAAGCGGCCCCGCCGGCCACCATGCGGCCGTCGAAGCCGCCAAACTCGATAAGCGCGTCGCCATCATCGATAAGTCCGCCGACCTCGGCGGCGTCTGCCTCCACACCGGCACAATCCCGTCCAAAACCCTCCGCGAAGCCGTGCTCTACTTGAGCGGCTTCCGCCAGCGAAGCTTTTACGGCCGCGGATACCGCCTCAAAGCCCGCATCAATATCCAGGACCTCATGTTCCGCGTCAACGAGGTCATCAAACGCCAATACGCCGTCATCGAAGACCAACTCCAACGCCACGGCGTCCAGTTGATCGACGGCCACGCCACCTTCACCGACGACCCCCACGTCCTCCACGTCTCCAGCCCCCACTCCGAGCGCCAGTTTTCCTCGGCCAATGTTTTGATCGCCAGCGGCACTCGCCCCGCCCGCCGCGAAGACATCCCCTTCGCCGCCCTCCAGGTCTACGACACAGACGAGTTCATCAAAATCACCGACGGCGAATTCCCCAAATCGCTCATCGTCGTCGGCGGTGGCGTCATCGGCATGGAGTACGCCTCCATGGCCGCCGCCCTCGGCAGCGAGGTCACCGTCGTCGAGGTCAAGGACTCCCTCCTCACCTACGTCGACAGCGAAATCACCCAGTCGCTCATGTACCAGCTCCGCCGCGCCGGCGTCACCTTCCGCCTCGGCGAAAAAGTGGTCAGCGTCGAAGCACTCGACACGACTCCTCTCACCACCGTCGCCCACCTGGAGTCCGGCAAACGCCTGATCGCCGAAGCGCTCCTCTACGCCGTCGGCCGCCAGCCCAATACGGATACGCTCAACCTGGCCGCCGTCAACATCACCACCCAGTCTCGTGGCCATCTCACCGTCAACGAGTCCTTTCAAACCACGGTCCCCCACATCTACGCCGCCGGCGATGTCGTCGGCTTCCCCTCACTGGCATCCACGTCCATGGAACAGGGCCGCCTCGCCGCCCGCCACATGTTCGGTGAACCCGTCGAAAACCGCCCCGACCTCCTGCCCTTCGGCATCTACACCATCCCGGAAATCTCCATGGTGGGCAAGAACGAAACCCAACTCACCCAGGAGAAAATCCCCTTTGAAACCGGCGTCGCGCAGTTCGACGAAGTGGCCAAAGCGCAGATCACCGGCGATCAGTCCGGGCTCCTGAAAATCATCGTCCACGCCGAGACTCTGCAACTTCTCGGCATCCACATCGTTGGCGACAATGCCAGCGAACTCGTCCACATCGGTCAGATGCTGATGATGACCGGCGGCACCGTTGAAACCCTTGCCAAAACCGTCTTCAACTACCCGTCGCTCGCGGAAGCCTATCGCGTGGCGGCGGCCAGTGCCCTCGATAAACTTCGCCGCCGCTAACTATCGGATCAGGGTGAACTCGTAGGTGTGAATGAGTTCGCCCTTGGCGGTGGTCAACCGCAGGGTATATCGGCCGGGGGCGAGGTCGGGGGGCAAGGAGTAGGCGTGGAAGTCGAGGCCGCAGGGGCCGTCTTCTCCGAACGGTTGGCCGGCAATCTCGACTTGGCATTCACCCCGAGGGGCCGTGTCCTGATACTGGAGTTGAAGCACGACATCCTGATTCGGTTTCGCGGTGACGGACTGGGGGGCGCGGCCATCGCGCAGCGTGCCAGGCACCAGGGCTTGGCGGATGGCAGGCGGCGGTTCCGCTTTTGGCGTGTGTGGCCGTTGGAAGACGACGCTGAAAACCACCAGAAGCGTGGCGGCCAAGCCCAGAGCGTGAGGGAAGACGCTGGCGGGTTGCGATTTGGGTTTTGCCAGGGCCGCGGCGGTGGGGAGCCGGTGGAGTTGGCCGGTTTGTTGGAGATGTTCGTACAACGCTCGGGCGTCGGCCGCTGGAAGTTTGCCGGCGGCATACGCGTCAATCCAGTCCGTCTCCTGGTCGCGCAGTTGGTCGGACAGATCCTGATCGGCGATCAGTCGTTCGCGGAGTTGGTCGCGCTGTTCGGGGTTGGCGGCGCTTCCAGCCGGTCGCGGAGGCGCAGAGCGCGGTTGCGCAGGGCGTTCAGTTCCAGTCCCAGTTGGGCTGCCAGACGCTGGCGTCCCTGGATGCGGGCGGATTGATCGCCTTGATAGTAGGCAATCAGAATTTGTCTTTTATCGGGTTCCCAGGTGGCCAGGCAGGCTTCCAGGGCGGCGTGCTGGCGTTCGAGTTCGTGGTTGGCGGCAGGGGCGGGGAGGTCGGTCAGCGGCTCGATCCGATGGCGGCGGTTGGCCTCCTCTTTCAACAAATTGCGAGCGATACCATTCAAAAAGGCCGGGATGTTCTGGATCTGTTCGCCTTCCGCAAGGCGGCGGGCCAGACGCGTCAGGGCGTCGTCGGCCAGCGACTCAGGGTCGATGGCATGTTCCCAAAGGAACACGCGGACGAGGCGCGTGCGCAGTTCCTCATAGCGCAGGGCGGCCTGGTCGCGGTCCGGATGGAGCGCGGCAAGGAGACCTGTGAACGCATCGGCGCTGAGGGCCCACGGCGGGGACATGGTTCTTATTTTGCGTTATTGGGGCTGGCCGTGGAGGACGAAGGCGGCCCAGTACCAGGGATGGCTATAGCGGGGTATCTTCCGGAACGTCTGGCGGGCGTCGGCCAGCGCTTCGGCCGGGGTGCGTTGTTTGGTTAGCAGGGCCGTGTAGAAGTGGCGCATGAACTCGGCGGTGGCCTGGTCGTCCACGCTCCATAGGGTGGCCAGGACGCGGTTTGCTCCGGCATACAGGAAGGCGTGCGTGAAGCTCAATAGCCCTTCGCCATTCAGGTCTTTGCCGAGCGCGGTGCGGCAGGCGGAGAGCGTAACCAAGTCCGCGTCCAGTGTCAGTGCGTAGATGTTGTCCAGTGTGAGCCGGGAGTTGGTTAGCTCAATGCGGGGCGGCGACGCCAGTTCGACGTGGGTGGCGAAGTGCAGATATCGGTGCTCGGCGAGTTCCTTCGGGAGCGCCGGCGAGTTGGCGGCGGCCTGACCCAGGTGGAGCGTCGCACCGGGGGAGAGTTTCGCAATGTTCTCCGCCTCCGTGCGGGCGAACGGGAGGGCGGGAAGGTCCTTGCTGAACTCCGGTGCGGCATAGATGGCGATGGGCTTTGGGGCGTTCGAACGGGTGCCGAGATAGGGGAGCAGGGAGGCGGCGGGGATGGCGGTCAGGCGCGAGTTCTCGGCGCCCGGAAGCAGGGAGAACGGGAGGTGGGCGAGGGCGTGGTGCGGAACGATCAGAACGTTTTGGATTTGCTTGAGCTGTTCGGCGGGCCAGATCTGTTTGGCCAGTTCCGCCGCGATGCGGGGCCATTCGGCATCCGCGCCGGCAAGCCGCTGCTTGCGGGCCATGGGGGGGGCATTGGGGATTTGCGCGGCGCGGGCTGTGAGCTGTTCCAGGAGGCGGGCGATCTGCGCCTCAATGGCTTTGCGAGGTGGCAGGGGAATCGTGACGACTTTCTCCGGGCGGATCACGAAAAGGGCGGAGCGGTCGTCGCCCAGCCAGTACTCGAGGATGGCTGTATCGGAGGAGGCGAGTTTTTGGAGTTCTGAAAGGGTTTTTGATCGTCCCCGATCGGGGGTGGGGAACTTGGCGGCGGCAGCTTCCAATTGCCGGAGGCGGGTGCGGCCGGCTTCGGCGTCGGCGGGCGTGGTGGCTCGCTGGAGCCGCTGGCCCAGGGCGTGAATGGAGCGGCGCAGGGCTTCCAACTTTGGGTCGCCCGCAAGATTGTCGAGCAGAAGCCGTGCGCGGCTCCGTTCGCTGATCTCCAGCGCGCGCGAATCTTTCTGTTCCACCAGCATACTGGTGAGGAACTCATAAATGGACTGGCGGGTGGCGAAGTAGCTGCCGCGTAACTCGGGGGTGGCTAGGGAGTTGCGGGTGCGCTCGATCAGGGATAGCGATTCCTCCAGGTGCTGGGTGGCACGGGGGATATCGCCGGTGCGGCGCTCGATGCGCGCGAGCAGGGCGAGCGCCGCGGCTTCGCCGGAGCGATCGGCGACAGAGCGATGGAGGTGCAGTGCCTGCTGCAGGAGCATGGTGGCGCCGGAGTTGTCGCCCTTGGCGGCGTTGGCTTCGGCCAGGCGCGCCAGGGACCACGCTTCGCCGTAACGATCCCGGGCGGCGCGCTTGAATTCGAGCGATTGGCGGTAGAAGGGGATGGCGGCATCGGGCCGGTTGGCTTTGGCTTCCAGGTCGCCGAGGTTGTGGAGGGCGTAGGCCTGGGCGCGGGAGTCCAGGACTTCGCGGAAGATGGCCAGTGCTTCGTTGAAGCTGTTGCGGGCCTCGGCAGGCCGGTTGAGGTTGAACTGGGCCAGCCCCGCATTGTTCCTCGCGTAGCCTTCAAACAGGCGTTGGCTGGATTTCTGGAACAGCGCCAGCGCCCGGAGGTGCTGGGCAAGGGCCGTCGAGTCCTCCCCGAGCGACTGCAGCACGAGGCCGCCATTATTGAGCGCGTGGGCTAGGAGGACATCGTTCTTCAGAACCGTAGCTTGGGCGATCAGGCGGCGGTAGGTGTCGAGCGCTTTCTGTGGTTCGGCGGAGAACCAATGGGCGTTGGCGATGCCGAGTAGCGTGTAGGCGATGCCGAGTTGATCGTTGAGGGATTCGCGGATGGCAATGGTTTCGGAGAAGAGTTTGAGGGCGGTGTCGGTGTCGCCTAAGCTGATCCAGCTGTTGGCGATGTTGTTGAGGACGACGCCTTCATTGAATCGATCCGCCTTCTTGCGGTGGATCTCCAAGGCTTTTTGGTATTCGGCGATGGCGACTTCGTGGCGGGACTGGGCGGCGAGGGCGGCGGCGCGCTTGGAAATGACGGTTGGATCGTCCTGGGCCGCAAGCGCAACGCTGAGGACGAGGAGTAGGAGCCGCATTTAGACAGGTTACGGGAACCGGCGCCCAATTCGCAGCAGGAGCCGTTATCATGAAGAAGGTGCCCCGCCGTGTCCCACTACTGTTGCTGATCCTGGTGCTGCTGATTGCACCGGTCGCCAACGCATGGTGCGGAACGGTATGCGTCGCGGCCGCCATTACCAGTGGCTGTGCGCACGGCCTGCAGCCAACGGACGATTTGCCGGTGGCCAAGGCGGTTGTCTCCGTGGGCGTGGCTTGGGTGCGCGCTTCGGTGACGACGGCGACCACCGAACGGGTCATTGCCCCGCTTCGAGTCGCTCCGGCGCAGCGCACGCCGCTTCGACTCTGATTCTCTCCTCTGTCCGCGCCAGCTCTCACTTGTCCGAGATTTCCAGAGGAGAAATATGTCTTTTCATCGACGCGGCTTTTTAGGCCGTATGTTTTCGAGCGGCGCCGCATTGCAGGCCGCTGCGCCGGCTGTGCCACCAGCCCCATTTGTGACCCCGGATTTGGGAAAACTGGCCCCGCGTATTGTGGACGGGGTGAAGGAGTTTCACCTGGCGGCCGAAGTTGTCGAAACCGAGATTGCGCCCGGCCGGAAGTTGACGGCCTGGGGCTATAACGGCAGCGTTCCCGGGCCAACGCTGGAGGTCACCGAAGGGGACCGCGTGCGCGTCGTCTTCACCAACAAACTACCAGAGCCGACAGCCATCCACTGGCATGGCTTTGAGGTCCCGTATACGCAGGATGGCAGCGTCGGCCTGGGCCAGGATCCCACACTGCCAGGCCAGACGCACGTTTACGAGTTCACGCTGAACCAGACGAACACCTGCTTCTATCATTCGCACTTTCCAATGCAGGAAATGATGGGGGCGATCGGGTTCTTTCTGATCCATCCCAAGGCGCCAACGGGGCCACGCGTCGACCACGACTTTGGCCTGATTCTGCAGGAGTGGGATCTGCGGCCGAACAACGCAATCCCGAACTCGCTGGCGATGGAGTTCAACTGGCTCACGTTCAACGGGCGCTCCGGACCGGACTGCACGCCGATGGTGGTGAAGCAGGGCGAACGGGTGCGCATCCGTTTGCTGAATATGGGCATGGACCACCACCCCATTCACCTGCACGGGTTCCAGTTCGTGATGACCGGGACCGAGGGCGGGCGCGTGCCGGAGGCGCTGTGGTACCCGCAGAACACCGTGCTGGTGGGTGTCGCCCAAGTGCGCGAGATCGAGTTCGTCGCAAAGATGGAAGGCGAGTGGATGCTGCACTGCCACCTGCCGCACCACATGATGAACAATATGTTCCCGATGGTGGGGCCGATGTCCCACGGGGCGGGGCACTGGCCGAAGGACGACGCGGAGAAGAAAAAAGTGGCTGGGTACCCGCAGGACATGTGGATGCCCGACGACGACCCGTACGGTCACAAACCCGAAAACTACGGCTTGCGCAAAGGCTGGACGGCGGCGATGGGCGGGATGATGACGCTGGTGCGCGTCGTAAGCCCGGAGGTGTTCGGGAAGATCGAGGCATTGCGCAAGAATCCACCGCCGCGTAAGGCGCCCGCCGGCGGGCATCAGCATCACGAAGGAGGTGCGCGATGACGCCGATTCTCCTGATTGCGGCGGGGTTGACGCTGGCCGATCTGGAAGGTCGGCTTCTGTCCCAGAACCCGGAATATCAACAGGCCGAGGCCTCCGTGAAGATGGCCGAAGGACGCCAGGCCCAGGCCGGGCTGTACCCGAACCCGACAATCGGGGCGACCGGCGAGCACGTAGCCCGCGCCACCCGTGGCGGCAGTGTCGGCGGGTTTGTGGAGCAGCGGATCGTCATGGGCGGGAAGCTGGGCATTGACCGGAACCTGGCCGGGCAGGACGTGGAGCGGGCGCGGGCCACGCGCGAGGCCTGGCGGCTGCGGCTGCGCGGGCAACTGCGGATGCTGTTCTACGACACGCTGGCGGCGACGGAGCGGACGCGGGTGCGGAAGAAGCTATTCGAGACGGCGGCGGAAACAGCAAAGATCGCGCGGGAACTGCAGAATATCGGGCGCATGGACGAGCCGGATATCCGGATGGCCGACGTGGAGACCCAGCGGGCGGCGGTTCATTTGGAGCAGGCGCGACAGATGGAGACGCGGGCTTGGGCGGAGTTGGCCGCGCTTTTGAACACCGAGGGGCTGGCGCCGCGGGAATTGGACGGGATGGTAGATGATTTCCCGGAGTTAGCGCGGGAGACGCTGTGGGCGCAGGTGCGCGCGCAAAGCCCGGAGGTGACGATGGCTGTCACCGAAAAGGCCCGGGCACAGTGGGCTCTGCGGCAGGCGCGGGCCGCGCGGGTACCGGACCTGCAGGTGCGGGGCGGATTGCGGCGGAACGGGGAGTATGGAGATGTGCCCGGTGGGCGCCCGGTGGGGTTGGAAGGGATCTTTGACGTCGGCGTAGAGATTCCCCTGTTCAACCGGCAGCAGGGGAACTTGCGGGCGGCGCGGGCGGGCGTGGAGCGGGCGCAGTTGGAAGGCGCACGGACGGAGCGGGCGCTGCAGGCGCGCTTCGCGGCGGCGTGGCAACGGTATGAGTCGGCACGGGTGACAGTGACGCGGTACCGGGATGCGGCGCTGGGTGACGCGCGTCGCGCCTATGATACCTATTTGAGTAACTTTCGCGGGATGCAGGGTGAATATCCGAAGGTGTTGAACGCGCAACGAAGTTACTTCGAGTTACAGGAGGAGTATAACGACGCGCTCCGCGACGGGTGGCGGGCCGTGGCGGAACTGGAGAGCCTGCTGCTTTTGGGAACAGCGGGAGACCGGGGCGATTGACGGATGGAGTGGCGCACGTCTCCCTTTCCCCCGGACCGGCTAGCCCGTTATAATCCGGGTGTGGCCGTACGAATACTCTCTCTCCTCCTTGTGCTGTTGGCTGGATGCGCCAAAGCCCCCCAGAATCAGGATGCCGTGAAGCAGGCAATTCTGGACCACCTGGCGAAACGCAGCGACATGATGACGCAATCGATGAAAATCGAAGTTGTCTCTGTCAACTTCCGGGACAAAGAAGCCGACGCCGTGGTGTCTGTTTCGCCCAAGGAAGGCGGATCGGGGATCCAGATGAACTACTCGCTGTTGATGGATGGCGGCAAGTGGACCGTGAAGCCGTCGGAGAAGTCGAGCCCGCACGGGAATACCGCGATGCCGACCGGTGAGATGCCTGCGGGCCATCCGCCGACCAGTGAACCTGCCAACGGCGCGGTGCATGCGCCCTCGACACCCAAGGCCCATCCGTGAGAACGGTCGCGGTGCTCGGCGGCGGACCGGCGGGCGCCATGGCGGCCCGTCAGGTGGTGGCCGCCGGTGCACGCGCGATTCTGTTCGACGAAAAGATGGCGTGGGAGAAGCCCTGCGGTGGCGGGGTGACCTACAAAGCCTACAAGCAATATCCGTTTTTGGAAAAGACCGGAGCCTTCCGGCGCGTAACGCCCACGTGCCTGCATTCACCGGGCGCGGGCGCGGTGCGGTTGCAGTTGGATAAGCCGATGTTGATTTTTTCGCGGCGGGATTTGAATCAGCTACTGCTGGACCGCGCGGCGGCGGCGGGGGCCGAGTTGCGGCGGGAGCGCGTGTTGGGGATGCGGCGGGCCGCCGGCCAGTGGGCGTTAAAAACTGCGGACGGGGAATCGATGGCCGATTTCGTGATCGTGGCGACCGGCGCGCGCAATCCAATCCGTGACACCGGGACGGCATTTCAACCGGCCGATACGATGACGGCGTTGGGCTACTATGTACCGCGGGAGCAAGGCCACATCGATTTGGAGTTTTTCGCTGGATTCGAGGGGTATCTGTGGGTGTTTCCGCGTGCTGGTCACTTGTCGGTCGGCATCTGCGGCAAAGGGGAGCCGGCGACGGCCATGCGGGTTCGTTTGGAACGGTATATGGAAGCGCGCGGCATGTCGCGCGAAGGCGCCACGTTCTACGGGCACATGTTACCGTCGCTCGAAGCGGGTTCCTGGCAGCACAACCGCTTGGCCGGGGATGGATGGCTGGCGGTAGGTGATGCGGGCGGACTGGTGGATCCGGTAACCGGCGAAGGAATTTATTATGCAATGCGGTCCGGCGAACTGGCCGGCACGCTGGCAGCCGAGGGGCGCGAGGCGGAGTATGCCGGCGCGGTCACGCGGGAGTTTGTCGACGACCTGTCGTATGCCTCGACGTTGGCGAGGCGCCTGTTCTTGGGCCGGTACCTGTTCGGCGCGAACACGGACAGGATGATTCAGTTTTTACGGCGAAGCGCGCGATTGAACGGGATCATGCAGGAGTTGTTTGCCGGCACCATGCCGTATCATGATCTGCGGAAGCAGATAAAATCGACGCTGCATCTGACGCTAACCGAGATTGGCGTAAATTTGTTTTTGCGCCGAATAGTAAGTGAAGGAAACGAATGAATACTGCTCGATCTGAAGCATTGCTTGCCCGCGGCCAGGAGTTGGTCCCGGGCGGAGTGAACTCCCCTGTGCGCGCCTTCCGCAGCGTCGGCGGCACGCCGCGGTTCATGGCCAAAGCCAACGGGGCGCGGCTCTGGGACGTCGACGGGAATGAGTACATCGATTTCATCGGCTCCTGGGGGCCGATGCTGTTGGGCCACCGGCATCCGGAAATCCTGGCGGCGATCGAGGACGCGCTGACCATCGGCACCAGCTTCGGCGCGCCCACGGAGCGCGAGATTGAGCTGGCCGAGGAGATCCGGGACGCCGTGCCATCGATGGAGATGATCCGCCTGGTGAACTCCGGGACGGAAGCGACGATGTCGGCCCTCCGCGTGGCCCGCGGCTTCACCGGCCGCGACCTGACGATCAAGTTTGAAGGCTGCTATCACGGGCATGTGGATTCGCTCCTGGTGAAGGCTGGCAGCGGCATGGCAACCTTGGGCATTGCCGATACGGCAGGCGTGCCGAAGGCGTTTGCCGATACCACGCTGGCCCTCCCATACAACAACGTGGAAGCGCTGGAACAGGCGTTCGCGGCGCACGGCGACCAGATAGCCTGCGTGATTCTGGAACCCGTCGTGGGCAACATGGGCTGCGTATTGCCGACGCCGGAGTTCCTGGGCGCGCTGGTCGCCGAGACTCGCAAACACGGTGCTTTGTTGATCTTCGACGAAGTGATGACCGGGTTCCGCGTCGCGCGCGGCGGTGCACAGTCGTTGTTCGGTGTGGTGCCGGATTTGTCGACGTTTGGGAAAGTCATCGGCGGCGGGCTGCCGATCGGTGCCTACGGCGGGCGCAAGGATGTCATGCGCAAAGTGGCGCCCGTGGGAAACGTGTACCAGGCGGGCACGCTGTCGGGCAATCCGCTGGCGGTCAGCGCGGGTCTGGCGATGCTCCGGAATATTCGCAAGGATGCCGGGCTGTACGAACGCCTGGAAGAGAAAGCGGCGGCTCTGTGCGCGGGGCTCCCGGCGGAGTTCACCGTCAACCGCGTGGGTTCCATGTTCACGCTCTTCTTCACGCAGACGCCGGTGGTCGACTACGAGACGGCAAAGACCAGCGATACCGCCCGCTTCGGCAAGTTCTTCCATCACCTGCTGGAGCAGGGCGTCTACTTCCCCCCCTCGCAGTTTGAGGCGGCGTTCCTGTCAGCGGCGCATACCGACGCTGATATCGAGCACACCCGCAAGGCCATCGCGTCGTTCTTCTAAACGGCCGTTGGTGTATGCTATCCCGGAGGATTTTCTGATGAGCACAAAGAATGCGTCTCCCGCGCTGCACAACGCGATGTGGCCTGGATTGGTGGGCAAAGGTCCCGATTCGGAGCCGCCGATTTCGCTGGAAACGATGTTGGATCTGACCTGTGGCGCGTCGGTGAACGGCGTGAAGTTCGACGGCGTGGACCTGTTCCTCTGCCTGCCGCACACCGATATCGACTCGTCCGATGAAGACCTGAAGAAACTGGCCGACGACATCGGCGGCCGCGGTCTGCGCGTCGGTTCGATGGTGGCTCCTGTGTGGGGCCCCACCGGCGGCGGCTCGGCCATGGGCGACGATGAAGAGCAGGCAAAGTTCCTGACGCAGGTTCGCAAAGCCTGTCGCATTGGCAAGACGCTGAAGGACCTCGGCGTGCGGAAGTACGGCGTAGTTCGCATCGATTCCGCCACCGGTCCGCACGACTGGCTGGCCAATCCCGAAGCCGGCACCCGCCGCATTGCCGACACCTTCACCAAGGCCTGCAACATTGCCGAAGAGTACGGGGAGCGACTCGCCGCCGAAGGCGAGATCTGCTGGGCCGGCATGCATAGCTGGCGGCAGAACGTGAAACTGCTGGAGATGGTGGGACGCCCGGAAACATTGGGGTTCCAGGCCGACATGGCCCACACCATGCTCTTCACCATGGGCTACAACGCCCCGGAAGACGCGCTGCTGCCGGAGAACTTTGACTGGAACGATACCGTAGCGCTGGGCGAAGCCTACCGCACCATGGCCCGCGCGTTGCGCCCGTGGATGATCGACTTCCACGTGGCCCAGAACGACGGCACCGTGAAGGGCTCCGGCTCCCACGACAAGACCGGCCGCCACTGCCAGCCCTTTGATCCGAACGGCCGCTTGGATATCGTGCGCGATTCCGGTGCCTGGTTGCGTGATGACGCGGGCAACCTGACGCGCGCCGTGCAGCACATCTGCTGGGATGGCTGCATGTTCTCCAACGACGTGATGTTGAACCAGCAGACCTGGAACGAAGTGTTGCAGGCCATGATTTCGGTGCGCGACGCGCACGGGTGGAACTAAAGGGATATGAAGAATCTTCGGGTTGGTTTGATTGGGTATGGCTTCATGGGACGCACGCATTCGAATGCGTTCCGGAAGGTAAATAACTTCTTCGATGTGCCGTACCAGCCGGTGCTGCACACGGTGTGCGCGCGGAATGCCGAGCGCGCTAAAGACTTTGCCTCCAAGTGGGGCTACGCCAACGTGGAAACCGATTGGCGCAAGGTCGTCGAGTCGCCCGATATCGATCTGATCGATATCGCCAGCCCCAACGATACGCACGCCGAAATCGCGATTGCCGCGGCCAAAGCCGGCAAGATGGTGATGTGCGAAAAGCCGCTGGGCCGTAACGGCGCCGAGTCGGAAGCCATCGTCGACGCCGTGGAACAAGCCGGCGTGCCGAACATGGTTTGGTATAACTACCGCCGCGTCCCGGCAGTAACTCTTGCTAAGCAGCTAATTGACGAAGGCCGGCTGGGCCGCATCTTCCATTACCGTGCGAAGTTTCTGCAGGACTGGACCATTTCGAGCGACCTGCCGCAGGGCGGGGAAGGCCTGTGGCGCCTGGACGTGAAGGTAGCCGGCAGCGGCGTCACCGGCGATCTCCTGGCGCACTGCATCGATACTGCCATGTGGCTCAACGGCGGGATCGACGAGGTTTCGGCGATGACGGAAACCTTCATCAAGGCCCGCAAACACAGCCTGACGGGCGAAGTGGAACCGGTTGGCATCGACGACGCCAGCCTGTTCCTGGCCAAGTTCAACAACGGCTCCCTGGCAACGTTCGAGGCCACTCGCTACGCCCGCGGCCACAAGGCGCTCTACACGTTGGAGATCAACGGCGAACACGCGTCCATCATGTGGGACCTCCACGACTTACACCGTTTGCAGTACTTCGATCACAAAGACGAAGGGAAATTGCGCGGCTGGAAGAGCGTGCATATTACCGATCGCGAACACCCCTACATGAGTAACTGGTGGGTGCCCGGTTTGCAGATCGGCTACGAGCACACCTTCGTGCATCAAGTGGCTGACTTCCTGACGGCGGTGGGCGGCGGTCACGCGGCCGCGCCGACGTTCCGCGAAGGCCTCGCGACCGATGATGTCACGGACGCCGTGCTGGCTTCGGCGGCCTCGCGGAGCTGGACGAAGGTCAAGACCCGGTAGTTCGCTCAGTTCGTTTTTGACAGCGGGCGGTATTCGATTTTCCGGATACCGCCCGCTGTGTTGTAACTGGCGAAACCGAGCGGCGTCGAGAGATTCATTTCGCCGCGGCGCAGGTCCACTTTCCGGCCCGCGATGGGTACGTTGACGACGGACTGTTCGTCGATCCAGACGCGGATGTTGGCGCCGGTAACCTGAATTCGGAATGCATACCAGCGGCCGGTTTCAAAGGTGAAGTAGCTGCGTGTCTCGTTGTCGGAGGCGTCCCAGCCATCAATGTTCGACAGGCCCACGATGTCGCCGCCCCAGCCGCCCGTGACCCATGTGCAGTGCGAGTCACCCACGGGAAACGTCAGGCTCGCAAAGAAGTCGCCACCCTTTAACCGCGCGGCTTCGTAGCGGATTTCGTAGTCGATCTTGGGGAATGCAGCCGCGCGCGTGACGCCCGTCATGGGCGCGCCGGGGTCGAGGAAGATCGTGCCCTTTTCGATGCGCGCCACGCCGTGGCCAGTGAATTTGGTCTCCTGCCAACCGGTGACGGGGCGCCAGTCCTGGGCGGTCAGCGTGGCGGTGAGAAGAAGCAGCAGGCGGAGCATTCTTCGTTGAGCATACACCTTGTCAGCGGCCCCGTTCGGCGAACCAGTCGACGACGCGCTGCTGCGTGGGCCGGTGGAAGCGGTTGAAGTCCAGCGGAGTTTCGAACTGCAGCGCGGGGTAGCTTACAGCGTTCACGGCAGCAGCCACATCGGCCGCGCGGGCGTAGCGATCGAGCGTCGGCGCGATCAGCAACACCGGGCGCGGTGCGGCCAGCCGGAGCGCCGCGTCAAAGTCGAAAGGAAGCTTCTCTTCGTGCCCTGTAAAGAAGCCCAGCCGCGGCATCAGGCCGTGGATGTGCGAGTAGTGCCGAACGCCTTCCACACCCTTGTCCTTCGTGTCACGGCGCAGTGGATCGAAGCCCGCAACGGCGGCCAGCGAATGCACCCGCGCATCCAGCGCCATCGTCAGCAGGCCAACCTTAGCCCCCAGCGAGTAGCCGCCCAACGAGATGCGCTGCGGATCCAGAATATCGATCTGCGTGCACGTGTCGATCGCCGCGCGCGTGTCGGCCACCATCTTGCCCATCAGCGACCAGCGCGGGTAGCGCGCATAAAACTCCCGCGCATCCAGCACACGCGTGCCGAACCCGATCTGATCGAAAACAAGCACCGCGAAGCCCCGCTTGACCAGCGCCGGGAGCGACAACCGTTGATCGGCCCGCAGATCGTTGATGTTCGTCTGCCACGGAGACTGAATGGACCACCCATACTGATAGCTGTAGCCATGCAGCCAGATGACGACGGGCAGCTTCCCGGTCTTGTGATTGGCCGGGTAAAAGAGATCGCCAACAATGCCATCACCGATCGGCACCTCGCGCCACGCCATGCCTTCTTTCGCAATGCGGTCGCGCGTGGCGGCGTCGGTGGCCGGCCGCTTGAACTGC
>JBIKOG010000366.1:0-5614 GCA_044358225.1 Bryobacteraceae bacterium | reverse complement strand
TATCCACCATCTCCACTCTCGAAAAAACCCTCGACGCCCAAACCCTCAACCCCGGCCGCACCGACACCTTCCGCCGCCTCAACCGCACCGAATACCAAAACTCCATCCGCGACCTCCTCGCCGTCGACATCGACGTCACCAACCTCCTCCCCACCGACGAATCCAGCCACGGCTTCGACAACATCACCGTCGGCGATCTCTCCCCGACGTTGCTCGAACGCTACCTCTCCGCCGCCCGCAAAATCGCCCGCCTCACCGTCGGCACCCCCGCCCGCGCCCCCGGCGGCGAGACCTTCAACCTCCCCCCCGACCTCACGCAAGAGGATCCCTTCGACGGCCTCCCCCTCGGCACCCGAGGCGGCAAAGTCGTCAAATACACCTTCCCCGTCAACGCCGAATACGAGTTCCAAATCCGCCTCGCCCGCGACCGCAACGAACACGTCGAAGGCATCGCCGGCCAGCATGAAGTCACCCTCCTAATCGACGGCGCCCCCGTCAAATCCTTCACCGTCAAGCCGCCCCCCACCGGCCAGGATCACAACCTCGTCGACAAACACTTAAACGTCAAAATCCCAATAAAAGCCGGCCCCCACACCGTCGCCGTCGCCTTCCCTCGCAAGACCGGAGCTCTCCTCGAAACCGAACGCCAGCCCTACCAGGCCCACTTCAACATGGACCGCCACCCCCGCGTCCAACCCGCCGTCTACTCCGTCACCATCAACGGTCCCTACGGCGACCAAACCCCCGGCGACACCCCCAGCCGCCGCCGCCTCTTCGTCTGCCAAACCAAGGACGAAGCCTGCGCCAAAAAAGTCATCACCACCCTCGCCCGCCGCGCTTTCCGGCGTCCGGTGAACGACGCCGACATCGCCGCCCCCCTGAAATTCTTCAAGCAACAACCGGACTTCGAAACCGGCATCGAAATGGCCCTCCGCGCCGTCCTCGTCAGCCCCGAATTCCTCTTCCGCGTCGAAGCCGACCCAGCCAACGTGGCCCCCAAAACCGCCTACAAAATCAGCGACCTCGAACTCGCCACGCGCTTGAGCTTCTTCCTCTGGTCCAGCATCCCCGACGACGAACTCCTCGACGCCGCCATCCAAGGCAAGCTCAAACAACCCGCTCAACTGGAGCGCCAAGTCCGCCGTCTCCTCGCCGACAAACGAGCCAACGTCCTGATCACCAACTTCGCCGAACAGTGGCTCTATCTGCGAAACTTGAGCTCCGCCAACCCCGACATGCGCCTCTTCGCCGGCTTCGATGACAACCTCCGCCAGGCGTTCCGCAAGGAAACCGAACTCTTCATCGAAAGCATCGTCCGCGAAGACCGCTCCGTCCTCGACCTCCTCCGCGCCAACTACACCTTCGTCAACGGCCGCCTCGCCAAACACTACGGCATCCCCAACGTCTACGGCCCCCGCTTCCAACGCATCGAATTCCCCGAGTCCGATCGCGTCCGCGGCGGCCTCCTCCGCCACGGCAGCATCCTGACAGTCACCTCCTACGCCACCCGCACCTCCCCCGTCATCCGCGGCAAGTGGATCCTCGAAAACATCCTCGGCGTCCCCCCGCCTCCGCCTCCCCCCGCCGTCCCCGCGCTAGCGGAAAAAGTGAACATGTCGAAACCGATGTCCATGCGCGAACGCCTCGCCGAACACCGCGATAACCCCGCCTGCCGAGGCTGCCACCAACTCATGGACCCCATCGGCTTTGCCCTCGAAAACTACGACGGCGTCGGCCGCTACCGAAAAACCGAAAACGCCCGCCCCCTCGATCTCTCCGGCGGCCTCCCCGACGGCAGCAAATTCCAAGGCGTCGACGGCCTGCAGCAAGCCCTATTAAACCGCCCCGAAATCTTCGCCGGGACGTTCACCGAAAAGCTCATGACCTACGCCCTCGGTCGAGGAGTAGAATCAAGCGACGCCCCCGCCATCCGCAAAATCGTCCGCGAAACCCAACCCAAGGACTTCAAGTTCTCGGCCTTCATCCTGTCCATCGTCAACAGCACCCCATTCCAAATGAGGAGATCGTCATGATCATCACCCAGAAATCTCTCCCCCGCCGCACCCTGCTCCGCGGCCTCGGCACGGCCCTCGCCCTGCCCATGCTCGACGCCATGGTCCCCGCGCTCTCCGCCGCGCCCGCCAAACCCATCCGCCGCATCGGATATGTCTATATCCCCATGGGCGCCCACATCCCCGATTGGACCCCCGCCTCCCCCGAAGGCCCCCTCGGCCAGCTCTCGCCCATCCTGAAATCCCTCGAGTCCGTGCGTGACCACCTCACCGTCGTCACCAACCTCGAACTCCGCAACGCCTACCCCGGCACCCACGCCACCTCCAACGCGGCCTTCCTCTCCGCCGCCACCGCCAAGTGGACCGAGTCAACCGACTACCACCTCGCCACCACCGCCGACCAGCTAGCCGCCAAACAAATCGGCCAAGCCACCCGCCTCCCGTCCCTGGAACTCGCCATGGACCTCCTCTCCACCGTCGGCCAGTGCGACAACGGCTACGCCTGCGTCTACCAGAACAACCTCTCCTGGAGCACGCCCACCACCCCCCTCCCCGCCGAAGCCCACCCCCGCCTCGCCTTCGAACGCCTGTTCGGAGAAGGCGGCCCCGCCGCCGACCGCCGCGCCGAATTGAGCAAGGACGCCAGCCTCCTCGATTGGGTCAAGGAAGACATCGCCCGCCTCCAAAAGAAGCTCGGCGCCAACGACCGCACCAAAGTATCGGAGTATCTCGACACCGTCCGCGAAGTCGAACGCCGCGTGCAAAAAGCGGAAGCCGAAGCCGCCGACAGCAAATTGAAGGATCTCGACCGTCCCATCGGCGTCCCCGTCGCCTACGCCGACCACGCCCGCTTAATGTTCGACCTCCAAGCCCTGGCCCTCCAAGGCGACGTCACCCGCGTCATCACCTTCCAGCTAGCCCGCGAAACGTCCACAAGAACCTACCCCGAAATCGGCGTAGCGGAACCGCACCACCCACTCACCCACAACGGCGGCGACCTCGAAAAGCTCGCCAAAGTGGCCAAAATCAACGCCTTCCACGTGTCGTTGTTCGCGAACTTCCTCGAAAAACTGAAGTCCATCCCCGACGGCGACGGCACCCTCCTCGACCACACGACGTACCTCTACGGCAGCGGCATGTGCAACGCCGACAAGCACGACCACACGAATCTGCCCATCCTCGTGGCCGGCGGCAGCCGCACCCCGGGCGGCCGCCACATCCGCTACGAAAAAGCGACGCCGCTCGCGAATCTCCACCTGACCTTACTCGACCGCGCCGGCGTCCGCATCGACTCCTTCGCCGACAGCAAAGGCAAAGTCGCCCTGTGAAGTGGCCGCTCCTCCTCCTGACGACCGCCGTGGTTCTGTCGGCCATCGATCCCGACGGAACCACGCCCCTCCACTGGGCCGCCCACAATGACGACGTAGCCGGGGCCCAGCGCCTCCTCAAGAGCGGAGCCGACCCCAAAGCCGCCAACCAGTTCGGCATCACGCCGCTGTCATTAGCCTGCACCAACGGCAGCGCCCCCATGGTAGAGCTGCTGTTGAAAGCAGGAGCCGATCCCAACACCACCCTCCCCGGCGGCGAAACAGCGCTGATGACCTGCTCCCGGACCGGGAAACCGGACGCCATTCGCGCGCTGCTGAAGGCCGGAGCGGCGGTCAATGCGCGGGAACAAAAGAGCGGCCAGACGGCCCTCATGTGGGCCGCCGCCGAAGGCAACGGCGAAGCCGTCGGAGCCCTGCTAGCGGCGAAAGCCGAGTTAAACGCCAGAGTCGATTCCGGCTACACAGCGTTCCTGTTCGCCGTCCGCGAAGGCCACATCGGAGTCGTAAGGACGCTGGTAAAGGCAGGCGTCGACGTCAACGAGACCATCCAGCCGGGTTTGATTTCCGGCAAAAGATTCGCCCAAGTCCGAGCCGGCCCAAGACCCGGCACAACAGCCCTCCTAATAGCCGTAACCAACGCCCACTACGAACTAGCCAGCGTGCTGCTGGACCTCGGAGCCGACCCCAACGCCTCAATCCCCGGCCTGACCGTCCTCCACGCCATCACAACGGTAAGAAAACCCGGAGTAGGCGACAACGACCCCGCCCCGGACGGTTCCGGCAACATGACCGCGATCGAATTCGTGCGCAAGATCGCCGCCAAAGGCGCGAATCTAAACGCAAAAATGACCAAAAAGATCGGCCTGGGAATGACGGCGATCAACACGGTAGGCGCGACGCCATTCTTCATGGCCGCCCGTACTGCGGACACCGAACTCATGCGAGTGCTAGTAGAACTCGGAGCCGACCCGAAGATCAACAACGCGGACAACTCCACGCCCCTAATGGCCGCCGCCGGCCTGGGCACAAGATCCCCCGGCGAAGACAGCGGAACCGAACCCGAAGTGCTGGAAGCGATCGAGTATCTAATCAGCATCGGGGCCGACCCCAACGCGGTAGACGAAAAAGGCGAGACCGCGATGCACAGCGCAGCCTACAAGAACTACCCGAAGGCCATCCAGCTCCTCTCCGCCAAAGGCGCGAAGAAGGAAGTGTGGAACAAGCCAAACAAGCAAGGCTGGACGCCGCTAAGAATCGCGGAGGGCTACCGCTTCGGCAACTTCAAACCCAGCCCCCCCACCGTCGCCGCCCTCCAGTCACTAAACTAGAGCAATTCTCGACGGTCCCACGCAGCGACACCCCTCTCCGGGGACATACGTGGCGGAGCGCAGCGTAGCCCGTGTGTCCCCAAAACCCGGACCCGCCCGCAAGCGAAAGATCCCGAAAACCCGTGGCACACAAGCATTAATTCCCCCGCAACACCGCCGCCACCTCCCCCTTCCCAACCCGCTCCGCCCACCCCAACGGCGTCAGCCGCAAATCCTCATCCACCGCATCCACCCCGCCCAGCGCCGCGCCAAGGCCGAAAACCCGCAGGCAAGAAACCCGTGTCACACACGCATTAATTCCCTCGCAACACCGCCGCCACCTCCCCCTTCCCAAACCGCTCCGCCCATCCCAACGGCGTTGGCCGCAAAGCAACATCCACCGCATCCACCCCGCCCAGCTCCGCGCCAAGGCCGAAAACCCGCAGGCAAGAAACCGGTGTCACACACGCATTAATTCCCCCGCAACACTGCCGCCACCTCCCCCTTCCCAACCCGCTCTGCCCGCCCCACCGGCGTCAGCCACAAAGCCTCATTCACCGCATCCACCCCGCCCAACTCCGCGCCAAGGCCGAAAACCCGCAGGCAAGAAGACCGTGTCACACACAATTACCCCGCAGCACCGCCGCCACCTCCCCCTTCCCAAACCGCTCCGCCCACCCCAACGGCGTCAGCCGCAAATCCTCATCCACCACATCCACCCGCGCCCCCCGCTCCAAAAACAGCCGCGTATTCTCCACATCCCCCCGTCGCGCAAAATGATGCAACGGCGTCGCCCCCAACCAATCCCGAAAATTCGCATCCATCCCATCGGCAAACAACAACTCCGTAATCACCCGCGTCTTCCCGCCCACCCCCACCTTCCGCGCCAACCCCGGCCGCACCCGCAACAGCAACCGTACAAACGCCTCCTGCCCCTCCTCCGCCGCATTCACCAACGCATCCGGGT
>JBIKOG010000365.1:0-5625 GCA_044358225.1 Bryobacteraceae bacterium | reverse complement strand
TCTACATCCCCATTTATCTCCAGAAACTCACCCCCGAACACCTCTTCCCCGTCCTCGAAACCGCCTACCCCGAAACACCCATCGTGCCCACCCCCACCATCACCAGAATCAAAAAACGTCTCGAAAACGGCGAAAAACTACGGATCCTCGCCTGGGGCGACAGCGTCACCGACGCCTCCTATCTCCCCAACCGCCCCGCCGATCGCTGGCAGGAACAGTTCGTCACCCGCCTCCGCAAGCAATACCCCAAAGCAACAATAGAACTGCTCACCCAAGCCTGGGGCGGCCGCAACACCGCCAGCTACCTCGCCGAGCCCCCCGGTAGCCCCAAAAACTACCAGGAAACCGTCCTCGCCCTCAAGCCCGACGTCGTCATCTCCGAATTCGTCAACGACGCCGGTTCCAAGCCCGAAGTCATCGCCAAGCGCTACGCCAAACTCGAAGCCGATTTCAAAGCAATCCAAGCCGAATGGATCATCCTCACCCCCCACTACACCCGCCCCGATTGGATGAACCTCACCCGCGAACGAGACATCGACGACGACCCGCGCCCCTACGTCAAAGCCGTGCGGGAATTCGCCGCCACCCACGACGTTGCCCTCGCCGACGCCTCCCTCCGCTGGGGCCGCCTCTGGCGCCAGGGCATCCCCCACAACACGCTCCTGCTCAACGCCATCAACCACCCCAACGCCCACGGCATGCGCCTCTTCGCCGACGCGCTCATGGCCCTATTTCAATAGCCGGAACGCCGCCATCTCCTCCCCATTCCGGACCAGCAGAATCTCCCCCGCCACCACCGGGTGGTTCCACGTCTTGCCCTCCACCCCCGGCCGCCGGCTCACCTCCGCATACCCATCCGGCGTCGCCCGCACCATGGCAATCTCCCCACTCTCCGCCAACACCAACAGCAGATCCTGATCCGCCAACAAAACCATCTGCCCCTGCCCGTACCGCCCGCCCTTCCACTTCCGCGTCCCATCGGTCAAATCGATGCAGGACAAAATGCTCCCGTCAAACCCATACGCATGCCCCTTGTGCACCACGAAGTCATTGAAATAGGGCTTCAACCCCTTCGACGTCCACTTCTCCGCCACCGTCCACCCGTTCTCGGAATAGCCCACCGAAAGCCGCCGGATGCCGCTGCTGTCGCTCACCGCCACCAGGAAATCCCCATCCTCCGTCACTCCCGGCTGCACAATCGGATAGCCCTTCCAAAGGTGCTCCCATAGAAGGGCTCCATCAGCCACCGCCACGCCGCGCACGCCCACGCCACTCACCAGCAAGACCTGCTCCACGCCCTGCAGCGTCACCAGCCGCGGCGAACTATAACTCGCCCCGCCCGCCTTCCCCACCCACTTCACAGCGCCACTCGCAACGTCATACCCCACCAACGTTCCCGACGCCGCCACCACCACCGTCACGCCCGCCACCAGCGGCGAACTCGCAAAGCCCCACTCCGGCCGCTCCGCCCCCGTATCGGCCGCGGCATCGCGAGTCCAGATCACCTCCCCCGTCGCCGCGTCCAACGCATTCACAATCCCCGTGCCGCCAAACGTATAGACCCGGCCGCCGTCCAAAGTCGGCGTCCCCCGCGGCCCCGGCCCCGCGTTCGATTCCCAAAACCGCGCCCGGTCGCTGTGCCGCCAAACCAGCCCACCCGTCGCCACCCGGTAGCAGGAAACCATCTCCTCTTCCCCCCGCTGCTCCTGCGTATAAATCAAGTCCCCCGCCACCGCGAACGACGACCATCCCGGCCCCACCGGCTTCCGCCATAAAGCCGTCGGAGCCCAGTCTTTCATACTCCCCCGCGCCACCCCATCCCGCTCCGCCCCGCGAAACCCGGCCCACCCGGAACCGGTCGAATAGGTGACCGGCGCCGCCACCACCGGCGCAGCCGCAGCCGCCGGCACGGCGGGAGCCGCAACCTCCTCCACCACAGGCGGCGCCGCCACCAGCCGCTCCTCCGCCGTCCGCGCCCACCGCCACAACAACTGATTGTCAAAGTTACTCGTAAACCCCTCGGTCCGAACCACCGTCCACATCCCGCAACCTACCATCACCGCACCTGCCAATAGCGCCATCCGCCCCCGCCCAAAAACAGCCCACAAAACCAACGCCAGACTCACCGTAGGCACGGCCAAAATCGGGAACAACATCCCCATCGCCCCGGCGGCAATGGAGATATCCGCAATCCCCCACGCCCCCGCCATCCCAGCCACGACGAGCCCCACTCCCGCCAGCCGTTCCCGCCACGAAAACCCGCTAAAGAACAACCACCAGATCAAAACAAATACCCCGCCGGCCAGCCCGCCCATCACCCCCACGGCCATCTGGTCCGGCAACACCTGCGGCACGCCAAACCGTACCAGCCACTGCAACACCACAATCGCCACGCCAACCCGAAGTCTCATAGAGCAATCCTACGCGCCCCGCCCCCCATTTGTTCCACCCCAGATTTCCCTTGGTACCGTGACACCGGGAAACTCCCAGATTTCCCTTGGTACCGTGACACCGGGAAACTCCGTGATTTAGGAATTCCCGGTAACGGCGACGGGGGAGCCAACCCGCACCACCCACCACCACCCATTCATCCCCGCCACGCGATACGATACCTCCTGGAGCGTGCCCTAATGGCCCGAAGATTCGCCCTGTTTGCGCTGTCCCTCACCGCCTACGCCGCCTCGTCCGTCACCGCCCTGGTCCACGACCCGGCCATCCCCCAGTCGGCCTTCGCCGCCAACGAAATCGTCGCCGCCGCCGGCGCCGCCATCCCCCAGTTCCCGCCCAACACCACCCCGGCCAACTGCGCCCCCTGCGTCATACTGAAACTCACCCCCTCCAACGCCGCCCCCCAGTCGTATCAAATCACCCGCGCCAATAACGTCATTACCGTTCAGGCCCCAGACGCCAACGGCCTCATGTACGGCGGCCTCGACGTCGCCGAAGCCATCAAACTCAACCAACTCGATCAGCTCAAAAACAGCACCCACGCCCCCCACATCGCCCGCCGCGGCATTAAGTTCAACGTCCCCCTCGACGTCCGTACCCCCAGCTACTCCGACAATGCCGACGCCGCCCAGGCCAACATCCCCGACATGTGGTCCTTCGATTTCTGGCGCGAATTCATCGATAACCTCGCCCGCCACCGCTACAACACCCTCTCCCTCTGGAACCTCCACCCCTTCCCCTCCCTCGTCAAGGTCCCCGAGTTCCCCGATATCGCCCTCCGCGACGTCCAGCGCACCCGCGTCCCCATGGACGAAACCTACTCCCACCGCGGCGAGGATATGGTCCGCCCCGAACTCCTCAAAAACGTGGAAACCGTCCGCACAATGTCCATCGAAGAAAAGATCCGATTCTGGCAAGATGTTATGCAGTACGCCAAGGACCGCGGCATCGCCACGTACATCATTACCTGGAATATCTTCACCTTCGGAACCGACGGCAAGTACGGCATAACTCCCGCCCAGGACAATGTCAAAACCATCGAGTACTTCCGCGCCAGCGTGCGCGAGTTGATATTGACTTACCCGCTCCTGGCCGGCATCGGCGTCACCGCCGGCGAACAGATGAGCAACCGCAACGACGAGTTCTCCAAAGAAAAGTGGCTCTGGAAGGCTTACGGAGAAGGCGTCCGCGACGCCCTCAAACGCCAGCCCGGCCGCAAAGTGGACTTCATCCACCGCTACCACGAAACCGCCCAGGGCGAGATTTTCAACGAGTTCAAGGACTACCCCGGGACATTCGACCTGAGCTTCAAGTACTCCATCGCCCACATGTATTCGATTCCCAACCCGCCCTATATCAAAGAGGTTCTCACCCAACTCCCGCCCGGCAAGCGCACCTGGCTCACCGTCCGCAACGACGATATCTACAGCTTCCGCTGGGGCAACGCCCAATACGCCCGCGAATACATCAAAAACATCCCGCCCGCCGATAAGATCGCCGGCTTCTACATGGGCCCAGACGGCTTCATCTGGGGCCGCGACTACTTATCCAAAACCAACACAACACCCCGCCCCTTAGTGATCGAAAAGCAATGGTACTCTTTCCTCCTCTGGGGCCGCTTAAGTTACGATCCCAACCTCCCCGACTCCCACTTACAAGCCATCCTCGCCAACCGCTTCCCCGGCGCAAACGCCACAGCACTCTCCCAAGCCTGGGCCAGTGCCTCCCAGGTCTTCCCGTTAATCACCCGTTTCATGTGGGGCGATATCGATCTCCGCTGGTTCCCCGAAGCCTGCCTCAGCCACCCCAGATACAAAGGCTTCTACACCGTCCGCGACTTCATGGAGGGCTCGCCGATGCCCGGCGCGAACGTCATGCCCATCCTTCCCTGGCGCAAGGCCAAGCTGGCCAATCAGCCCATGTCCGGCACCACACCCATCGAAATCGCCACCGCCCTCGAACAGGCCAGTGCCGAGGCCCTGAAAGCCCTCCCCGCCCTCCGAGCCAGCAAACCGGAAGGCGAACTAGCCGCCACGTTGACCGACATCGAAGCCATGGCCCAACTGGCCCACTATTACTCTCTAAAGATCCGCGCCGCGGCATCTCTAGCCATCTACGACCGCACGACGAACCCCGCCGAACAAAAAGCCGCAATCGATCTCCTCACCGAGGCCGTCACCACCTGGCGAGCCTACGCCAAGCTCTACACCAGCCAAAACACAACCCCGCATCTCTACAACCGCGTCGGCTTCGTCGACATGCACGGCTTGACGGCCCGCACGCAGGACGACGTCCGCATCGCCCAGAACTGGCAAACCGGCAGCATGCCGCAAGACACGCCCCGCGCCGGCCGCAACGACAAACCCTTCGCCAAATAAATGCTCCTCACCATCCTCTTACTCGCCCTCGCCGCCAACCCTGAAGCCGAGATCCGCGCCGCCCGCCATTCGTCCAATCACGCTCTCCAGCATCGGGACATCCAGGCATTCGCCGCCACCCTCGCCCCCGACTTCACCGGCACCCGCGGCAACGGAAACCCCATCCCCTCCCGCCAAGCCTATCTCGACCTGTTCACCAAGGACTTCGCCAATCCCGCCGCCGTCCGTTTCGAACGCATCCCCGACAAAATCGAGATCTCGAAAGCCGCCCCGCTCGCCGCCGAACACGGCCATTGGATCGGCACCCGCCCCGACGGCACCAGGGCCTTCACCGGCACCTATCTCGCCATGTGGCGCCGAACCCCCACGGGCTGGCAGATCCGCTCAGAACTCTTCATCGTCCTCCAATGCGCCGACGAAGCCGCCTGCGCCGTCTACCGCAACTAACACCCCAGATTCCCCTGGGTACCGGGTAACCAGGAAACCCCGTAATTTAGGATTTCCAGGAACCACCGACCCTACTGCCCCACCTGCACCCCCACCAACACCACCTCCCGCCCAACAAAGAACGAAATCCCCGGCCCCGCAACCGGCATCCGCACCCGTTCCCACCGCCGCCCGGAATCGGCCGAAACAAACACCCCATCCTCCACCCCCGCAAACAACTTTCCCTCCCCCGACCCCATCTCCCACACCGCCGCCCGCCCCAATGGCAATCCCGCCGCCATCTCCCACCGACCGCCCCCGTCCCCACTCCAGAAAATCCCACCCGGATTGTGCCCCGCCACCACCACGCCCC
>JBIKOG010000028.1:0-51007 GCA_044358225.1 Bryobacteraceae bacterium | reverse complement strand
ATGGCGGGGTGCTGGTGAGGTTTTGGGCGCGGGTTTGGCTGCGTCGGGGCTGGCATGGTCGGGTGGCGGTGGGATTGCGGGTGCGGGATTGACGGCGTCAGGGCTGGCATGGCGGGGTGCTGGTGAGGTTTTGGGCGCGGGATTGGCGGCGTCAGGGCTGGAATGGCGCGGTGGCAGTGGGATTTGGGGTGCGGGATTGGCGGGGTCGGGGCCGGCATGGCGGGGTGTTGGTGAGGTTTTGGGTGCGGGATTGGCGGCGTCAGGGCTGGCATGGCGCGGTGGCAGTGGGATTTGGGGTGCGGGATTGGCGGAGTCAGAGCTGGAATGGCGGGGCGCGGGTTTGGCTGGGTCGGGCGACGGATTGAGGAAAGGACGTTTCATTACGTGCGCGTAGCGATTATTGGCTGTGGATTGATTGGACAGAAACGGGCGAAGGCGCTGGCTGGGGCGACGCTTGTGGTTTGTTGTGACCTCAAGTTGGAGCTGGCCGAGAAGCTGGCGGCGGCGTATCCGGGCGTCCGGGCGACGGCGGATTGGCGCGAGGTTGTCGCGGCCGAAGATGTCGATATCGTCGTTGTCGCCACCATTCATAAAGAACTGGCTCCGATTGCGGCGGCGGCGGCGGGCGCGGGGAAGCACGTCCTTGTTGAGAAGCCGGGGGCGCGGCGGGCGGCGGAGTTGGACCCGGTATTGGAAGCGGCGGCGCGAACGGGCGTGCGGGTGCGGGTGGGGTTCAACCACCGGTATCACCCGGCAATGCAGAAGGCGCGGGAGATTCTGGATTCCGGTGTGGCGGGGCCGCTGATGTTTATTCGCGGGCGCTACGGGCACGGCGGCGGGCCGGGGTATGACAAGAATTGGCGCGCGGTGGAGGACCTATCGGGCGGGGGCGAGGCGATTGATCAGGGGATGCACCTGATCGACTTGTCGCGGTGGTACATGGGCGATTTTCCGAATGTGCAGGGGCAGATTGCCACCTACTTTTGGGACATGCCGGTGGAGGATAACGTGTTCCTGCTGCTGCAGACGGCGGCGGGGCAGACGGCGCAGTTGCATGCCACCTGGACCGAGTGGAAGAACCTGTTTTCGCTGGAGATTTACGGCAAGTACGGGAAGATTGACATCAGCGGGCTGGGTCGGAGCTATGGGGTCGAAAAGCTGACCTATTACCAGATGGCGCCGGATTTGCTGCCGCCATCGAAAGTGGAGTTTGAGTACCCGGGAGAGGATCTTTCCTGGGAGCTGGAGTTTGCCGCTTTTCTTACCGATATACGGGAAGGACGCGATCCGGAGCCGGGCGTGCGCGACGCGCAGGCGGCGCTGCGGATTGTGGAAGCGATCTACAAGGAGAACGGCCGGTGATCATCACGCGCAGCCCGCTGCGGATTTCATTGGGTGGCGGGGGGACCGACCTGCCGTCCTACTACCTGGAACATGGCGGATTTGTGATCTCCGCGGCGATCAACCGGTACGTCTACATCACGCTGCATCACACGTTTCAGCCGGGACTGATTGTGAAGTACTCGAAGATGGAACAGGTGGAGAACGTCGTGGACCTGAAGCATCCGATCGTGCGCGAGGCGCTGCGGATGGTGTTGGGGGATTCGGCTTCCTATCTGGAAATGACGAGCATGTCCGATATCCCGGCGGGGACGGGGCTGGGATCGTCGGGGAGTTTTACGACGGCGCTGTTGACGGCGTTGCACACGTTGCACAAGACCGTGGTGGGGCGGCAGGACTTGGCGGAGCAGGCTTGCCACATTGAGATCGACCGGCTGGGCGAGCCGATTGGGAAGCAGGACCAGTACATTGCCGCCTATGGCGGTTTGCAGTGCATGCATTTTGGGACCGATGGACGGGTGGTGGTGGAGCCGCTGGCGGCGTCGGCGGAGACGCTGTATACGCTGGAGGACAATCTGGTGTTGTTCTTTACGGGGTATACGCGGAGCGCGTCGGCGATTTTGCAGGAGCAGGACACCAAGAGCAAGCAGAAAGACACGGGGATGGCGCAGAACCTCCACTTCATTAAAGAGCTGGGGGTGGAGAGCCGGAAGGCGTTTGAGAGCGGGGATCCGCGGCGGTTTGGCGAGATCATGCACACGCATTGGGAGCATAAGAAAAAGCGGTCGGTGGGGATGAGTAACCCGAAGATTGACGAGTGGTACGAGGCGGGGCGGGCGAATGGGGCGATTGGCGGGAAGTTGATCGGGGCCGGCGGGGGCGGGTTCCTGATGTTCTACGCCGAGGACAAAACGCGGCTGCGGCAGGCGATGAAGGGGCTGGGGCTGAGCGAGGTACGGGTGCGGTTTGATTTTGAAGGGAGCGCCGTGGTGGCGCGGTCGTAGGGTTGCGATGCTGCCTGTGATTATTTTGGCCGGGGGCCTGGCGACGCGGTTGCGGCCGATTACGGAGAAGATTCCGAAAGCGTTGGTGGAAGTGAACGGGCGGCCGTTTCTGGACTACCAGATGCGGTTGTTGGCGGCCAATGGCGTGACGCGGGCGGTGCTGAGCGTGGCGTATCGCGGCGAGATGATTGAAGAGTTTCTGGGCGATGGGTCCCGGTATGGGATTTCGGTGAGCTATTCGTTTGACGGGCCGGTGTATCTGGGCACGGCGGGGGCGATCCGGAAGGCGCTGCCGCTGTTGGGGCCGGAGTTCTTTACTTTGTACGGAGACTCGTATTTGACGGTACCGTTTGGGGACGTGGGGCGAACCTTTGCCGAGAGCGGGAAAGAGGCGCTGATGACGGTGTACCGGAACGAAGGGTTGTTCGATACGAGCAACGTGGAGTTTGCCGGGGGCCGGATTGTCACTTACGATAAGAAAGCCCGTACGGCGGCGATGCGACATATCGATTACGGCCTGGGCGTGTTCCGGGCGTCGGTGTTCGCGGGGCTGGCCGAGGGCGAGGCGTGCGACATGGCGACGCTGTACCAGGACGTGCTGCGGCGCGGGGAGCTGGCGGCGTACGAAGTGAGCGAACGGTTTTACGAGATTGGTACCGTGGAGGGGATTCGGGACACCGAGGCCTATCTGACGGAGCGAGGACTTTAGATGAGTTTTGTAGCGCAATATATCGGCGAATCGATTGAGATCCTGCAGAAGCTGGACGCAGGGGCGATTGAGAAGATGGTCAGCATTCTGGCCGCGACGCGGGCCGGGGGCGGGCGGCTGTTTTTGTTGGGGGTTGGCGGGTCGGCCGCGAATGCTTCGCACGCGGTGAACGACTTCCGGAAGATTGTGGGGATGGAGGCGTATGCGCCCACCGATAATGTTTCGGAATTGACGGCGCGGACCAACGATGAAGGCTGGGATGGCGTATTCGCCAACTGGTTGAAAGTAAGCCGGTTGCGGGCCGGGGATTGCGTGTTTGTGTTATCGGTTGGCGGCGGGAATCTGGAGAAGAATGTCAGCCCGAATCTGGTTCGGGCGGTGCAGCACGCCAAGGAAGTGGGCGCGTCGGTGGTGGGTATCGTCGGGCGGGACGGGGGCTATACGGCCACCGTGGCCGATGCTTGTGTGATTGTGCCGACGGTGAATGTGACGCACACGACGCCGCATGCCGAGGCGTTCCAGGCAGTGGTTTGGCATCTGCTGGTTTCGCATCCGTCGTTGAAGGCGAGCGAGACGAAGTGGGAGTCCGTACGTTAAAGCGCGCAGTATTTCTGGACCGGGACGGCGTGCTGAACGAGGCCGTGGTGCGCGACGGGAAGCCGTATCCGCCGGCGACGGCGGGCGAGGTGCGGCTGGTGGACGGGGCGGCGGAGGGGTTGGGGCGGCTGCGGGATATGGGATTCCTGCTGTTGGTGGCGACGAATCAGCCGGACGTGGCGCGCGGGACGCAGACGATGGAAGAATTGGGCGCGATTAATTCGGTTCTGGAAGAAGCCTTGCCGTTGGACGCGGTGCTGATATGCCCGCATGACAGCGGGGACGGGTGCGAGTGCCGGAAACCGAAGCCGGGGCTGTTGACGCTGGGGGCGCGGGAGTTCGGGGTGGCGCTGGAGGCGAGTTACATGATCGGCGACCGGTGGCGGGACATGGACGCGGCCGCGGCGGCGGGGGTGGCGGGGGTGTGGATCGATTATGGGTATGATGAGCGGGGGCCATCGGCACCGGTGGCGGCGCGGGTGAAGAGTTTGCGCGAAGCTGTTGATTGGATTGTGAACGAGGAGAACCGTTGATGCGCGTGAAGATTTTTGCCGATGGGGCGGAGAAGGCCCCGATGTTGAAGCTGTATGCCAACCCGCAAATTCAGGGGTTCACGACGAACCCGACGTTGATGCGGAAGGCCGGGATTACGGACTACGAGGCGTTTGCGCGCGACATTTTGACGGCGATTCCGGACCGGCCGATTTCGTTTGAAGTGTTTGCCGATGAGTTCGACGAGATGGAACGGCAGGCCGAGCGGATTGCGACGTGGGGCGAGAATGTCTACGTCAAGATTCCGGTGACGAATACGCGGGGGGAGAGCGCGGCGCCGCTGGTCGAGCGGTTGGCCGGGCGCGGCGTGAAGCAGAATGTGACGGCGCTCATGACTCTCGGCCAGGTGCGGGAGATTACGGCGGCGTTGGCCCACGGACCGGCGGCGAATATTAGCGTTTTCGCGGGGCGGGTTGCGGATACAGGTGTGGATCCGCTGCCGATGATGCGCGAGGCGCTGGAGATTATGCGGCCGTATCCGCAGTTGGAACTGATCTGGGCGAGCCCGCGGGAACTGCTGAATATCGTGCAGGCAAGCGAGATCGGGTGCCACATTATTACGGTGACGTCGGACATTTTGAACAAGCTGCCGTTGATCGGGAAAGACCTGGGCGAGTATTCGCTGGATACGGTGAAGATGTTCCGGAATGACGCGCTGGCTAGCGGGTTTGGGTTGTAGGTTTTGCGGTTGCGGGCGGCTGGTCGCTGTTGGCGCGCAGGAAGCGAAGGCCGAACTCCTCGACACGGAGCATGTGAACGCGGAGGTCGCCAGGCGCCTTTACGGTTTGGGGCGGGGCGTTAACGAGTTCGAGCTTCACGTTGTTGAGGCCGGGTTTCAGGTTGAGCGTGGCGCTGAGCAAGGCTGGGGCGGTTAGCTTCAGGATCGTCTCGGTGCCGGTTTCGACGTGGGTGAGGCGGATGGTGCGGGTGGGATCGGGGTTGGCGAAGCCGGCGCCGGCGCGGAAGTTGAGCTGATAGATGTGATCGGCCGGGTCGGAATCGGTGCGGCGAATCTGGAGGTCCATGTTCTGGGCGACCCAGAACCAGGAGGTGATGTTCGACTTGTCTTCACCCTGCGGGTTGACGGCGGTGAGTTGCGGGGTTGCGGGGACGCCGCTGGCGATGGCGCGGAGGAGGGCGGGGTCGGGTTTTTCGATAGGCCGGGGATCGGAGATGGAGGGGTTGATGAGACGGACCATGAGCCTGCGAGGGTCATGGGGGAGGTTGACGGTGGCCTGGGTGGGCTCGATCAGTTCGAGGAAGAACGAATTGCGGCCGGGGGCGAGGATAACGGGGACGACGGGGGTTTGGCCGGCGTTGGTTTCAATGATGGAGGCGATGCCGGTGCGGCTGTTGGTCATCCGCATTTTCCGGTAGAGAGAGGGATTGGAGGGGCCGGGATCGACACGGACCTTGAACTTGTACTCGACGGGACGGGGGTCATTGTCCCAACGGTTGATGCTGATATCGAGGGTGTCGGCGAGCCAGTACCAGACGTCGGCGGTATCGCGCTCTTCGCCTTGGGGGTTGGAGACATCGAAGGAGGGCACGCCGCCGGAGGCGTCCTGGCTGTGGACGCCTGTCTGGGAGAGGAGGATCATACCGGGGAGGTAGTCGGGGACCTTGGTGAATTCGTAGGCGGCTTTGTTGAGGGAGAAATCGGCGAGGCGGGGCGGGGTGAGGTAGGCCTTGCTGTCGCGGACGTGGAAGGCGAGCCAGCCGGCGGCGTAGGGATCGGTATGGTTGACGAGATAGGTCTGGCCGCGATGAGATTCGGCGTAGTTGATGGCGTCGACGGTCTCTTTGGACTGGAGGGTTTGGAGGATGCCTGCGTGTTGGAGGATGGGGAGGTGGTGGTTATAGGAGCCGAGGGCGGCGAAGAGGGTTAGCACGGCCGGGAAGATGAGAGCTTGTTGGGGCTGGCGGAGGCGGGAGAGGCCGGCGACGGGGAGGAGGATCCAGAGATAGACGAAGCTGTCCTGGATTTTGGAGAAGGGGTAGCGGGCAAGCGGGGTCTGCAGGGCGAGGTAGGCGAGGAGGAGCACCGGGGGGGCGAGGAGAGCGGAGAGGAAGGCGCCGTTGCGACGGGAGGATTTGTAGATGGCGAAGCCGGCGAGGCCGGTGATGGCGAGGGCGGTGAGGAGTTGGAGGGGGTAGGTGAGGAAGGGGAAGTCGGCGAGGCCCTGGATCCAGCCGGGGATGGTGCCGGCGAGGGCGGCCTGGGCTTCGAGGGACTGGTGGCGTTGGCCGGCGCGTTCCAGTTGGACGATGAGGAACTTGTAGGAGGAGATGACGGCGTAGGGAACCAGGAGGAGGGAGAGGAGGAAGGCGGCGATGGCAGGGGCGACACGGTGAACGCCATCGCGGAAGAGGAGGTAGAGGGCAAGGGCGCCGAAGGCGACCAGGCCGATGGGAAGGAGTTCGACGTAGCAGACGAGGAGATAGGCGAGGGCGATGGCGGGGAGGACGATGGAGTAACCGGGTTTACGGGTGGTAGTGCGGGCCCAGAGGCCGAGGAAGGGGAGGATGAAGAGGCTTACGGATTGGGAGAGGAAGCCTTCGAGGTGGTAGCGGGTGAGGGCTGGGGCGAGGCCGGTCCAGAGGGCGGCGGTGAGGGAGAGGTTGGCTGGAATGGCGAGGGCGCGGGCGAGGCTATAGGTGACGAGGGCGAGGAGGGCGAGGCAGAAGGCGGAGATGCCGGCGTAGGCTTCCTTGGCATTGGAGAAGCTGAGGGAAGCGGCGTAGGCCTGAGCGACGGCTTGGCCGATGCGCCATTCCTTGAACTCGTGGGTGCGGGTGAGCCAGGGCTGGAGGTGAATGTCGGCAGCGGTGGAGTGGAACGGCTGAGTGAGGACGAACTGGGAGAGGACGGTGTAATTGAACTGGTCGGTATGTCCCTTGCCGTAGAAGAAGTTGGGGGATTCGACGAAGGCCGAGAAGACCTGAATAAAGAAAACGGCGGCGAGGACGATGGCGGCGCGATTGCGATCAGCCGGGGAGAGCGGGGGGAGATTACGGGCGAGGAGGAAGAGTCCGTAGAGGCCGATGGCGGCGGGAAGGGCGAAGGCGGTTTGGACGGGAATATTGCAATAGACGAGGTTCTGGAGGAGGAGGATCTGGACGGCAAAGCCGGCGCCGAAGAGGAGGGTGGAAAGGGAGAGGGACCAGGGGGATTCGATTTTCAGGAACCGTTTCAAGAGAACGGCCCAACCAGCGGAGGTGGCGGTGAGGAGGAGGAACTGGAGAAGGATGACAAACATGAAGGTGGTGGCGCGTCCCATGCCGGCCGCGCAGCCTTCTATTCTCGCACCTTATTCCAGTTGATTTTCCGGCTAATTGACTGTCCAGGTTCCCGCCGTGACCACGCCGCTGTTGAGACCTCCTGCGTCGGTGACAGAGACGTAGGTGTTCCTTGGGCCGGCGAAGACGGGTTTGAAGGAGATGGGCAACACGAGGGTGAGGGTATTGCCGGAAGCGGTGGCGGCGAGAGCGGCTCCGGAAAGAGTGCAGTTGTCGTTCGTTACAGAGGTAGCGGTACCGGGATAGACGGGTTGCCAGACGGCATCTGAATCGCGAAGAAGGTAGAACGCGTTGACGGCACGGTTATAGGAGATGAAGCAGGCGCCATTGCCGTTTAAGGTGCTGTTGATGAGGACGAGGGCGCTTGCGATATCGGCGTTACCGTTGGCGTCTGACAGAGTGAGGGTGAAGGTTTGAGAGCTGCCGGCGCCGGAGGAAGGGGTGATGGAAGTAACGGCGGGGGGACTGGTCGCCGAGGGGTTCCAAGTGCCCAGAGTGATCCAGCCTGAATTGAGGCCGGCGGCATCGGCAGCGTAGGCATAGAAGTTTTTCGACCCGGTGAAATTGGAGCTGAAGGAGAGGGGAAGGTTCAGGGTCAGCGTGTTGCCGGAGGCTGCCGAGGAGAGGGCGGCGCCACTGATGGTGCAGTAACCGTTGGTGACCGAGCCGGAGGAACCGGGGTAGATCAGTTGCCAGGCGTTGTCGGAGTCCCGGAAGAGGTAGAAGGCGTTGGCGGCGCGATTGTAAGAGATGAAACAAGCGTTCTGGCCGTTGAGCGTACTGTTGACGAGGAGGAGTGCGCTCGAGATGTCGGCGTTGCCGTTGGTATCGGAGAGGATGACGGAGAAAGCTTGGGAGGGACCGGAGCCGGCGTTGGGCGTGACGGAGGTGACGGTAGGGGCGGCTGGCTGACCGGTGCTCCAGGTGCCGGCGGTGATCCAACCGGAGTTCAGGCCACCGGAATCGGCGACGTAGACGTAGAAGTTATTGGCGCCGGTGTAGGAGGCGCTGAAGGTGAGCGGCAGGGTGATGGTGAGCGAGGTAGCCGTGGCGGTTACGGTGAGGCCAGTACCGGCGAGAGCGCAGTTGTTATTGGCGGCGCCGGTGTTGGTTCCGGGGTAAACGAGTTGCCAGACGTTGACGGAATCCCTGTAGAGGTAGAAGGCGTTGGCCGCGCGATTGAAGGAGATGTAACAGGAGTTGAGGCCGTTGAGCGCGGGGTTGATGACGAACAGGGCACTGGCGATATCGGCAAAGCCATTGGTGTCGGAGAGGGTGATGGTGAACGTTTGCGCTAATCCGGTGCCGGAGGAGGGGGTGAGGGAGGTGACGGTGGGCGCAGCGGGCTGACCGGGATTCCAAGTGCCGGCTGTGAGCCAGCCTGAGGAGAGACCACCGACATCGGAGACATTGGCGAAGACGTTCTTGAGTCCGGTAAACGAACCGCTAAAGACGAGGGGAAGGGTAACGGTCAGGGTATTTCCGGAAACGGAGGTAGAGAGGGTGGCGGCATTGATGGTGCATTGATCGTTGGCGACATTGGTTCCCGATCCAGGGGTGGCGACGATCCAGGCGTTATCTGAGTCCCTGTAGAGGTAGAAGAGATTGGTGGCGCGGTCGTAGGCGATGTAGCAGCCACCCCTGCCGTTGAGCGATGCGTTGACGAGAAGCAGGACGCCGCCGATGTCAGTGTAGCCGTTGAGGTCACTAAAGACGAACGTAAAGGTCTGCGCGCCGCCGGACCCGGAGGAAGGCGAGAGCGAGTTGAGGGCGGGAGCGGAGGGCGGGATGAGCGTCCAACTGCCAACGGACACCCAGCCGGTGGTGAGTCCGCCTGCGTCAGTGGCCGAGAGGTACGTGGTTTTCACGCCTGTGAAGGTGGGCTTGAACGTTAGGGGGAAGGCGATGGTGAGGGAATTACCGACGGGAGTGACGGTGAGACCGGCGCCGGAGAGCGTGCAGAAGTCGTTGGCGACGGTGGTGGCGGTGCCGACGGTGATGGGGAGCCAGGAGGCGTTGGAATCCTGGAAGAGCGAGACGGTATTGGCGGCGCGGCTGTAGGAAAGATAGCAGCCATTGGCGGTGGACGTGGATGGATTGATGAGGAAGAGGACGGTGGAGATATCGGTGCTGCCATTGGGGTCCGTGACAGTGGCGGTGAAAGTTTGCGCGGTTACGGCGCCGCTGGCGGGAGTGAGCGAAGAGATGACCGGGGGCGCGGCACCGGCGGCCGTCCAGGTGCCGGCGGCGATCCATCCGGAGGACGCGCCGGACTGATCGTTGGCAATGGTGAAGATGGTGAGCGGACCGAAGCTGGGTGGCTTGAAGGTAATGGGCAAATTGAAGTAGTAACTATCGCCGCTGGCGGCGGAGGAAACGGTTGCGCCGGGAATGGAGCAGTAGTTGTTCTGGATCGTGGTGGCGCTACCGGGAGTGAGGGAGCTCCACGTGGAGTCAGCAGGATTGTATAGCGAAAGGGTATTGGCGGCGCGGGAAAAGGTGATGTAGCATCCGGTGGCGGCGTTGGGGGTTGCGTTGAAGATGAATGTCAGTGCGGCGATGTCGGCGTTGCCATTGCCGTCCGTGTATTGAAAATTGAAGGCCTGGCTGACGCCAGTGCCGGCGGACGGGGAGAGGGCGGCTACCGTTGGCGCATAGGCGGGGAACGGGTTCCAGGCACCGATGGATTGCCACCCGCTGGCGAGCCCACCAGCATCTGTGACGGCAGCGTAGATATTGCGAGTCCCGGTGAAGGCGGGTTTGAAGGTAAGTGGCAAGACGAAAGTAAGTTGAGTACCGGCCCCGGAGACGGAGAGGCCGGTACCGGAGAGGGAGCAGTTGAGGTTCTCGACGGTGGTGGCGGCTCCGGGGGTAATCGGGAGAAACGCGGAATCCGAGTCGCGGAACAGCCCGAATGTATTGGTTGCCCTGAAATAGGTGATGTAGCAGGCGTTGAGAGTATTGGCTGTGGTTTGCCAGAGAAACGCGGCGGAGGCGATGTCATTGAAACCGTTGCCATCGCTGAGAGTGATGGTGAAGGCCTGGGTGGCGCCCCCGCCGGAGGCGGGGGAGGAAGAGACAACGGCGGGCGTGTAGATCGGTGTGGGCGTCCAGGAACCAATGGACTGCCAGCCGCTGGAGAGGGCGCCCGCGTCGGTGACAGCGGCGTAGAGATTGCGGGTTCCGGCGAACGACGGCTTGAAGGAGATCGGCAGAACGAGGGTGAGTTGAGACCCATTGCCGGAGATGGCCATGCCGGCGCCGGAGAGGGAACAATTGGCATTTTCAACCGATGTGGCGGTACCCGGGGTGACCGAAAGGAATGAGGAATCGGAATCCCGGAAGAGGTTGATCACATTGGCGGTGCGTGAGTAGGTGATGTAGCAGGCGCCCTGGGTAGTGACACTGGTTTGCACGAGGAATGCCGCGGTGGCGATATCGATGAAGCCATTCGGATCGTTGAAAGTGACGGTGAACAGTTGGCTGCCGCCACCGCCGGTGGCCGGGGCTACGGAGGTCACTGTGGGGGCGTAGTTCGGCGTGGGAGTCCATGAGCCGACGGTTTGCCATCCCGAGGACAGATTGCCGGCATCGGTTACAAAGGCGTAGATCGAGCGGGTTCCGGAGAACGACGGTTGAAAAGTGATGGGGACAACGAGGGTCAACTGACTTCCAGCGGCGGTCACGCTGACACCGGAACCGGCGATGGAGCAGTTGGCGTTTGCAACGGTGGTATTGGCGCCGGGCGTGAGGGGAAGCATGGCGGAGTCGGAATCGCGGAGCAGGGAGAGCGTGTTGGCGCCGCGATTGAAGACCATGTAGCAACCGTTGGCCGTGCTGAGTCCGCTATTGATGAGGATGTACACGGTAGCAATGTCGGCGGCGCCGTTGGCGTCATTGAAGGGAAACGAGAATGATTGGGAGAGCCCGGCACCCGTCGACGGAGTAGGGACGTCAGGGGCGGGGGTGGCGGCCACTACGACGGACCACGTGGCGACTTGCGGCCAGCCGGCGCCGAGGGCAGTCGTATCGGTGGCGTTGGCATAGATGTTTTTTGCGCCCGCGAAGGAAGCCGAGAAGCTGACCGGGAAGGAGAAGACCATGGCGCTGGCGGTGGTGGAGACGGTGACGGCATTGGCCGAGGTGGCGCACAGACCGTTATTGAGAACGGTGCCCGAGCCGATAACGGCGGACAGCCAGATGCTACCGGCGTCCTGGAAAAGGCGGAGGATATTGTTGGCTCGATCGAGCGAGTAGTGGCAGCCATTCACAAACGAATAGGAGGCGTTGAAGAGGACTTCGGCGTTGGCGATGGAGGCGTTACCGTTGGCGTGGGAGACGGTGAACTGAAATGTCTGGGTGAGGCCGGCGCCAGAGGAGGGGGACGCGGTGATGGGTCCCGGACCGAAACGGATGCGGGAGGCGAAGGCGCCGTAGGAGCCGGGATTGGCAGCCTGGGTGGGGGTCACCAGGGGAAAGTTGGCGGAGAGGGTGGTACCGGCAATCGTTAGGGAACTACCACTGGCTGCGGCGGCGACGGCGCTATCCGAACCGGTGCCACCGAGGTAGCTGATGTAGAGCGGCATGGTTGACGTGGTGGGGAAGGCGGCCCAGAAGGCATCGTATTCCCCGGCACGGGCCGTTTGCAGAGCGCCGGAGAGCGGCAGGTTCGTAGAGGTGGTGTACCCGGCGAGACCGACAAACCCGGACCCGGCAGCGATGGAGGTGGCGGCGTCCAAACCGGTTCCGCCGATGTAGGTTGCCCAGTCCATGGTTGTCCCGGTGGAGAACACAGCGACAAAGGCATCGGAGACGCCGCCGCCGTAGGAGGACTGGTAGCCACCGGAGACGCCGGGGAAATCGGCGGATGGCGTCACCCCGGCGATCCAGGCGCGGCCAGTCGTATCGATGACAATGCCGTAGCCGCTTTCCTCATTGAGGGAAGTGCCGCCGGAGCCACCGAGGTAGGTGGATACGGCGAGGCCATTGGCGGGCGCATTGAAGCGGGCATAGAAGGCATCCATGGACCCGCGCAGTGACGGGAAGGGGGCATTGACGGCGAGCAGATTGGAGGAGGCGGTGGCGCCTGTGACATGCAGGTTTCCATCGGGGCTAACGGCGACGGCGCGAATCCGGTCGTCCGACGCGCCCCCAAAGTAGGTACCGGACAGCATGGCGCCCGAGGAGGAAAGGCGGGTGACGAAGCCATCGACCCCACCGGCGTTGGTGCTGCTGAGAGCGTATTGCGTGGGAAAGTTTGTGGAGCCGGTTTCTCCGACAACGACGACGGTTCCGCCCGGGTCGACGGCGATGCCGAGGGCGGCATCGTTGCCCGAGCCGCCGAGAAAGGTGCTGAACAGGAGAGAGTTGCCCGTAGCCGAGAGGCGAGAGACAAACGCATCGCGGCCGCCGGCCAGCGAGGCGAAAGCGGGAGAGAGGGTGGGAAAGTTGGAAGAGGTGGTCTGCCCAGCGACTGTGATGACGCTGGCCCCGCTAACGGCGAGCGCCAGAACACGATCCTCACTGGAACCACCGAGATAGGTGGAGAACTGCAGCTGGCCGGTGGAGTTGATCTTGGCGACAAAGCCATCGATGCGGCCGGACGCGGTGGCCTGAAAGCCGCTGACGACAGGGAAGTCCGACGACTCCGTCCAGCCGCCCACATACGTGTTTCCTTGCGCGTCAGTGGCGATGGCGGTGATGGCGTCAAAGAGCCCGCCACCGAGGTAGGAGCTGAAGACGAGATCGGGATCGATGGTAAGCGGGAGAGCAGGATCGATGGCGCCGAGTTGGAAGCCGACGCAGGAGCCATGCAGAGTGAACGATGAGGCGACGGGGACGCGGGTGCCGTCGGGCTGGCTCTGCCAGGAAACGAGGCCCTCTTCGGTCCAACGCCAGTCCGCGCCGGCGTCAAACGAGAGTGACGCCCGTTGGGAGTCGACCTGGACATGTGCGCCATCGACACAGTAACCGGCGGAGGCGGGATCGGCCCCAGGTGCCAGTTGAAACTCCGACTTCAGACGGCCATCCTGCATCCGGAGGACAATATCCACGCCGGGATAGGCGTTGGCGGCGCGGATGGCGGCGGACCCATTGAGGGAGCGCGGGGCGGCGCCGAGAAAATTGACGCTGGCGAGAGGTGCCCCTTCGGCGCTCCATCGCAGACGGGCGCCGGGGAAGCGAATGGCGGCGCGATGGCCGTGGCGGACGAGCTGGATGCCATCGGGGCTAAAGGACGCCCGATACGCGGTGGCCATGGCCCAAAAATGACCAGGGGTCTCCTGCGGGAGGAACCCGGTGGTGAGCTTCGCCGCGACCGCGTCGGCGGAGGCCGCCTGTAAAAGCGGGGAAGCGAAAACACTGAAGACAAGAATGAGACTGCGTAATGACAACCAACTGCCCTCAAGGGATTCTTCGACCATTCCAGACGTTCCCTTGACGAAGGATTATTCTGAGGGGTACGGAAAAAGCAGATGATATAGTTCGTCTGAGTTGGACTGATGCGACTGCTGCTGATCCTTGTTTTCGCTTTATTCTCTGCGTTTGGCGCTGCTGAGCCGCCGCCGCTGGAGCCGCAGATCACTGGGGTTTTTCCTAGGGGATTGCGGCGCGGGAATGCGGCGGATGTGCAGATTCGGGGACGGAATTTACAGGGGTTGCGCGGAGCGACGGTGTCAGGCCGGGGTGTGGTGGCGGAGGTGTTGGAGGCGTCGGCATACCGGGCGAAGTTGCGGGTGCGGGCGGAGGGCGGCGCGGAGCCGGGCCGGCGGGACTTGCGGGTGATGGCGCCGCAAGGGTCGACGCTGACGTGGCTGGACATTTCCGATCGGGAGGAGGTTTTTGAGAAAGAGCCGAATTCTGATTTGGCGCGGGCGGAACGTCTGACGTTGTCGGCTCTGGTGAACGGACGCATTACTGCGGGCGATTACGATTACTATCGATTTTCGGTGACCGCAGGGCAGACGCTCACGTTCGATTTACTGGCGACGCGGAACGGGTCGTCGCTCGATGGGGTGATGGAGATTCTGGATGCGCAGGGGCGAGGGCTCCAGTATTCCGACGACTACTATGCGTTCAAGGACCCGCACATTGTGTACAAGTTTGCGGAGGCGGGGGAGTATTTTTTGCGGGTGTATGGATCGGGGGAGAGTGGGTCGGAGACGGCGGATTATCGGTTGCTGGCGGGGGCGATGCCGCATGTCGATCTGGCGTTGCCGGGGGGCGGGGAGCGTGGGCGGACGGTGGAGTTCGACCTCCAGGGCGTGCACCTGGACGGGGTGGCAGAGGTGACGCTGGGGGCTGGGTTGGCGCGGGGGAAGGTTCTGTCGGCGGGGTTTGGGCGGGCGCGGGTTTCAATGGCGATTCCTGCGGACGCGCCGTTGGGGGCTTCCTTCCTTCATGTGGGCGGGGCGACGCTGCCGGTGCCGTTTGTGGTTTCTGGGATGCGAGAGTTGACGGTGGCGCCGGGGACAGCGCGGAAGCGGGCGGACCCGGTTGCGGTTGAACTGGGGACAGTGGTGAATGGGGTGATCGACACGGCGCGGGCAGCGGACTATTTTTCGATTCGTGTGGACGGGCCGGAGGATGTGGTGTTGGCTGTCGAGTCGATGAACCTGGGATTTTTGTTGGACCCGCTGGTGGCGGTTTATGACGAGGCGGGGAAACGGATTGCCTGGCAGGATGAGCCCACGACGAATACGGGGAAAGAACCGGCGAATCTGGATCCGCATTTGGCGTTGCGGTTGCCGAGGGCGGGGCGGTATACCGTTGCCATTCGCGATTCGCAGTTTCGCGGGGATGCGACTTTCTTGTATCGGCTGGCGCTGAAGAAGGCCGAGCCGGACTTTGCGGTGCGGATTGTGGGGGCGCACACGACGCTGTATCGGGGGCGGGAGAACACCGTGAACGTGCGGGTGCGGCGGATGGAGGGATGGAATACGCCGGTGGAGATTTGGGCGGAGGGACTGCCCGCCGGAGTGACGGCGCCGCGGATGATTGCCGAGCCGAAGAACACTTCGTACACGGGGACGTGCGGGGAGATCCACTACCTGGACGGGACGAACGTGGCGGTGCCTTTTGCGGTGGCGGCGGATGCTTCGCTGGACTTGAGTAGAGTCGTGTTTCGGGCTCGGGGCGTGATGGCGGGGCGGACGGTGGAGCGCGAGGCGCGGGCGCGGTATTGGAAGTCGCGGATTCGGGTGGCGGGGGATGCCGAGGAGCCGGCGTTGTTGGCAACTGTGGCGGATTTGCCGGGGGTTGTGTTTCAGACGCCGGAGCGTGCGGGGCTGGGGAAGTTGACGGTGATTTTGACGCGGCTGGATGAGGGGGGCGGGGATTTGGTGATTGATGGGGATGGGGTGGCGCCGGTGGTGGTGGCGGCTGGGGTGACTCGGGCGGAGGTGGAGTTTACCAGGGCTGGGGAGATTGTGTTGAATGGGAGGGTTGGGGCGCGCGTGTTGGGACGATCGGCACCGGTGCTTGTGGAGGGGAAACGATGAAGTTCGCGGTTGGGTTGATGGCTGTTTGCGTGGGCGCGGCGCCGGCGGTGTATCCGCCGTCGGTGACGCTGTTCGGCGTGGGCGCGGGGCAGACTGTTGTGGTGGATGGGGATGGGTGTAGTTTGACGGTGGCCGATGGCGGCATCGCGGAGTGGGTTGGCGGGCGGGTTGTCGCGAAGGCGAAGGGGTCGACTTGGTTGACGGCGAAGTGCGCGGCAGGGTTGACGACGGTGCCGGTGACGGTGCGGGCGTCGGGGGCTGTTTTGAAGAAGAGCTTCGTGAACGACGTGGCGCCGATCTTTACGATGGGGGGATGTTCGGGGGCGAATTGCCATGGGTCGATTCGCGGGCAACGGGGGTTTAAGCTATCGCTGTTCGGGTATGAGCCGGCGTTGGATTTTGAGGCGATTTCGAAGCGGATTGATAGGGGGGCTGCGGAGAAGAGTTTGGTGTTGTTGAAAGCCACCGCGGCGGTTGGGCATGGGGGCGGGTTTCGGTTTGCGGCGGATTCGCTGGAGTATCGAACGATTGCGGAATGGATTCGCGAGGGCGCGCCGTATGATGCGGGCGCGGCGCCGCGGATGACGGAGCTGCGGGTGTATCCGCAGGAGCGGATTCTGGTGGGGAAAGACGCGACGCAGCAGTTGGTGGCGGTGGGGTATTACTCTGATGGGTCGGTGCGCGATTTGACGCAGTTGGTGCAGTATTCGTCGAACAATCCGGACGTGGTGCAGGTGGGGAAGAACGGACAGGCGCGGGCGTTGCAGACGGGCGAGACGGCGGTGATGGTGCGGACGATGGGCAGGGCCGTGGCGGCGCGGATTTTGGTGGCGGGGTCGCGGGCGGATGCGGGGTATGCGCGGGTGCCGCGGAATAACTTCATTGACGAGCATGTGTTTGCGAAGTTGCAGAAGTTGAATATTCGGCCGTCGGCGGTCAGCGGGGATTCTGAGTTTTTGCGGCGGGTGTATTTGGACGTTGTGGGGAAGCTGCCGAGCGAGGAGGAGGCGCGGGCGTTTTTGGGTTCGAAGGAGGCGAATAAGCGGACGGCGGTGGTGGACCGGTTGTTGGCGCAGCCGGAGTTTGCCGAGGTGTGGGCGTTGAAGATGGCGGAGTTGGCGCGGGCCGGGACGCGGGAGGCCGGGGCGAAGGGTGGGCGGATTGTCTACGAGTGGCTGCGGCGGGCGTTTGCGGAGAACAGGCCCTACGACCAGTTGGTGACGGGGCTGGTGCTGAGCCAGGGGGCGCACCTGTTTGGGAAGGGGCCGTCGTCGTTCTACAACATCTCGTTTGACTCGAATGCGGCGGATCACGCGACCAACATTTCGCAGATCTTTTTGGGCGTGCGGATTGAGTGCGCGAAGTGTCACAACCATCCGTGGGAGAAGTGGACGCAGGACGATTTTTATGGGTTCGCGGCGTTCTTTGCGCGGGTGGGCGTGAAGGAGGTTTACGAGAACGATGAGAACGCGACGGTCTATAACGAAGAAGGCGTCGTTACGCATCCGAAGACGAAGAAGGCGGTGACGCCGAAGTATCTGGACGGCGGGTTGGAGCCGGATGAGCAGGACAGAGACATTCGGGAGGCGCTGGCGCGGTGGATGACGCGGGCGGACAATCCGTTCTTTGCGCGGGCGTTTGTGAACCGGGTTTGGAAGCAGTATCTGGGGCGTGGGCTGGTGGAGGAAGTGGACGATTTCCGGGTGACGAATCCGCCGACGAATCCGGCGCTGCTGGACGCGCTGGCGGCGGATTTTGCGCGGAACAAGTTCGACATCCGGCGGCTGGTGCGAACGATTCTGTTGTCGCGGACGTACCAGTTGAGCGCGGAGCCGAATGAGTCGAATCGCGGGGATGTTTTGAATTATTCGCGGTTCGGGATGCGGCGGCTGGGGGCGGAGACGTTGACCGATGCCATCGCGCAGGTGACCGGGGTGCCGGATAAGTTTGCCGGGTATCCGCCGGGGACGCGGGCGATGCAGGTGTACGCGGGAGCGAACTATATGCTGTCGACGTTTGGGCGGCTGAACCGGGATATCATTTGCGAGCGCGACGCGCAGCCCGATATTGCGCAGACGATGCATCTGATCAGCGGCGAGACGATTCAGAAGAAGCTGGCTTTTGATGGGAATGTGATTTCGCAATGGATGACGGGGGATGTGGTGAATTCGGTGTTTTTGCGCACGTTGACGCGGTTTCCGACGGCGGCCGAGCGGGCGGCGTTGGACGCGGCCTTGGCGGGCGGGGAGCGGCGGGCGGTATTGCAGGACGCGCTGTGGGCGATATTGAACTCGAAGGAATTTTTGTACAACCACTGACATGATGGACAGGCGATCGTATTTACGGATGGGGTCGATTGCGGCGTTGGGGTCGCTGAGTTGGAGCGATGTGCTGCGGCTGCGGGCGGCAGCGCCATCGCGAGACCTTTCGATCATTCATCTGTTTTTGGCGGGCGGGCTGAGCCATCTGGACACGTTCGACATGAAGTTGAATGGGGACGCGAAGTATCGCGGGCCGTTCAAGGCGATCTCGACCAACGTGGCGGGGTTGCAGGTTTGCGAGCATTTGCCGTTGACTGCGAAGCGGGCGGATAAGTACACGGTGATCCGTTCGATGACGCATAAGCAATCGGCACATGGGGCGGCGCAGACATTGTGGCTGAGCGGGCACGATGCGTTGCCAACGGTCCTGGCGCCGGCGATTGGGTCTGTTGTCATGAAAGAGCTGGGGCCGCGGAATGAGTTGCCGGGGTATGTGTTTGTACCGCAGCCGCGCGGGAACAATGCGCGGGCGGGGTTTCTGGGGCCGCGGTTCAATCCGTTTTCAGCCGGGGAGGTGAATGTCGCCAAGTACGCGGTGCGCGATATGGACTTGCCGATGGGCGTGGATTGGGCGCGCGTGGAGCGGCGGCGCGGGCTGCAGGCGTTGGTGGATGAGAAGATCCGGCGTTACGACACGACGGATACGTTTGAGACGTTGGATGCGTATTACCAGTCGGCGTTTGATCTGATGAAATCGCCGCTGGCGAAGAAGGCTTTCGACGTGGGGCAGGAGCCGGAGAAACTGCGCGAGCGGTATGGGCGAACCAGCATGGGGCAGGGCTGTTTGCTGGCGCGGCGATTGGTGGAGGCCGGTGTACGGTTTGTGACGGTGGCGCGCGGCGACAATGCGTGGGACCACCACGGGAACATTTTCCCGACGCTGGCGAATGATTTTTTGCCGGAACTGGATAAGGCATTCGCGACGTTGCTGGATGATTTGGGCGAGCGGGGGATGTTGGATTCGACGCTGGTGATTGTGAGCGGTGAGTTCGGGCGGACGGCGGAGATCAATGTGAATGCGGGGCGGGACCATTGGCCGAACTGCTATTCGCTGGTGCTGGCGGGGGGCGGCGTGCCGGGCGGATTAGTGTGGGGCGCGAGCGATGCGGATGGGATGTATGTGAAGGAGAAGCCTGTCGAGATTCCAGACCTGGCGGCGACCATTTTCGCGAAGCTGGGGATTGATCCGCGGAAGGAGTATGTGAGCAATATCGGGCGGCCGTTCCGGGTGGCGGATGGGAAGGCGTTGGAGTTTTTGCTGTAGCGCGGGGCGTCTACACAGCCGCCGCATCCTCTTCGGGTCCGAGGCCGAATTCGGTGCGCAGCCACGCCCGGGCGAACATCCATTCGCGCTTGACGGTGCGCGGGGAGATGGCCATTACCTCGGCGCATTCTTCGACGGACAGGCCGCCGAAGAAGCGCAGTTCGATGACCTTGGCGGCGCGCTCGTCGGTTTCGTTGAGGCGGGAAAGAGCTTCATCGAGCTGCACAATTTGACTGCTGCGGCCGGGCGTGAAAACGAGGCCTTCGTTGAGGGGCAGAATGTCGATGCCACCGCCGCGCTTGCCGGCGATGTGCTTGCGGGCGTGGTCGACCAGGATGCGGCGCATGACGCGCGCGGCGACGGCGTAGAAGTGGGCGCGGTCCTGCCAGTTGGCGATCTTCAGATTCACCAGCTTCATGTAAGCTTCGTTGACAAGGGCTGTGGTCTGCAGCGTGTGGTCGCCCTTTTCGCGGCGCATGTAGCGGGCGGCGATCTGGCGCAGTTCGTCGTGCACGGCGTTGATGAGTTGCGATTGGGCATCTTCATCGCCGGCCTGGAAGCGGTGTAACAGTTGCGTTATATCTTCCGGCTCAGTCATAGGGGTCGAACGCGATGTTGCTCAGTATACCTCTACACTGTAGGGTTAGATGCGACTGATTCCTGGACTTCTCCTTGTTTCCGCCACGCTGGTGGCCGGTGTTCCCACGATCGACGACTTACTCAATCTGAAGACCGCGCGTGGCGCGGTGATCTCGCCCGATGGTAGATACGTCGCCTACAGCGTGAGCGAAACCGATTGGGAGCAGGACGCGTTTGTGACGCACCTGTGGCTGGCGGAAACGGGTGGGGGCGGCGCGCGGCAGTTGACGCGCGGGAAGAAATCGGAGAGTGGGGCGGCGTGGTCGCCCGATGGGAAGTGGCTGGCGTTTACCCGGGAGGGCGAAGGCGGGAAAGCACAGGTATTTGTGCTGCGGCCGGATGGTGGCGAGGCGGTGGCGCTGACGAAATCGGAGACCGGCGTGCAGGGGTTTGAGTGGTCGCCCGACGGGGCGCAGATTGCGTACACGGCGACGGAGAAACGGCCGGAGGATCGGAAGAAACAACTGGGCGAATTTGAAGTCGTGCGGCGGGACTATTTGCATTCGCACCTGTGGACGTTGGCGGTGGCTGACGCCCTGCGGGCGCCGTTGGCGGGGACGCAGCGGACGAAGGGGCAGGCGTATTCGGTGGGTGGGTTTGCGTGGGCGCCGGACTCGCAGCGCATCGCATTCAGCGCGGCGAAGAATCCGGACCTGGTGCAGAGCGCGACGTCGGACGTTTATGTGCTGACGCTGAGTGGAGATGCGGTGAAGAAGATTGTCGACACGCCGGGGCCGGATTCGGGGCCGGTGTGGTCGCCCGATGGGAAGTGGATCGCGTTCCGGTCGGCGATGGGGAATCCGAAGTTTTTCCACGCCAATGCCCGGATCGCGGTGGTTTCGGCGGAGGGCGGCGCGGTGCGGTCGGTGAGCGATGCGTTCGATGAGCAGCCGTCGATTGTGGACTGGCGCGCGGATGGCATTACCTTTACGGGCATGCAGCGGACCCAGGCACAGGTGTTCCGGGCGGACGTGGCTTCGGGCAAGATTACGCGGGTTTCGCTGGGGCCGGCGGGTTCGGATTTCACGATGACGAAGGATGGGCGGATGGCGGCGTTGACCATCGCGACGGCGGAGCATGTGGGCGAGATTTTTGTGACGGAGTTGGGCAAGTGGGCGCCGCGGAAGCTGACGGATTTGTCGGCACAAGTGAAGGATTGGACGCTGCCCACGAGCGAAGTGATCTCGTGGAAGAGCCGGGATGGCGCGGAGATTGAGGGCGTGTTGACGCGGCCGGCGGGGTTCGACGCGGCGAAGAAGTATCCGCTGCTGTGCGTGATTCACGGCGGGCCGACGGGGATTGATACGCCGCAGAAGGTGAGCGGCGGACGGTATTATCCGACCGACATCTGGGCGGCGCGGGGGGCGGTGATTCTGCGCGTGAACTATCGCGGCAGCGCGGGGTACGGGGAGAAGTTCCGGCAGTTGAACGTGCGGAATCTGGGCGTGGGCGACGCGTGGGATGTGGAGAGCGGCGTCGACCATTTGATCGCCAAAGGGTATGTGGACGAGAAGAAAGTGGGCGTGATGGGGTGGAGCCAGGGCGGTTATATTTCGGCGTTTTTGACGGCGAGTTCCGCGAAGTTCGCCGCGGTGTCGGTGGGCGCGGGGATTTCCAATTGGGCGACGTACTACTACAACACCGACATCACGCCATTCACGATGCAGTACCTGGGCGATGATCCGGCGGACGATCCGGCGATCTATCAGAAGACCTCGCCGATGAGCTACATCCACAAGGCGCGCACGCCCACGTTGATCCAGCACGGCGAGCTGGACCGGCGCGTGCCGATTGCGAATGCGTATGAACTGCGGCAGGGGCTGGAGGACCGGGGCGTGCCGGTGGAGCTGATTGTGTACAAGGGCTATGGGCATGGGATCACCAAACCGAAGTCGATGCGGGCGGTGATGCGGCACAATCTGGAGTGGTTCCAGCATCACATCTGGGGAGACGCGGCGCCGGATTTCGTCCGGCCTGTGTTGCCAAAGGAGTAAACTAAAGGCTCCCGAATGAGCTGGTACTACGCAGTGAACGGGCAGCAGGCGGGGCCGGTTGAGGATGCTGAGCTGCAACGGTTGGCGATGGCGGGCGCGGTGACCGCGTCGACGCTGGTATGGCGCGCGGGGATGGAGAATTGGGCGCCGTTCAGCACGTTGGCGCCGCCGGTGCCCACCGAGCCGTGCCAGCAGTGCAAGCAGCGTTTCCCGCAGGAACAGATGATCTCGCTGGCCGGCGGGCTGGTGTGCGCTGGGTGCAAGGGCACGGTGCTGCAGCGGATCCGGGAGGGGCTGGCGCCGTTGGCCGCGGCCAAGCCGTTTGCGGGGTTCTGGATCCGGCTGGTGGCGCGGATGATCGATAACACCATCACATCGATCGCGGGTTACGTGTTTCAGATTCCGATGTTCGTCGTGCTGGCGCGCATGGACAAGCAGAAGGGTCCGGACCTGCCGTGGCTGGTGGGGACGATGGCGCTGGCGGTGGTGATGAGCCTGGCGGCGGCGGCCTATTACGAAGCCTGGTTCCTGGTGAACAAGGGCGCCACGCCGGGGAAGATGATCCTGGGCCTGAAGGTCATCCGCGCGCGCGGCGGGCCGATGACGTGGAGTCTGGGAGTGGGCCGGTATTTCGCGCATATGTTGAGCGCGTTCACGCTCTACATCGGCTACATGATGGCCGGGTGGGACGAGGAGAAGCGCGCGCTGCACGACCGCGTTTGCGACACGCGTGTGGTGACCGGGAGCTGATGGATGGGATACGTCGTTTGCGGCGCGTGTTCGGCGCGGATCCCACCCACGAACTGGAATCAGGAGTTCGCGCTTCCCTGCCCCATGTGTGCGCGCGAGGTGGCGGTGACGGTGTTTCCGGTGGCGCTACGGCCGCCGAAGCCGGCCCTGCCGGAGCGCGTTGTTACGGGCGAGGAGGCCAGTTGTTATAACCACGCGGCCAACCGCGCCGTGGCGCATTGCGATGCGTGCGGGCGGTTTCTGTGCGCGCTGTGCGACCTGGACGCGGGGGCGGGCGGGCACCTGTGTCCTACGTGTTTTGAACGGCAGGAGACGCCGGCGCTGCATGAGCGGGTGAACTACGATTCCGTCGCCCTGGGCCTGGTGACGCTGCCGATGCTGCTGTGCTGGCTGCCCATCGTGACGACGCCCGCCGCGCTGTTCTTCGCCTTCAAGTTCTGGAACGCGCCATCGCCGGTGTTCCCGCGGAGCCGCTGGCGATTGTGGCTGACGCTCGTCATCGCGGCGCTGCAGGTGGCGGCGGTGATTTGGATTGTTGCCTGGGTGATTCCGCTGACCAGCGGGCGCGGGGTGCAGCCATGACGGACCGCCGTTTGCTGTTGCCGCGCGAGTGGGGACCGATGCGGTACGCCGAACTTTGGCACGAGGGCGACGCGCTGCTGTACGTGAATTCGTCGCGCTTTTCCGACCGCTACGCGCGCTTCCGGTTACGGGATATTCAGGCGTTTGTGCTGACGGAGTTTCCGCTGTGGAACATGTGGCGGGCGTGCTGGCTGGGGATTTCCGCGTTTCTCACGCTGGTGCTGTTGCTGGCGCCGCGGGGCGCGTGGAAGTTGTGGGCGCTGTTGCCGGGGGGCATTTTCGTTTGGGCGATCGGGTACCTGGCTCGCGGGCCGCGTTGCCGGTTGGTGCTGCATACGGCGGTGAGCACGATTACGCTCGAGGCCGTGAAGACGATGGCGCAGGCGCGGGCGGTGCTGCCGGAGTTGCGCCTGTTGACCGAGGGCACGCAGGGGCGTTTGGCGCCGGATGGATTGACGGTGGTGGATATGCCGGCGGCCCCAGTCGTGGCACCGGCACCGCAGAATACGCCGCTGCTGCTGCATGTCTTCTTCGGCATGATGGTGATGCACGCGCTGCTGTTGGCTGGTTTTTACTTCGGCAACAAGATGGACACGGGGCTGGGCTTCTCCGCCACGCTGCTGTTTGCCGAGGTGCTGATGGCGGTGATGGCGGCGTTGCGCTGGCGCGCGACCGGATTGCTGCTGACGACGGTGAGCCTGGTGGTATTGGTATTGGCGCTGGCCGATGGGGGGGTGCTGGCGTATTCGGCGGTGAAATCGTTGGGGGGATTTGTGGAGGCGGTGAGCCGCGGCGGGGCGAGGCCGGATGACGTGGAGTGGCTGTGGATGAAAGAGCAGACGGTGGGCCGGGCGGCGTGGCATGCGGTGGCTGGGCTGGCCGGGTGGATCCTGCTATTGGCCACGGGCGGGAGTAAGGCGTGACGGAGACGCTGGCGCGGCAACGTTGCTGGGCACACGCGCAGAGGGAGGCTGTCAGCCGGTGTCCGGAGTGCCGGCGTTTCTACTGCCGGGAGTGCGTGACGGAGCATGACGGACGGTTGCTGTGCGTGCAGTGTTTATCGGCGCGTACGGCGGCGCCAACTGCGCCAGCAGGGACGCGGTGGTTGCTGTGGGCGGCGGCGGCGGTGGTTGGATTGGCGGCGGCATTCGTGTGGTTCTACACGGTGGGCTACGTGCTGCAGCAGGCGCCGCCGGCGTGGTCGCGCGGGGTGGACGAGTGAAGCCGGGCGGCGTGTGGATGTTGGAAGAAGCCACCGGGCTGCTGCGCGAGTTGCCGGCGCGGAGCTGGATTCTGTGGCTGTGCGGGACGCTGCCGTTTACGTGGGTGCTGATTGATTTTCTGCTGGAGATGACGCGGAGCGCGTATGGGGCCGAGCGGATTATTGGCATGAGTTTTCTGCTGGCTGGGTTGTATGTGGCCAAGCACGTGGCGCAGGGCGTGTTCAGCCGGGACTGCCTGCAGGTGCTGCGGGGGGACGCGGTGACGACGCCGGGGTGGAGCGCGCTGGCGCGGTTGGCGCTGGTGCAGGCGGCTTGGCAACCGTTGCGGATGCCGGGGCTGATGGTGGCGAGTGTTGCCATCGTGCCGTTCCCGTGGGTGGCGGCGTTTCTGCGGAACGTGGGCCTGTCGGCATTGGAACGCGAGCGGGGATTTGTGGGCGAGGCGTGGCGGCTGGGCCGGGCCGATACACGGGCGCATGCGATGGCGCTGTTGATTCTGACGCTGCTGTGGATCCTGCTCTTCGTGAATCTGCTGGTGCTGTGGATCGTGGTGCCGATGTTGTTGAAGTCGTTCTTCGGCCTGCAGACGGAGATTGTGCGGCTGGCCGGGCGGATGATGAATTTGAGCACGGTGCTGGTGACGATGCTGATCGCCTTCGCGACGCTGGAGCCGGTGGCGGGCGCGCTGGCGGCGGTGCGGGCGTTTTATGCGCAGGCGGCGCGGGGCGGCGAGGATCTGCGCGGGGCACTGCGGCGGATGGCGGCGGGCGTGATGGTGGGGTTGCTGTTGCTGGGCGCGGTGGGGCCGGTGGCGGCGCAGGAAAAACCGTTGGACAAAGTGACGTTGGACCGGCAGATTGACGACGTTTTGCGGGACTCCGAGTTCGCCTGGAAGATGCCGAAGGCCGATGGCGAGACGGGCAACGGGGCGTGGCTACGCGGGCTGTTTCAAGCGCTGGGGAAGTGGGTCCAGTGGCTCTACGATTTCTACAAAAGCCTGTTTCCCGATGAGCTGCCGGGCGCCGATATGAACGCGGCGCGGTGGAGCGTGAACGCGCAACTATTGCGGTGGGCGATGATCGGGGCGGCGGTGATCGCCGCCGGGTGCCTGGTGATGATTCTGTTGACGCGGCGGAAGGCGGCAAAGAAGGCCGCGACGGCGGCGGCGGTGGCCGTGGCGCCAACGGTGAACCTGGAGGACGAGTCCGTTTCGGCGGACCAATTGGTGGAGGACGAATGGCTGCGGATGGCCGACCGGTTCGCGGCCGAGGGCGACTTCCGGCTGGCGATGCGGGCGCTGCATTTGGCGGGGTTGCGGTATTTGGGGGAGAAGGGTCTCGTCACGCTGCAGCCGGCGAAGACGGGCATGGAATACGGGCGGGAGCTGGCGCGGCGACTGCGCGATGTGCCGGTGGCGCTGGAGGGATTTGGCGCGGGGCTGCGGCAGTATGAGGGCGTTTGGTATGGGTTTGGCGCGGCGGGGGCGGAGAGTTATCAGGCGTTGCGGATGACGTGGGAGGAGATGCGTCGCAATGCGTAAGCTGGCTCCTTTCGTGCTGATTGCCGGGTTTGTGGCGCTGCTGATTCCGCGGATGATGCAATCGATGGCGCAGGGCGATGTGTACCCGGAGTGGTCGACGATGCGGTCCGATCCGTTGGGGACGAAGGTGCTGTATCTGGCGTTGGGGCGGATGGCAGGGGTGACGGTTTCGCGGAGTTATGAGCCTTGGAAAGAGGCGCGGCCGCAGCGGGCGTTGTATGTGGCGATGGGGGCGTCGCCGTTGATGATGGCCGATACGAAAGACGTGGAGCGGCTGTTGAGCGCGGGCGGGACGCTGCTGGTGGCGGCCGTGCCATCAAGGGGGAAGTCGGCACTGCGGACGGAGAAGCTGGGCTTTGTTTCGGCGGGGCGGGGCGAGGTGGAGTTGCGGGCGGCGGAGTGGAATTGTTTGATCGGCGAGCGGGAGCGGTGCCGGTTGGCGGAGCGGGGGCGGGTGTTGTTTTTGGCCGATGGGTCGGCGTTGCGGAACGGGGAGTTGCAGGAGAAGCGGAACACGGAATTGCTCGCGCGGCTGTTTGGCGCGGGGCTGCCGGTGGTGTTTGATGAGTCGCATTTGGGCGTGACGGAATCGGGCGGGGTGGGCGTGTTGTTGCGGCGGTACCGGCTGTTTCCGGCGATCGCGCTGATGCTGGGGGCGGCCTTGCTGTTTGTGTGGCGGAACTCGGTTTCGCTGATGCCGGCGCGGGAGCCGGTGTCGGCGGGGATGGCGCCGCAGCCGGCGGCTTCGTTGCGCACATTGCTGGCGCAAAGGGTGCCGCGCGGGAAGCTGCTGGAGACGCTGGTGGGCGAATGGAAGCGGGCGTGGCCGTTGTTGCCGTCGTGGCACAAGGGGCGGGCCGAGGAGATGGACGCGGCGTTGGAACACGCGCGCGGGTTGAAGGATTTGCGGCAGGGATACGTTGCGTTGCAGGCGGCCGTGCGGCTGCGAAAGGGATCGGCATGAACTTGGAACAGATGCAGCAGGCGCTGACGGTGGTCAGGGCGGAGATTCACCAGGTGGTGATTGGCCAGGAAGAGGCGGTGGACCACGCGCTGATCGCCATTCTGTGCGGGCAACACGCGCTGCTGGAAGGCGTGCCCGGCGTGGCGAAGACCCTACTCGCGCGGACGCTGGCGGTGGTGCTGGGGGGGAGTTTTCAGCGCATTCAATTTACGCCCGATCTGATGCCCGCCGATATTACGGGCACGAGCATTTTCAACCTGCAGAAGAACGAGTTCACGTTTGCGCCGGGGCCGATTTTTGCGGATTATGTGCTGGCGGACGAGATCAACCGTGCACCGGCGAAGACGCAGTCCGCACTGCTGGAGGCGATGCAGGAGCGGCAGGTGACGATGGACCGGGAGACGTACAAGTTGCCCGCGGGGTTCACGGTGTTTGCGACGCAGAACCCGATTGAATTTGAGGGCACCTATCCGCTGGCGGAGGCGCAGAAGGACCGGTTCATGATGAAGATCCGGATGCCGCTGCCGGGGAGGGACACGGAGCTGGAGCTGGCGCGGCGGATGCTGGCCGGGGACGCGCCGGAAAAGCGATTGGCGGAGGGTGGTGTGCGGGCGCTGCTTTCGGGCGAATGGCTGGGGGCGTTGCGCGGGGCGTTGGCGCAGGTGCGGATGCGGGAAGAGCTGGTTGGGTATGTGCTGGATGTTGTCCGGCGGACTAGGCAGGAGGAGAGCGTGCTTGTCGGCGCCGGGCCGCGGGCGACGCAATCGCTGCTGGCGGCGGCGCGGGCGAACGCGGCGATGTCGATGCGGGACTTTGTGACGCCGGACGATGTAAAGCTCATGGCGCCGGCGGTGCTGGAGCACCGGCTGATTCTGCGGCCGGAGTTTGAAGTGGAGGGCTTGACGGTGGAGGAAGCGGTGAAACGCGTGTTGGCGAGTGTACCGGTTCCGGCATGATACGGCCGGCGCCAGCGCTGGTTTGGCTCGTGGGGCTCTGTTCGGCGCCACTGGGAATTGGCGCGGCGGTGTGGCCGGAGTTGTTGCCGTTGGTGGCGTTGGCGGTGTTTTTGCTGGCGGTGGTGTGCGCGGTGGACGCGTGGTTCGGGCGCGAGCGGCTGGAGGGGATGTCGGCGTTTTCCGACGATGACGGGCAGATGGCGCAGGCGCGGGAGGCGGGGTTGACGGTGCATCTGCGGAAGCCGGTGGCGTTGGCTGGGAAGGCGATGGCGGGGTTGGCGTTGCCGCCGTCGTTTGATTGCGCGGCGGAGGAGATTGGGTTGGGGTTGCGGGCGGGGGAGGCGGAGTATGCGTTGACGTGGCGGATGACGCCGCGGGAGCGCGGGCGGTATCCGTTGGAAAAGTTGTATGTGTCGGTGCGGTCGCCGTTAGGGTTGTGGGAGTGCGGACGCGGGTTGGCGTTGGGATTGGAAGTGAAGGTGCTTCCGGATGCAGGGAAATACGGGAGTTTGCTGGCGCGGGTGCGGGGGCAGATGGGCGCGCGGCTGATGCGGCAGGTGGGCAAGGGGCGGGAGTTTGAGAAGCTGCGCGAGTACACGGCGGGAGACGGGTACGACGAGATTCACTGGAAGGCGACGGCGCGGCGGCGGGTGCCGATTACGAAGGTTTTTCAGACGGAGCGGATGCAGGAGATCTACGCCGTGGTGGACGTGAGCCGGCTGATGGCGCGCCGGTTCGGGGATCATTCGGCGCTGGATGAGTATTTGCGGGTGGCGTTGTTGTTGGGCACGGCGGCGGAGCAGCGTGGGGACCGGTTTGGCGTGATTCTGTTTCACCGGGAGGTGTCGCGATTCCTGCGGGCGCGGAACGGGAAGGCGCACTACGCGGCGTGCCGGCAGGCGATGTTCGACGCGCAGCCGGAGCCGGTGCCGGCGGACTTTTTCGAGCTGGCGGCGTTCCTGCGGACGCGGGTGCCGAAGCGGTCGTTGTTGTTTTTGCTGACGGCGCTGGATGAGCCATCGGCGGCGTTGAGCCTGGACAAAGCCGCGACGCTGCTGGGGCAGCGGCATCTGCCGTATGTGGTGATGCTGCAGCCGGGCGGGGTGGCGCCGGTGCTGGCGTCGGAAGATGCGGATTTGTATGCGGGATTGGCGGGGCATTTGCAGTGGCGGGCGCTGCGGGAGTTGGAGATGTCGTTGCGGACGCATGGGGTGCGGTTCCACATGGTGGAGCCGGGGGCGCTGGCGGCGAAGGTGTTGTCGCTCTACGACGAGGTAAAGCAGAGGCAACTGCTATGATCCTGGACCTGCAGCGATTTCTGGAGACGGCGCGGCCGGTGTGGACGGCGCTGGAGAAGGACCTGGATTATCTAGAGAATGACCCGGATCCGGCGTGGGATTTGGCGCGGACGGAGCAGTTCTACCGGCTGTATCAGCAGACGTCGGCGCACCTGGCGGAGGTGCGGCATTTGACGGCGGAGCGGGAGTTGCGGGGGTATTTGGAGCAACTCGTTGCGCGGAGTTATGCGCGGATTTATGTGCGCGGGAAAGAGAAGAGCCGGGGGCGGTGGTGGCAGTGGTTTACGGCGGCGTTTCCGGCGGCGGTGCGGCGGCACGCGATGGCGGGTTTACTGAGCATCGGGCTGTTTCTGGTGGGGTGTTTGTTTGGCGCGGTGGCGCTGCGGATTGACCCGACGGCGAAGGGGGCGCTGTTGCCGTTTGGCCACGGGCAGCAGACGCCGACGCAGCGGGTGCAGAAGGAGATGGAGGACCAAGGGAAGAAGATTTCGCAGGCGCGGGGGCGGTTTTCGGCGGAGTTGATGACGCACAATACGCAGGTGGCGTTTTTCACGCTGGGGCTGGGGATGACGTGGGGGTTGGGGACGATTGTGATGCTGTTTTATAACGGCGTGATTCTGGGCGCGGTGGCGCTGGATTACGTCGTCGATGGGCAGCTGGTGTTTTTGATGGGGTGGATATTGCCGCACGGGTCGGTGGAGATTCCGGCCATTTTGCTGGCCGGGCAAGCGGGGCTGGTTTTGGGGCACGCGCTGATTGGCTGGGGGAACCGGTTGCCGCGGCGGCTACGGTTGCGCGCGGTGTTGCCGGATATGGTGACGATGGCGGGCGGGGTGGCGGTGCTGCTGGTGTGGGCGGGGATTGTGGAGTCGTTCTTTTCGCAGTATCACGAGCCGGTGGTTCCGTATGCGTTGAAGATTGCGTTTGGGGTGGTGCAGTTGGGGGCGTTGACACTGTTCCTGTGGCGGGGAGGGGCGAATGAAAGCTCTCTATAACGAGCCGTTGTTGGTGTTGCAGACGCCGGAGGGGATGGCGTTTTCGTTGCCGCTGGCGGGGCCGGTGCCGCGGTTGTTGGCGCTTTGGGTGGACCTGGCGATTGTGATGGTGGCGGGCGGGCTGGTGCAGAAGGCGATGGCGGTGGTGGGGGCGTTCAGCGCGGACGCGGCGCAGGGGTTGGCGACGGTGATGTATTTCGTGGTGTCGCTGGGGTATGGGATTTTGAGCGAGTGGCTATGGCAGGGGCAGACGGTGGGGAAGCGGCTGTTGGGGATCCGGGTGATGGATCGGGATGGGTTGCCGATGCATGTCTCGCAGATTGTGGTGCGGAATCTGCTGCGTCCGGTGGACATGTTGCCGGCGTTTTATCTGGTGGGCGGTGCGGTGGCGCTGGCGTCGCAGTATGGGCAGCGGATTGGGGACTTGGCGGCGAACACGGTGGTGGTGCGGACGCGGCAGATGGCGCCGCCGGACTGGCAGAAGCTGTTGGCAGGGAAGTTTAATTCCATGCTGGAGCATCCGCATTTGGCGGCGCGGTTGCGGCAGCGGGTGACGCCGGTGTTGGCGGGTGTGGCGTTGGATGCGCTGGTGCGGCGGGACCAGTTGGAGGACGGGGCGCGGGTGGAGTTTTTTCGGGAGTTGGCGGGGCGGTTGCGGGGGCTGGTGGAGTTCCCGGCGGAGGCGGTGGAGGGGCTGAGCGATGAGCAGTATGTGCGGAACGCGGTGGAGATTCTTTACCGGAGCAGATAGGCAAGTCCCTTTGTTTTCATAAACATTTGGGAGGGTCCTGCGAAAACGCAAATGCGTTTGGGGACAGGCTGAAGCCAGTCCCCGGAGGGGGGTGTTGCTGCGTGGGTGATACTGCTTCCCGCGGGTGCCAGAGTTCGGTATATACTCTTTGCTGACTGGCTGGCCACGCCCGTAATTGTGGCTGTATTTCCGCTATTTTTATTTTACCATTTTCGGCCTTTTTTGGAGGAACCCCATGAGCTACCTGGACCTACCGCGTATCCACTTCGGCGGCCTGTTTTTTACCGGCCCGAGCACGATCAACAACATCACGCCGAACTATGAGGCGTCGACGAAACTGGAGGGGCCGAACAACCAGTACATCCCGCAGGTGGCGGGGTGGAATGCGCTGGGGGTGGCGCAGTGGTGGCTGGAGGAGTGCACGGTGCTGAGCGCGGTGGGACCGGATGGCGCCGCCGTGACGGGCGGGGATCCGCTGATTGGGGGCACGGTGCAATCGCCGAGCCCTTCGACACCGCTGCAGGACGCTTCTGGGGCGGCGTTGGGCATTGCCAAGATGGTGGACCTGGACCCGGATCAGCAGGGGCGGAGCGCGTTGTTTGGGGTGAACCTGTTTGTGACGCTGCCGAATGGGGCGGGGTTCTGGGGCGCGTTGTCGGTGGCGGAGTTGCGGCAGTTGAATGCGCGGATTACGCCGCCGTCGCCCGACGACGGGGGGAGTTGGCTGGCGGTGGGAACATGGATGGGAGTACTGCAGAACGTGACGTGGACGGGAGACATCTCGTCTTCGCCGCTGCTGGTGGCGCTGAAAGCAGCTTCCGGCTTGGGTATTTCTGTTCGATTTACAGCTGATTTGCATCAGAATTCTCCCCAGAACCTGCTGACTCCGGGTGATTTGTTTTGTTATGGGCGGATGATGGGCTCCTTTGGACCGACGCAGGCGAATGAACTGGCGCAGGTGCTTCCCGGCCGACAGTTGGCCGTCCCCGTTACGCCCACCGCATCCACTGAGAATGCCGCGGTGCAACTGCGAAAGACGCCGGCACGGGAGGCCGTGGTGGCCAGGGCGGTGGCGAAGTCAACGGAGGTGGCGGCGCCGTCGCCCGTATTGAGTCCCGGGTTCGCGCTGTTGCGAACGGGACAGAGCGGCACGCTGTTGCACGTGGACCTAGGCGCGGCGTTCCAGTTGGCGCTGCAGAACCCATCGCCGATGGCGGCCAACGGTACGTTTCTGGCGAGCAGCGGATTTCAGGTCGCCATCTACAGCACCTCTACATCGACGTACCAGCCGGTCGCGGCTGGCGCTATCGACTTCTCACAGCAGTACGTGAATCTGCCGTCGCAGAACAAGAACTGCATGCTAGTGAAGAACGCGGGTATGGTGACGATGCCGTTGACGGCGGCCGAGGCGACGCTGGCGAAAACGAACCCGCTGGCGCTGTTGTGGAACGGCACGCCGGTGCTGGTGGAGTCGGCGACGGGAATATGGGCCGATGTGGCGGTTTCCAGTGTACGGATGGAGATTGGCAGCGCGGCGACGACGGCGCAGGTGCAGGTGCAGGTATTGCAGTTCGGCGCGCCGTTTGTTTCCACGGGGGCGCCGTTGACGGCGACGGTGGACGCATTGAACTGGGTGGCGCAGTACCACCTGGATGATAATCCGCAAACGGTGGCGAGTACCGATTTGAAGATCGCGATTACGTCACCGAACGCGGCCGGCATAGCGACGGTTACTTTAACGCTGAACACCGCGGGCAATACGCTGCCGCCACCGCGGGAACCACTGAACAGCCTGGTGTACTTTGTGATTTTGAGCGATCTCGATGGCAATCCGATCAGTGACACGAGTTCGGACGGCGCCTCGATTTCGGTTCTGTTGTGGAGTTCGTACACGCCGCCGGCTCAGCCGGGTTGGGGCGACATTGCGGCCGTTTTCGGGGCGTATGCGCGGCTGTATCCGGGGATGAAGTCGCGGCTGGACATTAGCGACCAGGCGACGGTGGCCGGGTTCCTGGGCGACATCTACGGGCACATGTCGGCCGACATCAACGACCCGGCGTACATGCCGGTGACGCGGGATTTGCAGCCGGCGAAGGTGCAGATGATTTTGTCGTGGTTGAAGCAGCAGATGGGTTCGGCGTCGTAAGAGGAGATGACCATGCGCAACTGGATTTTGATTGGCTTATTGGCGTTGCTGGGCTCCTGCGGCCAGGCGCCGACGGTGACAACGAGTGTCGCTCCGGCGGGGGACATCCCGTTTCAATTGACCCTGGACGGGTTTTCGATTGCCGGGGTGCCGGGGCTGCATTCCTACGTGATGGCGGGGACGGCGGACAAGCTGGTGCTGTTTGGCGGGCGACTGAACGGGCTGCACGGGTTTCCGGCGAACGCGCAGGCGCCGACGCAGCCGGCGTTTCCACCGGCGATGGCGAACGATACGGTTTACGTTCTGGACCTGACGAACAAGAAGCTACTGGGCAAGGCGACGGTGAACAATTTGCCGGCGGCGGTGGCGGCACAGATGAAGTCGAACAATTCGCAGTACTCGCTGCAGAACGGCTGGCTGTACGTGGTGGGCGGGTATGGCGGGAAGGCGTTGGGCACGTTGAACACAGCGACGGCGATTGATTACCAGGCGCTGGTGGACGCGGTGGTGGGCGGCAAGCCGTTGGACGCGGCGTTTGCGGCGGCCAACATCGCGCAGGCGACGCACCCGGCGCTGGCGATTACGGGCGGCGATATGGAGCCGATGGGCGGCAACTTTTTGTTGACCTTCGGGCAGCTTTATAACGGGCAGTACACGCCGACGGGGAGCCTGGCGTACCAGACCTATAGCGACAGTATCCGCGTGATTACGCTGGCGGCTTCGCGGACGGGCGGGAAGGCGGCGTTGCAGATGGCGCTGGTGGGCGCGGTGCCGCCGGTGGGCACGTCGGTGGATCCGGAGAGTTCGTTTCACCGGCGCGATTTGACGGTGAAGGCGTCGGTGAACGCGACGGGGCAGCCGCGCGTGACGGCGTACGGCGGCGTGTTCCGGGGCGGGCGGATGGATGGGTTTCTGAACCCGATGTACATTGACCCGGCGACGGCCGCGCCGGGCATTGCGACGACGACGGACACGGCGACAACGCAGCTGTTGAGCCAGTACGATTGCGCGGCGATTGTGATGGCTGATAAAGCCAACACGGTGTACACGAGCTTCTTCGGCGGGATCAGCTATTACTACTGGGACGCGGCGACGAAAGCGTTGAAGCATGACGCGGTGGACATTGCCAAGGCAATCGACGGGCTGCCGTTCATCAATAGCATTTCGACGTTGAAGCAGCCGGCGACGGGGGCTGGGCAGCAGTATTTGCATACGGCGGAGACGTTCCCGCCGGCGGCGGCGGTGCCTTCTTGCGGGGCGGGGGCGAATGCTACTTTACTGGGTGCGGAGACGAAGTTTGCGATGGCGCCGGGCGTGGCTACGACGGCGAATGGGGTGATTCAGTTGGGCAGTTTGACCGCGCCGGCGGCGGTGGGGTATCTGGTGGGCGGGATTGCGTCGACGGCGCCGTATTCGGCGAACGGGACTACGTGCGCTTCGCCGATGTTCTATAAAGTCACGGTGAACCCGGGGCAGGCGACGGCGACGGTGGCTTTGAAGGCTCCGTAGGGGGTGGTGTTGCGGGGCGGCGCGGGCGGTTCGCGCTGCTTCGTATCCCGGCTAGGGGAGAGACGGAGCATAGGCGCTAACTTTAGACTTGGGTCGCTTCGCGATGCGGTATTTCATTCTGCTTTCACAGAGCACCGCTTCGGGATCGATGCGAGTCTCGCGTCGCGCGTTTCATTTGCGGACTGCTTCGCAATCGAGTTGGCAGCGCGTGTGATTGGCACCATCCTAACGGCGGATCATCATGAATTGGATGCTTTGGTAAGGCAGCCGGAGTTCTGAGTCCGGTTCAGCCGCTGATGCCGCCCCCGCTCCGTTGCGCTTTGCCATTCGGCGAGCAGAGGAGTTTCGATGGGCAGAAGGCACCCAGGTTTGTAAGGATCTTTGCGCTTCGAAAGACTATCTGGATAGTGGACAACCGAGATCGCCTCTACGATGACGCAATCGCCGCCTACGGCGGAGCCTTGGATCGCTTGGCCAAGGGCTATGAATCAGATCCGGACCTTCGGCAGGACTTGCTACAGCAGGTTCATGTGGCGCTCTGGAGGAGCTTCGCCTCTTACGACGGACGCTGCAGCTTGCGGACTTGGGTATACCGAGTGGCTCATAATACCGCCGCCTCCCACGTCCTGCGAAGTCGACGGGCCTCGTCACGGTGGGTGAGCCTCGACAATCTGGAGACAGAACCTGGATTTCAGGATGGGCAAGCAGACGCCGACCGCGCTCATTCCCTCTCGAGGCTACTCAACCTGATCGGCGGCCTCAAACCGCAGGATCGGCAGACATTCCTGCTCTACCTCGAAGGCGAAACCTCGGAATCGATCGCCGAGATCACTGGGCTCTCGACCGCGAATGTCTCAACGAAGCTCCATCGGATTCGCAAGTTACTGATCGAGCGCTTCAACCAAGGAGTCGAACATGAACCCCGGAAAAGGTAGTCAGGACTGGCAGGCAAACTGGAAGGCCCAACAAGGAGGAATGCCCCCGATGAAATCCGATCTCGCATGCACTAAGGCTCACGCCCTCGAGCGAAAACTGAAACTGCAGTTCTGGGGAGTGCCGGCGCTGCTTGCGCTGTTCGCAGTAAAGGCAGGGCTGTACTTTACGCAGTTCCCCGAGCCTTGGATCAGAGCAGGTTGGGCCTGGGCAGGCGTGACATTAATCTACGCGGCTGCCCGGTGGCTTCAAGTCGGGCGACCGGTAGCCTTGCAGAGCGCTGCCGCATCCGAAGCCTGCGCCGAATTTCTCCGGACGGAACTGGGGAGAAAGCGTGCAAGGATCTTGGAGCTGCAGTGGATACTGCTTCTCTTATTTCCATCTCATTTCGCAATTTGGTGGGGCGGTGGTCCCGTTACCGTTGCAAAGCGTCTCGGGATCGAGTGGAACGCTTTTCTTCAGTTTCAGGCCTCTCCAGGCCCGTTGATCGGATTTGCGCTGTTTCTAGCCTTCATCTGGTTCAAGCTTGGTCAAGAGGCCGATGCGATTCAAGAAGAGATGCAGGCGCTAAGCTAAGTTGTGCGCGGCCTATGGGCATGCAGAAAACTGCCCTGTGGAGACTGCTTGTCCCCCCGGCGGACGATCTGTTCGGCGACGTCGAACCTCGCTCGATTGGAGTGGGCAATTCGCGGACGTCCAAAGTCGCAGGAGGATCGAAGTAGCGCGTCGGACCGGCTCGAGAATACCTTGACGCGCAGTGTAGACCTGTCTCGTCCTGGCAGATTTTCAGTCACAATCCAGGAACCGGCGGCGATTCCATTCCGATCGGATGCCACGCGTTTGCGGGCGGGTGCGGCGTCTGGGGACACACGGGCTACGCTGCGCTCCGCCACCTATGTCCCCGGAGGGGGGGCGCAGCATAGGGGCTAACTTCCGACTTGGGTCGCTTCGCGATATCGTATTTCTGTAAAGAGATATTCTGCTTTCACAGAGCACCGCTTCGGGATCGATGCGAGAGTCTACGCTGCGCCGTTAGTCAGGAGTTGAGTATCAAACGCGGGCAAAACACGCTTGCCTAGCTAGAGTGCCAACGCTTCTGGAATTCGCGCAGAAACGGGGAAGGAAACCGGAATTGTAGTTCGCTCAAGTACGCCACGGACATCGTTCGGAAGCTCAGCTAGGACCACGCCGTGTTCCGGTTTCGCGACCACATAGTAGGACGCATCCGAAGTGTGGATCAGCTCGGTGTCGAACGAGTACAGCCCCCGAGCCGCCATATCGAGGAAGCATGCCCAATCCACCGGCCGGTTGAAGGCGCCAAACGCCTTCTCCAACCCTTCCGTCAAAAATGCGCGCCCGCGAACTTCAGCTCGCTTCAAGAAGAAGTCGTGCACCAGGTCAAGCCCTTCTTTCGAGCAACGGACGCTCGCCGGAAGGGGACGAATTCCCGCAGTCGCGAAGTGACCGATGTTGCCCTCCGTGTCGACAGCATACCAGTCCCAATCGATCCCGAATACTTCTTCTTCCTTGATCTCCATAAGTGCGTCAACGCGGCTAAAGTCTAGCCTAGCAAGGTCAACTCAACCCGAAAAGGGGGCACGGTCGCGGGAAGTCGCGCAGTGTAGACCGGTCTAGTCTTGACTGATTCCAAGTCATCATCCAGGAACTGGCAGCGATTCCGTCCCGATCGGATGCATCGCGATTGCGGGCGGGTGCGGCGTCTGGGGACACACGGGCTACGCTGCGCTCCGCCACGTATGTCCCCGGAGAGGGGAGTTACTGCGAGATGGCAGGGAAAACCGCTGAAATGTTCGGGATATCGGACCTTTTTGGTGATGAATGGCGGGCCTCGCGTTCTGGCATGATGGGGGTAGACGGTACCGGGAGGTCCGGGAATTATGGTTCGTGAAGACGACGCGTTGGATTACCATTCCGCGCAACCAGCAGGGAAAATTGCGATCACGGCGACCAAGCCGTGTTTGACGCAAAGGGACTTGAGCCTGGCCTACACGCCGGGCGTGGCTGTCCCGTGTTTGAAGATCCATGACGATCCGGATTTGGTTTATAAGTACACCGGCAAGGGCAACCTGGTGGCCGTGGTGACGAACGGCACGGCGGTGCTGGGGTTGGGAAATATTGGCCCGGAGGCGGGCAAGCCGGTGATGGAGGGCAAGGCGGTTTTGTTTAAGCGCTTTGCCGATATCGATGTGTTCGATATTGAATTGCGCGCGCCGAAGGCGGAGGACGTCATTCGCGCCTGCCAGATGTTGGAGCCGACGTTTGGCGGCATCAACCTGGAAGACATTAAAGCGCCGGAGTGCTTTGAGATTGAAGAGACGCTGAAGGAGACGCTGCGCATTCCGGTGTTCCACGACGATCAGCATGGGACGGCGATTATTGCGGGCGCGGCGGTGATCAATGGGTTGGAAATCGCGGGCAAGGACATTGCCACGGCGCGGCTGACGATTAACGGCGCGGGCGCGGCGGCGGTATCGTGCGCACGGCATTTTATCCGGCTGGGGATTCGGCCGGAAAACATTTTGATGTGTGATTCGAAGGGCGTGATTTACGAGGGCCGGGAAGACGGGATGAACCGCTACAAGGCGATGTTCGCGCGGCCCACGGACAAGCGGACGTTGACGGAGGCGATGGAGGGCGCGGATGTTTTCGTGGGCCTGTCGCAGGCCAACTGCGTGACGCCGGCGATGCTGATGGGCATGGCGCCGACGCCGCTGGTGCTGGCGCTATCGAACCCTGACCCCGAGATTCCGTACGCCGATGCCATTGCGGCGCGGCCGGATGCGATTGTGGCGACGGGGCGGTCGGATTATCCGAATCAAGTGAATAATGTTTTGGGATTCCCGGCGATTTTCCGGGGTGCGTTGGACTGCCGGGCAACGCGGGTGAGTGAGGAGATGATGATGGCGGCGACGCGGTCGCTGGCGGAGTTGGCGAAGGAAGATGTGCCGGAGTCGGTGTGCCGGATTTATGGCGGCGAGGATTTGCAGTTCGGACCGCTGTACATCATCCCGAAACCGTTTGATCCGCGGGTGGTGTTGCGGGAGGCGCCGGCGGTGGTGAAGGCGGCGATGGAGAGCGGCGTGGCGCGGGTGCAGGTGGACCTGGAGAAGTACGCGCGGAGCCTGGAGACGCGGCTGGGCACGGGGCCGGGCGTGACGCGGCTATTGATCCGGAAGGCGCGGCATCAGCAGTGCCGGGTGCTGTTCCCGGAGGGCGAGAACGAGACCGTGCTGCGGGCGTGCCGGACGGTGATCGATGAAGGCATTGCGACGCCGGTGTTGCTGGGCAACCGGGCACGGATTGAGGAACTGGCGGCGGAGCTGCATCTGGACCTGACGAAGGTGGAAGTGAATGAGATTGAGCAGCATCCGCGGTTGCCGTTTTATGCCGAGGAGTTTTACCGGATGCGGCAGCGGAAGGGGATCACGCGGATTGAGGCGGAGCAGCTGTTACGGAACCCGAATTTGTTCGGCGCGATGATGGTGCACTTGGAAGACGCCGATGCGCTGGTGACCGGGCTGACGACGCACTATCCGGACACGGTGCGGCCGCTGTTGCAGGTGATTCCGTTGCGGGAGGGAGTGACGAAGGCTTCGGGGTTGTATCTGGTGATCACGTCGCGATCGAAGCTGTATTTCCTGGCTGATTGCACGGTGAATATTGAGCCGTCGTCGGAGGACCTGGCGGAGATTGCGTTGTGCGCGGCGGAGACGGCGCGGCGGTTCGACGTGGAGCCGCGGGTGGCGTTTTTGTCCTATTCCAACTTCGGCAGCAGCCGGCATGCGTCGTCGGACCGGGTGCGGAAAGCGGTCGATATTCTGCGCGGGAAGGCGCCGGCGCTGATGGCCGATGGTGAGATGCAGGCCGATACGGCGGTGCTGGGCGAGCGGCTGGAGGGGACGTATCCGTTCAGCTCCTTGAAGGGCGGGGCGAATGTGCTGGTGTTCCCGAATCTGGACGCGGGGAACATTGCGTATAAGCTGCTGTCGTCGCTGGGCGGGGCGCAGGTGGTGGGGCCGATTCTGATGGGCCCGGCGAAGCCTGTGCATGTGCTGCAGCGGGATGCTTCGGTGGGCGATGTGGTGAACCTGGCGGCGTTGGCGGCTGTGGAGGCGCAGGAGTTGTCGCGTTCCAAGAGTGGCGCGGAGGCTCGGCTAATGCGAAGTTTGTTGACGCCGATATCGTAGTGGCGTTGGACAAGCAAGACTGGTTGCGGGCGGAGCAGTGTGCGCGGATGGCGTGGTTTGGACAGCGCCAGTCCGCGCGGCCGGGCGAGGCGGAGCTGTTCCGGATGCGGCAGGGCCAGGAGGTGGGCGAGCGGGCGCGGGAGCTGTATGCGCGTGGGGTGCTGGTCTCGACCGAGGCGGAGACGCGGAAGCGGATGGCGGACGGCAAGACGGGCACGCTGTTTGAAGCCAAGTTCTCGGCCGGGGCGTGGGTGGCACGGGCGGATCTGCTGCGGCGGCGGAGCGCGGGGTGGGAAGCGATTGAAGTGAAGTCGAGCTTCGCCGATACGGGGAAAGTGGGGCAGTACATCGACGACCTGGCGTATACGGTGATGGTGATGCAGCTGGCGGGAGTGGCGGTGAGCGCGGCGACGCTGTTGTTGCTATCGCGCGAGTACCGGCATGGGGGGCCGGTGCAGGAGTTGTTTGCGCGGCGGGATGTGACGGAGGCGGTGCTGGCGCGGGCGTCGGAGTTTGCGCGGGAGGCGGAGGGGCGGGCGGCGTTGCTACTGGGCGAGGAGCGGCCGGAGGCGGCGCTGGTGGCTGCGTGCAGGGAGTGTCCGCAGTTTGCGTCAGAGTGTTTGGGCCGCGGCGTGGCGCCGACGGTGTTGGAGTTGCCGCAGTTGAAGACGTCGGCGATGCTGCAGTGGGGCGTGGTGGCGATGGCCGAGATTCCGCCGCGGGCGAAGTTGAACGGGTTGCAGGAGCGGGCGAAGATGGCGGCGTTGTCGGGGAACGTTGTCTTCACGCGGGAGCTGGGGTATGCGCTGTCGCGGATGGAGTGGCCGTGTTACTACCTGGACTTTGAGACGGTGGCGACGACGCTGCCGCTGTATGCGGGGCATGGGTGCCATCAGCAGGTGTTAACGCAGTACAGCCTGCACGTTCGCCCGGGGCTGGATGGGGCAGTGGAGCATTTTGAGTATCTGGCCGAGGCGGGGCGGGAATGCGAACGGGAGTTGGCGGAACGGCTGGTGGCGGCGCTGGGGGAGGCGGGGTCGATTGTGGTTTATAGCCCGTATGAGAAGTCGCAAATCCTGCGTTTGGCGGAGCGGTTTGCGGACCTGGCGGAGCCGTTGGGACGGATTGCGCGGCGGCTGGTGGACCTGTTGCCGATTGTGATGCACCACGTGTATCACCCGGAATTTGGCGGGAGTTTTTCGATTAAGAAAGTGCTGCCGGCGTTGGTGCCGGAGTTGAGCTATGCGGGGCTGGCGGTGGGGGATGGGAGCATGGCGATTACGCGGTTTGCGCAGATGGCGCGGGGGGAGATTTCAGGGGAGGCTTCTGTGCGGGAGACGCGGGCGGCGTTGTTGGAATACTGCCGGTTGGACACGCTGGCGATGGTGCGGTTGCACGCGGTGCTGGCGGAGCGGGCAGCGGCGCGGGTGGTAAGCTAGAAGGAGTCGGGGCGTAGCGTAGCCCGGTATCGCGCCTGCTTTGGGAGCAGGAGGTCGGGGGTTCGAATCCCTCCGCCCCGACCATTTTCACGCCGGATAGACTTTGCGGATAGCGGCCACAATGTCGGTAAGATCCTGGCGGGTATATTTGGGGTCCAAGGGGACGCCGGCGAAGCGTTGCAGGATATCGATGGTTTGCGGGCAGGATTGGGCGCCGTACTGCAGGGCCTTGCCGCGGGGGGTGCTGTAGCTGGGCCAGCCGGGGGGCGTGGCTTTGGCGATGATGTGGGGGAGGGTGGGCAGGATGACCGAGCCGCCAGGCTTGGCGGCGGTGATGTTTTCGGCCTTCATGGCGGCGAGGAAGCGGTCGGCGCGGTCCTTGGTTTTGAGGTCGAAGAAGACGCCGGCGCCGATTTCGCCGGCGGGGTCGGGGAGGTGGCGGAACTGGATGTTGGGGATGTCGCGGATGCCGTCGTAGACGTGGCGGGCGTTGGCGCGGACGGCGGCGACGATTTTGTCGAGCTTGCGGAGTTGGGCGAGGAGGACGCCGCCGGTGAATTCGCTCATGCGGTAGTTGGCGCCGAAGAGCCAGGGGACGCGGGGTTCGCCGACCTGCTGCTGGTGGGGGGCGCGGAAGCCGCCGAGATCGTGGAAACGGGAGGCGCGTTCGAACAGGACGGGATCGTTGGTGACGACGGCGCCGCCTTCGCCGGCGGTGATGGTTTTGTTGAGCTGGAGGCTGTAGATGCTGACGTCGCCGTAGGAGCCGACGGGGCGGCCGTTGTAGGAGGCGCCGACGCTTTGGGCGCAGTCTTCGATGACCTTTAGTTTGTGCTTTTTGGCGATGGCTAGGACCTGATCGAGGCGGCAGGGGTTGCCCTGGAGGTGGACGGCGATGACGGCTTTGGTTTGGGGGGTGATGGCGCGTTCGAAGGCGGCGGGGTCGATGTTGAATGTTGTATCGATTTCGACGCAGACGGGGAGGGCGCCGGCGAGGAGAACGGCGTTGAAACAGGAGTGCCAGGTCCAGGCGGGGAGGATGACTTCGTCGCCGGGGCCGATTTCGAGGGCGGCCATGGCGACTTGCAGCGCGGCGGTACCAGAGGTGACGCCGAGTGCGAATTTCGTCTGCATCCGCGCGGCGAACTCCTTTTCAAATTGCAGGACTTTGGTGGGGGTTTTGGCGCCGTACCAGCGGAAGGGGGACTGGGCGTCGAGGACGTCGTTGAGCTCGGCGCGCTCCTTTTCGTCGTAGAACTGGGTGCCCCAGTAGCCGGGGCGGAGGAGGGTGGCGCGGACGGGCGTGGTGGTGGCTGCGGTGGCGGTCATGGCAGCGGTGGTGGCGGCGACGAATTTGCGGCGTTCCATGGCTTGGCTCATGGTATGGCAAATTGGGGCCGGGCGCTAGGGGCGTGGGGATGTGACGCGGCGGGTGCCGCGGAGTTCGTTGCCCTGGTTGTTGCGTCCGGTGAGGGTTTTGCCATCGGGGCTGAGTTCGACGGTGTCGACGTAGCCGCCCTTTTCCATGGTGAAGCGGAAGCGGTTGGCGCCGAGATATTCCCAAGGGCCTTCGTTGATTTTGGAGCCGTTCAAGTAGACGGTGACGCGGTGCTGCGGGTGGACGACGAGAAACTGTCCGGCGACCCAATCGAAGGAGCCGGGGAGCCAGGGCTCTGATCCGTTGTTGTTTGTTGTTGTGGTGGCACCGCCGATGCGGGTCCATTTGGAGGCGCCGGTGCGCTGGGGGCCGGTGAGCTCGCGGACGGTGCCGGTGGCGGTGCGATTGTCGTTGGCGAAGCGCATTTCGTAGTAGCCTCTGATCGCGCCATCGCGGGTAACGTAATCGATTTTGAACGTTCCGGAGCTGGTGAAGTAGGCGGGACCGGCGGCTTCGCCCAGGCCTTTTTCCTGGGCCTGGTAGCGGTTGTTGCCGAGGGCGGTGATGACCCAGGAGGCGCCGGGGACGTGTTGCCAGGTGCCGGTGGGATCGATGTTGCCGGTGATCACGGGCGGGGTCGTTGATGTTGTTGCGCCGCCGATGCGGGTCCAGTTGGAGGTGCCGGCGCGTTGGGGGCCGGTGAGTTCGCGGACAGTGCCGGTGGCGGTGCGGTTGTCGGCGGCGAAGCGTATTTCGTAGTAGCCCTTTATCGCGCCGTCGCGGGTGGTGTAATCGATCTTGAACGTTCCGGAGCTGGTGAAGTAGGCGGGGCCGGCGGCTTCGCCGAGGCCTTTTTCCTGGGCCTGGTAGCGGTTGTTGCCGAGAGCGGTGATGACCCAGGAGGCGCCGGGGACGTGTTGCCACGAGCCCGTTGGATCGATGTTGCCGGTGACGGCTTCGCGGGCGTAGGCACCGGTCCAGCGGATGGCGCCGTTAGGATTGGCGGTGCGGCCGGCGAGGCGACCGGCGTTGTCGAGCTCGGCGGTCCAGGTGGCGATGTCGTTGTTGTCGAGTCGGCGGAAGGCGACGCTGATGGCGTTGCCGCGGGTCCAGCCGACGCCTTCGCCGGTGGAGCGGCCGCTGACGGCGAAAGTGGCCTGGAGCGATTCGCCGGATTGGCGGATAGTTACGCAGTCCTGTGCGTTGGCGGTGTTGCACCAGGTTCCGGAAAGGCTCTGCCCGAAGGACGATGACAGGCAGGCCAGGAGGACGAACATTGGCCTCATTTTGCACCCCGACCGGCACTTCACCCGGGGTCACCGGTCGTCCTTAGTATAGATCCGTTTTGGGCGATTTGTTACCAGGAAATAGTTGACAGACGGGCGGGGGGAGGCGGTAGTGTAGTGGGCACCCATGGTTACCTTTACACACCCGATTGACGCGGCTTATGCCGAGATTTTGACGCCCGAGGCGGTGGCGTTTCTGGTGGCGCTATCGGAGAAGTTTGATGCGCGGCGGGAGGAGCTGCTGGCAAAGCGGGCGGTGCGGTGGGAGGAGTTGCGGCGGGGTGTGTTGCCGGGCTTTTTGCCGGAGACGGCGGGGGTACGGGCGGGCGATTGGAAAGTGGCGGCGATTCCGGCGGCGCTGCAGGATCGGCGTGTGGAGATCACCGGGCCGGTGGACCGGAAGATGGTGATCAATGCGTTGAATTCCGGGGCATCGGTGTTCATGGCGGATTTTGAAGACGCCAATTCGCCGACGTGGGACAACAACCTGCAGGGGCAGGTGAATATGCGGGATGCCAATCGGGGGACGATTGGATTTACGAGCCCGGAGGGGAAAGTTTATAAGCTGAACGAGACGACGGCGGTGCTGCTGGTGCGGCCGCGCGGATGGCACCTGGTGGAGAAGCATATGCTGATCGACGGGAAGCCGATATCGGGCTCTTTGTTCGATTTTGGGCTGTATTTCTTCCATAACGCCGCCGAGTCGTTGAAGCGCGGACGGGGGCCGTATTTCTATTTGCCGAAGATGGAGAGCCACTTGGAGGCGCGGCTTTGGAACGACGTATTTGTGTTTGCGCAGGAGTATTGCGGGGTGCCGCAGGGGTCGGTGCGGGCGACGGTGTTGGTGGAGACGATTCTGGCGGCGTTTGAGATGGACGAGATTTTGTATGAGTTGCGGGACCACTCGGCGGGGTTGAACTGCGGGCGGTGGGACTACATTTTCAGCTACATCAAGAAGCTGGGGCACCGGTCGGATAAAGTATTGCCGGACCGGGCGCAGGTGACGATGACGAAGGCGTTTTTAAAGGCGTATGTGGACCTGTTGATTCAGACGTGCCACAAGCGTGGGATTCACGCGATGGGCGGGATGGCGGCGCAGATTCCGATCAAGAACGACGCGGCGGCGAACGAGCAGGCGTTGGAGCGGGTGCGGCAGGATAAGCTGCGGGAAGTGAAGGCCGGGCACGATGGGACTTGGGTGGCGCATCCGGGGTTGATTCCGATTGCGAAGGCCGTGTTTGATGAGTTCATGCCGGGGCCGAATCAGATCGGCGTGCTGCGCGAGGACGTGCATGTGACGGAGGCGGACCTGCTGGAGCCGGTGGCGGGCGAGGTGACGGCGGCGGGGTTGCAGATGAACGTCGATGTGGGGATTCAGTACTTGGAAGCCTGGCTGAATGGGAACGGGTGCGTGCCGATTTACAACCTGATGGAAGACGCGGCGACGGCGGAGATTTCGCGGTCGCAGGTTTGGCAGTGGGTGAAGCACGGGGTGGTGCTTACGGATGGGCGGCGCGTGACGGCGGAGCTGGTGCGGGCGGCGATTGATTCGGAGTTGGCTTCAAAGCCGGGGACGCCGGCGAAGAAGCGGGCGGCCGAGATCTTCGCGGATATGATGACGCGGGAGGATTTCCAGGAGTTTTTGACGACGGCGGCGTATCAGGATATTGATTAGGGCGCTTGGCGGCGGGCGGCTTCGATGGCGGCGACGTCGATTTTGGTCATCTTCATCATGGCCTGGAAGGCGCGTTGGGATTCGGCTCCGCCGGCGGCGAGGGCGTCCATCAGGGCGCGGGGGGTGATCTGCCAGGAGAGGCCCCAGCGGTCCTTGCACCAGCCGCAGTTGCTTTCCTTGCCGCCGTTGCCGACGATGGCGTTCCAGTAGCGATCGGTCCCCTCTTGATCTTCCGTGGCGATTTGGAAGGAGAAGGCTTCGCTGTGCTTGAACGCGGGGCCGCCGTTGAGGCCGAGACAGGGGATGCCGAGGACAGTGAAGGACACGGTCAGCACGTCGTCCTTCTTGCCGCCGGGATAGTCACTGGGGGCGCGGTGGACGGCGGTGATGTCGCTGTCGGGAAACGTGGCGGCGTAGAAGAGGGCGGCTTCATGGGCCTCCGTTTCATACCAGAGGCAGATGGTGTTTTTGGCCTTCATTTACTTCTCGAATCCGCGGATGTAGGGGACGACGGGGGGGCGCGGCCCGGTTTCAAACTGCGAGCCGCGGGTGGTGCGGTAGGCGATGTTCATGAAGGGCGTTTCGACACGGCGACCGACGGCGGAGTAGCGGCCGTTCTCCCAGTTAGACTCCATGTTGTAGGACGTTATACCGGTGGAGAGGAGCAGGCGCTCCGCGTTGACCGGTTCCTTGCGGGTGAGCATCATTTCGACAATCCAATGTTCGAAGGCATTGGCGGCGTGGTACTGGGCGAAGGGGGCGGGCCAGCCGAGCATGGAGGTGAGGAAGGGGTCCTTGCGGCCTTCGATGTTTGCAGCGTAGGTCCAGCCGACGTCGTTGATGGCGTAGACGGCGCCTTTCGTGCCGTCGCGGTATTCGATGATTGTTACGCCGGGTTGGCTGACAGTTGCCTGGAAGTGGCCGGGTTTGAAGCTGAAGCTGGTGCGGATGTTGTCGAGGAGGTTGGCGGCCCAGGGGTTTTGGTCGGTCCATTTCCAGACGTCGGGGCCGTGGATGCACTGGACGGATTGAACGCCGGATTCGCCGCCCTTGCGGCGTTCGACGAAGGACTGGAGGACGTCGATGGCGTGGAAGATGCCGCCTTCTTCGCGGCCGGCGCTGCCGACGACGGAGGCTTTGACGGGCGTATCGATGTCGAGATCGATTTCGGGCTTGCGGAAGTAGAAGGGGATGGAGGATCCGCCGAACAGGGGGAAGTTGAGCTCGCGGGATTTGTCGAACATCCACTTGGCTTCGTTCCAACTGGTGGAGAGGTGTTTGTCGTTGAAAACGGGGACGGAGCGCTTACTTTGTTCGAAAACGCGGATGATTTGCTGGTAGAGCCACCAGCGGGGGTAGTAGGTCTGGCCGGTGAGAGTGGTGTGATAGATGCCGTGTTCGCCGACGAGGACAACGCCATCGACGGCGAGTTCGTTGCCGCCGAGGGTGAGGGCTTCGCGGACGGTTTTGAAGATAGGGATGCCTTTGGCTTTGCAGACCTTCTGGCCGAGGCCGCTTTCGGGGAGCTGGTGGATATAGGTGGAGACGACGTCGACGCGGGAGGGGGTGTGGGCGCCTTTCCACCAGTAGCCGTCGATTAGCTTGGTGATGATCCAATCGGCGTGGGAGCTGGGGGCGGCCCAGTAGGTGACGATGCAGGCGATGCGGGGGCGCTTTTGCTGGGCTGTTGCCAGGGGAGCGGCGGCGAGGGTGGCGAGCATTCCGCGGCGGGTGGGGAGATTGGTTTCATGCATGGGGGGGGTCTTTAGATGGATGGATTGAGTTTAACGCCGCGGGGGAGTTGCGTGACAACGGAGCGATTTTGCAACGGCATTTTGTGACCGGTCCAACGCGATGAATCGAATGCAGGAATGGGCCGCCGCGATGTACGAGAGGAGAGTCTATCCGCTCCACGCCTGTGTTCCTGGGATCGGTATGCCAGTTGGCGACGTCTCATCGGATTGAGTCCGAGAGTAGGGGCGGGTGCCTTTCCCGACGGACTGGGCCAATCAGCAAGGAGGCGCCCAGCTACGCCGTGCAGCACCCGGACATTCCGTCTCTAGCGCTTGTCCACCGAGTGCATGCTGTCTGTTGCCCCCATCAGTAAAGCTGCTCTCCGCTCTGCCCTGTTGCCGATGTCGTTCCCGCGTCTGTCCGAAAACGAGTCGAGCACACCGAACCGACACCCGCCTACGCTTCGAGACTGACTCGTCGCATACGCCTTCGGCTTGCATTTGGCCTGCGAAGGTGATAAAGTCCGCGCTGTTCGTTACGTCGTATTAACTGGAGAAACTCATGCTGATGCGAAATCGGATGGCCCTCTTGTTGCTGACAATCGCGGCCAGTTTACTTCCCGTCGCGGCACAAACGTTTGGAGAGATAACTGGCACGATTACGGATTCAACGGGCGCGGCAGCGGCAGGAGCAAGCGTTACGCTGTTGAATACGGCCACGAGCCAGGCGCGCAAGGTGGAAACGAATGAGGCCGGGAACTACACGATTCCGTTCGTGTCGCCGGGTGTGTATGAAGTGCGGGTGCAGAGGGACGGATTCAAATCCGTGACCCGCCCCGACGTCCGGGTACAAGTGGCCGACTCGGTGCGGGTGAACTTCACGATCGAAGTGGGCAACGTAACGGAATCGATTGAGGTGCGGGGCGGAGCGCCGCTACTTTCGGCGGATAACGCGTCGGTTGGCACGGTCATCGACAACCGGCGCATCGTGGAATTGCCGCTGAACGGCCGGAACTATCTGCAGATGGTCGCGCTGAGCCCGAACGTCTCCGCTGAGCAAGGCGCGGGCGGCGAGGCGGCGGCACGCAAGGGAGGAACGCGAACGGAGAAATCGATTTCCGTTGCCGGTTCCAGGAATCAGTTCAATCACTATACCCTTGACGGCCTTGAGAACACCGACATGAGCTATAACCTCTACGCGCTCCAACCTTCGATCGACGCACTGCAGGAGTTCAAGATCGAGACCGGCGTGTATTCGGCCGAGTTCGGCCGGGGGGCGGTACAGATTAACGTTGCGACTAAGGCGGGAACCAACGACTACCATGGGTCGGCATTCGCGTTTGTCCGTAACGACAATTTCGATGCGAAGGAGTATCGTCAAGTGGGCACCAAGAACCCGTTCGTGCGCAATCAATTCGGATTCGCGCTAACGGGCCGGCTGATTCGGGACAAGCTCTTTTTCATGTCGAACTTTGAGTCCCTTCGCGAGACCAAGACGCTGCAAGGGTTGTCCAACGTCGCACCGGACCGGATGCGCGCCGGAGATTTTTCGGCCTCCGGACGGAGTATTTTTGATCCGGCCACGCGAACCTTCACGACGGACGCCGCAGGAAATCCGCGCGCTGTGGCTGCAGTGCCCTATCCCAACGGCGTGATCCCATCGAACCGCTTCAACCCGATTGCCCTGAAGCTGCTGGAGTTCTATCCCAAGGCGCAGCGTCCCGGGGACGACATTCTGGGCAACCACACGCGGCAGCGGGAACGGCCGATCACCTGGGAGCAGTTCAACCAGCGGCTGGACTATCTGCAAAACATCCGGTCCACCTGGTTCGGCCGGTTCAGTTGGAGCGATGAGGACTTCAAGGATATCGCTTCGTTCGAGGATCAAGAGGCCAACATCCTGACGAAAACCAATCAGGTCCTGCTGAGCAACATCCGCACGATTAGCCCAACGATTGTGAACGAATTCCGGTCCGGCTGGACACAGTTCAACAACGACCAGCGGCGCTTCTACGCGTTCAAGCGGGATGTGACCAAGGAGCTTGGCATCATTGGATTGCAGTCGCCGGTCGAGCTCTCCTACGGCACGCCGTCTATCGGATTGGGGCTGGGGCTGACTGGCTTCGGCGAACAGGGGAACGGCCCCTTTGTCGGACGCACTTCGATATTCCAATGGATGGACAACATGAGTGTGATTCGGGGGAATCACTCCTTGCGGTTTGGCGGTGAGTTGCGCCGCGACCGTTATAACGAAACCGGAAACGCGTTCACGCGCGGCAGTTTTGGGTTTAGCGGCAACGCAACACAGAATCCGGCCCAACGCGGTGTCACCGGTCATCCCTTCGCCGATTATCTGATCGGCGAAACCTCTTCGCCAACCCGAGCGAGAGCATTTTCGAACGGTCTATTTCGCGCCACTGTGTTCTCACTCTATTTTCAGGACACCTGGAAAATTACGCCCAAGCTGACCGCCGAACTGGGCCTCCGCTACGAAAACACACCGACCTACCACGACAAGTATCGCGGCCTGATAAACGTCTACGTCTACGACTCCGGTGTCCACGACGGAAAGCTGGTACCAGGGGCCCGAGTGCCGCTACTATTCCGGAACGGTAAAGGTGACTTCCATGAAGGATTGCCGTTCCGCTTTCATGACGGCATTCCCACCGCGTCGGGCGACGACATTGCCGGGCGTGAAACGGTGCGCCGCGACAACAACGATTTCGCCCCGCGCGTGAGCTTCGCCTATCGGCCATCCGACAAATGGACTGTGCGAACGGGTTTCGGCATGTTCTATGTGCAGGACATTGTGGAAGCGCGATTCGACCTGACGCGCAATGTCGGAGGCCGTTCGCAATTCACCGCGGACGCAGAGCGTCCCAACGCAAACCTGAGCAACCCATGGCTGAATGAAGGCGGACGATGCACGGGCTGGAGCGGCCCGTGTCAGGGTCCAACGTTTACGCTGGCTAACAACACGAATCGCCGGACACCATACCTTCTGCAGTGGGTATTCAACGTACAACGGCAGTTAGGCGCCGATACGGTGCTGGAGGCTGGGTATATCGGCAATGGCGGGCACAAGCTGGAATTGCTGCGCGTCTGGAATCAGCCGGTGTTACGGACGGGGCCGAATGACGCGCGAACGCTGCTGCAACGGTCGCCGTTTCCGGCCTACGGCTTGATTCAGACTCTGGATAATCATGGCAACTCCGGCTACGATGGCCTCGGATTGAAGGCTACTCGCCGTTTTGCGAAGGGCCTTACGTATCTGGCGGGGTTCACGTGGTCAAAGGCAATGGACCAGGGCAGTTCGGTTCGGAACAATACCGGCGAGAACCAGTTTGCGACGGACAACTACAACCTGAAGCGGGAGCATGCGCTGTCGCAGTTCCACAACGGACACCGGTTTGTGAGTTCGG
>JBIKOG010000237.1:0-11724 GCA_044358225.1 Bryobacteraceae bacterium | reverse complement strand
TTGCCCTTCGGGAAGGGCAAGCGATTTATCAACACCGGGGGCGTACCGGACAAGCTGCTCGGCGGCTGGCAATTGGGTACAATCCTGACGCTTTCCGACGGTACTCCGATCAACGTCGGGCAGATCGGCGACCCGCTACAGATCGGCACGCCGAACGTTCCGGATGCGACGGGCATCAGTCCGATCCCCACGAACCGGTCGCCTGACAAGTTTTGGGAGATCGCCGCTTTCGATGCTTCCAACCCAGAGCTGCTCTATCGGTTCGGGAACACGGGGAGGAATCTACTGACCACGCCGGGGCTGAAGCAGTGGGACTTCTCGTTGACGAAGACGACACGGATCCGCGAGGGACATTCGTTCGAATTTCGATTTGAGGCATTCAACTTCCCCAATCATCCGAACTTCAACGCTCCGGCCAATAACCCACAACAGCCGGCGACGTTCGGACGCATAAACACGGCGCGGACGATGCGCGAGATGCAGTTCGGGTTCCGGTACACATTCTGATGAGATCGGCGCCGGGAGGGGCACGTCCAGTGATGCATTCGAGACGTTTGCTTTTTCGGGCCGCGGCGGACAGTGCGTTGTTTGTCTGCTCTCTACAAGCTGACGTAGATCGACGACCCAACGTTGGAACGTAGTTGTGGTCTTACGGGCGCGGCTCTGCACCTCACTTCACCTGCCGGCTCAAAGCAGCGCCGGTACAATTTTCCAGGACGCTGCTTCCGAAGCGATTCCCGGCGCTATCATTCACGCTTTGAACATCGCTGGCAGCGTTCCACGGGTAGCAAGTGAGCCATTCGACGGGGAGCAGAGGACGGACCGTCGTTCGGGGCGCGATGAAGATGGACGTGCTCGATGGGTTGCCGCTAGGCGTACACTTCCATGAGGAGTTCCTTGGGCTCGCGGGCGTTGGCGATGCCGGGGGATGAACACGCGGTGACGACGAAGACCACATTTTCCAGAGCGCGGAGGATGACGTAGTCGCCGGGCTTGGCGTCGGGTTCGCGGACTTCGATGCGACCGTCGAGATCGATGACCGGCGAGTTCTGGAAGATGTTGTGGGGATGGACGATCTCCGGGTGGGGCGGGACGGGAAAGTTGATGGCTCGCAGGGCCGCGGTCATGTTGTCGCGGCAGTTGGGGATGCTGGCGAGGCGGCCGGGCTTCTGGCCGCCGGAGCAGGCGGGGTAGAAGAGATCGTTGCGGCCGGAGGTGTCTTCTTCGAGGAACAACAGCGGGTTGCTGTCGTTGCTGATCATCGGCATGCCAGTTTTGAGGTAGACGTTGCGGTTCCAGGTCATGGTGTAGGTGGGCGCGATGAACTCGTCGGGAGAGTGGCCGGCGAAGGCGAAGAGGTCGCCGATTTGCTTGCCGCGGGGGTTGATGATTTTGAGGCGCTGGCCGCGCTCCATGATGACGCCGCGGCCGGATTGTTTGGGGATCGGAATGGTGGTGATGAGCTTCTGATCTTTGGAGGCGATGGTGGCGGGCGGGATGGGACGCCGGGATTGTGCTTTGTCTGTCACGGTATCTCCTTGATTAGGGAATACTCTGGCGACAGGGCAGAGAGGGAGTTCAGAGGTTAGCATAGCCGGGGCGGTCCGGGACGCGAAGGGCGCCGTAAAAGGGCTACGTGAGACGCGTTCCACTTGCCGTCCCCCTCGCCCGTCATATATGATTTTCTGAACATTTCGCTTCCGGACGGGGCTGATGAGACATTAAGAAGCTCACAGTATCAACGGGTGTCAGGGCTCGTTCGTCAAGGATCGGGGTGTGTCTGATCTTCACAATCTGAGGTAAATAGATGACCCAACGTTGGAACGCAGCTGTGGTCTTATGGGCGCTACTCTGCACCCCACTCCACCTGCTGGCGCAGAGCGGCGCCGGCACCATTCAAGGGACCGTGCAGGACGCTACGTCCGCGGCAATCCCCGGGGCAATCATTCAATCTTTGAACACCGCTACGGGTGTATCGAATGAAACGACGTCGAACGCGGGGGGCTTCTTCGCGCTGAAGGGTCTTTTAGCCGGTTCTTACCGGTTAACGGTCTCCGCGCCGGGCATGAAAAAGTCGGAAAGCACGATCAGCTTGCAGAACGGCCAGGTGCTGGTCTACAACCCGCAGCTGTCGGTCGGCGAGGTTTCGGAAAAGGTGACGGTGAGTGGGGAGACGATCCAGCTGGCGACCTACGACAGCGGCACGGTGAATACGCAGCTGGATGCGGCGCGGATCGCGCAACTTCCTCAGAACGGACGGAACGTGCTGGGGTTGGCCCAGAACACGGTACCTGGTATGGAAGGCGGCGGCACGCGAGTCAATGGGCTGATGGGCGAAGCGATGGAGTATTCGCAGGACGGCGCCCCGATGACCAATCGCAACTTCGGCAGTGCGGGGAACACGGCGCAGTCGACGCTGCCGGATCCGGACGCGGTGCAGGAAATGCGATTCGAGACATTGAATTCGAGCGCTCAGTTCTCTACGCCGGCCACGGTGATTTTGACGACGAAGTCGGGGACGAACCAAGTGCACGGTTCGGTGTTTGAGACAGCGCGCAACAACTATTTCGGTATTGCACGCGCCCGGCAGGACCCAGCGAATTTCAAAGCGCCCCCGCTGATCCGCAACGAGTTCGGCGGATCGGTGGGCGGTCCGATTACGATTCCGAAACTGTATGACGGCCGGAACCGGACGTTTTTCTTCTTTGCCTATGAGCGATTCTCGCTGCGACGGTCGAGCCAACAACTGATGTATGTGCCGACGGTCCCCATGCGGTCCGGTGATTACAGCGGACTGATCAACGGCCAAAACATCCTGCAGCAGTTGTACGATCCGAGCACGACGCAGGGAGCGGCACTGCAGTATTCCCGCCTGCCGTTTGCCAACAATCAGATTCCACTTTCACGCATCAGCCCGCTGGCGAAGACGCTGTATGCGGCAACACCGCTTCCGACATCGGCCGACAATCCGATGATCAATTTCAACTTGAACGGGCAGAACCCCACGACACAGACCGTACCGAACTATACGACTCGGCTGGACCACGTTTTCAACGAAAAGAACCGCGTTTATTTCCGGTTTACCGATATCCGGCAGCAACAACAGGCGCTGCGGAACTATCCGGTCGCCTCGCCGGCGAACATTGAGACGCCGGAATTGAAGGAAGGGTCGACTGGTTACCAGGCCATCCCAGTGCAGACGATCAGCGGCGCGCTGGGCTACACGAAGACATTTACGCCCACGCTATTCAGCGAAACGATTCTGAGCATGCAGTGGCAGCGAATGTACGTGCAGGGACCGGACCGTTCGATGCAGAACTTTGAAAAGCAGTTTGGGCTGCCGAACAACCTGGGGAACGTGGGTTTTCCGGCGATCGGCGCCAACCTCTTCATGCCTTATGGCGGTTCGCAGTGGTTCTACGGCATGAGCCAGCGGGTATCGACGATTGACGAGAACCTGAACAAGATTTGGGGCAAACATCAGCTTGCGTTTGGCATGCGGATCCGGCACGAGCGATTCGCGTACCTGTCGGACCGGTCGGTGGACGAGGTGACCTATACGAACCAGGCCACCGGTATTTACGATCCGACGACCGGAATCAACTTCGGGGTGCGGCCCAACACGGGCAATCAGAATGCGGACTTCTTCCTGGGTGCGGCGGCCAGCTACAGCCAGCGGCGAAACGCTCCGTTTAATATCTGCTCCCTGATGGAGTACGACTCCTACCTGCAGGACAACTGGCGTGTGTCGTCGCGCCTGACGTTGAATCTTGGCGTGCGCTGGGAAGCCCGTCCGGCGCCGCGCGCCGCCAACGACTACATGGTCACGTTCGACATCAAGAACAAAGCCATCGCGACGCCGCGTCCGCTGGATTACTACGTGCAGAACGGGTTGACCACCACGCCATTGCTGACCAACCTCAGAAATCTGGGCGTGAAGTTTGAAACCCTGCAGGAAGGCGGCATGCCGTCGCGAGGAATTGCAGGCAGCAATGCGAACATCCTGCCGCGCGTCGGCTTTGCGTATACGCCTTCGTTCGGCCGCAACGGAACGGTTATCCGCGGCGGATATGGCGAGTATATTTATCCGGTCCCGGTGCGGAACTCGATCCGCTATCTGACTGCGAGCTATCCGTTCACGGCCGGTTATTCGTACAGCTACACGTCCGCCGCCCAGTCGCCGGACGGTTTGCCGAACTCCCTGCTGCGCAATCCGGTTCGGGTTGTGACGGGCGTGAACTCGGCGAACGTCGTGGACACGGACTCGACGACGGCGCTGCTGCCGGGCATCGGCCCGGGCACGGTGGCGAGCGCGGACTACCCGCCGGCCAAGGTGCGGGAAGCCAACTTCACCATCGAGCAGCCGTTTAAGGATGGCTCGGTGTTCCGCGCTTCCTACGTGTTCACGCACGGCGAAAACCTGGATCAGAACTTCCAGATTAACGACGCTCCTTCCACCTACACGTGGCAGGCGAAGACGGGGACCACTGTACCCACCGGAACCTTCGCGAGCGTCGCGACCCGGCCGTATGACAACCGGACCTGGGGCGGCATCACGCAGTCCACCAAGTACGGTTTCTCGAACGATAGCGCTTTGCAGTTCAACTACCAACGGGCCTACCGGCGTGGCTTCGGCTACCAGATCTTCTACGTTTACTCGCGTGCGTTCCGCGTGGGCGGCAACACGTTCCGCGACAACGTTCTGTATCCGGCCGAGATCTTCGCTCCGGGCGCGATTCCGAAAGGGATGGATGTGGGCACGCAGTTCAAGCCGAGCCGGGAGTTCAACCGCTGGCAGAACTACCGCGCTGACACGGCGATTCCGTTGCACCGCATCTCGTTCAACGGGCTGGCGGATGTGCCGCTGGGCAAGGGGCGTCGCTTCATGAAGAACAGCAATAAGTTCCTGGATGCCCTGGTTGGCGGCTATCAGGTGGCATTCGTGGGGACGGTGGTATCGCAGTCGTTCCAGGTCGGTAACAGCAATTTCGGCGCGACGAGCCCGATCCAACTCTACAAGGACAAGGTCCCGGTGACGGATTGCCGATCCGGCGTGTGCCGCCAGGGGAACCTGTGGTTCAACGGGTACCTGCCCCCGACGGTGATTAACGCTACCACTCGTGGCGTGACGGGCATTCCGACGGACTACACGCCGTACCTGGCGCCGATCAACAACACGCCCGGTACGACGAACTTCGGGAACAACAACGTGGTGATGACGCTGGCCAACGGCCAGCAGGTGAACACGCCGTTCGCACCCGGTCCGGCCGGCGTCAATGCGTATAACGCTATGGTGCTGCAGGGCCCGAAGAACTTCCAATCCGACATCTCGCTCTACAAAGAGTTTGCGATCAAGGAGCGGTACAAACTTCGGTTCAATGTGGACGCATTCAATGCGTTCAATATCCAGGGTCTGGTGAATCCCAATGCTTCGGACGGCGTTCAGTTGCGCCAGTCGTCGTATTGGACACCTCGGCAGGTTCAGTTCACGGGACGGTTCACGTTCTAAGCTGAGGCTGTGGTTGATTGGAAAGGGCCGGCCGGCGGATGACACCTGGCCGGTCCTTTTCTTTTAGGGAGTCACGCCGAGTTGGCGGAGGAGTTGCGTGGCCGCGTCGCGGGTGGCAGGGTCGGTGGCGGCTTTTTGTAAATAGGGAATCGCGGCGGCGCGGTCGCCAGTCATGGCGAGGGCCGAACCTAACGCGAACTGCGCCGGGGCTGACGCGGGTTGCAATCGCAGCCAGGCGCGGTAGTGGGGGACGGCGGCGGCAGGCTGGTTGCGCGCCATCAGCAAGTTGCCGAGGAGTTCGTGGGCATCGGCGAGATTGGGGTCGGACTCCAGGGCGGATTGCAGTTGGCGTTGGGCTGTATCGACGTCGCCGGCGCGGCCGAGGGCGACGGCGTAGTTGTAGCGGATGGCCGCGTTCCGCGGCTGGAAGCGCAGGGCGATTTCAAAGTGGCGCCTGGCGTTGAGGGTGTCTCCACGGCCGGCGAGGAGGTTGGCGAGGTTGCCGTGGGCGTCGGCGTAATCGGGCTGGATGCGGATGGCTTCGCGGAAGGAGGTTTCGGCCTTGGCGTGATCGCCGGAGGATAGCAAGACGATGCCGAGATTGCTGTGGGGGGCGGGGAGATCGGGATCGAGCGCGATGGCTTTTTCGATGGCCTTGGCGGCTTCGGCCGCATTGCCCTGGGCGTTATAGGCGAGGCCTAACTCGTGCCATGCGGCGGCGCGGGTGGGGGCCATTTGCGTTGTGTGCTTTAGTGTTTCCACTGCCTCCGGCAGTTGGCCCGCGCGGCGGAGCGCGACGCCGAGGCTTTCGTGCGCCGCGACCATTTGCGGGTTGCGCTTGATGGCTTCTCGGTAGGCGGATACTGACTCCGCTGTGCGGCCGTTGTTGCGGAGGGCTTCGCCGAGTTGAAAGTGGAACTCGGGACGGGCGAAGGGGAACCGTTGGATGGCGGCGGCGAGGCGGGGGATGCCCTTTTCCAGATTGCTTTGGTCGATGACCTGGGCGAGGGCGGTGTAGAGCTCCCGGGTGGGGGAGGGCGGGAGATCGGCGGGGTAGTAGAGTGCCACTTCGCCCTTGTAGGCGGTGGGGCCGGTTTCGTGGCGTTCGGGGCGGGCGGCGAGGAGATCGCCGGCGGGTTTGTGGCGCTGGATGAGATGGTCGGTGGCGAGGGAATGGACGACGTCTTCGGTGCGCCGTTTGGGCATATGGCAATCGGCGCAGCCGGAGGCCTTCGTGTGTTTGCCGGCCGCGATGATTTTGTTGAAGGGCTCGCCGTGGCATTTGCGGCAGGCGGCGTCATAGTGGGCCACGGCCTTCGCGCCTCGAGGGACGTCGTGGGGATTGTGGCAGGTGCCGCATTCCATGGCGCCTTTGCTTTCGAGGAAGCATTTGGAGCGGCGGATGCGGTAGACGGCGTTGACGATTTCGAACTTGTCGTCACGGCCGGCGGCGGGGGCGTGATCGAAGAAGAGCCATTGGTTGCTGAGGGGCTGGCCGGGTTGATAGTCGAAGGGGCCGCGGTCGTAACGCTGGAGGGAGTTGGGGAGGGGGAAGCTGGTGGTTTCGAGGTGGCACTGGATGCAGACCTCTTCGCGGCGCTCCGGGGTGAGGCGGGCGGGGTTGACGATGGCGGCGCGAATGGCTTCGGGCGTTGCCTTGCCGGAGGCGGCGATTTCGGCGTGCTGGCGGCCTGGGCCGTGGCAGCGTTGGCAATCGATGCCGGTGGGGAGTGGGTCCGTGTAGACGGGTTCGGCGAAGGGTTGTGCGTGGCCGTCGGGGATTTTCGGGTAGCCGTTGTGGCAGTACATGCAATCGTAGGCGACTTTTCGGCGGAAGCCTTCGTGATCGGGGCGGTCGTAGCCGGGGTTCATGGCCCAGTGGCCCACCTTCTCGGCATACCAGCCGAGCGGGAGTTCGATGAGGGTATTGCGGGGGGTGCGATGGAGGAACGTGCGGGCGTGATTGCCGGAGCCGAGGACGAAATCGACCTGCTTTTCCATGACGTTGGTTTCGCGGCCATCGGGGCCGAGCTGGTGGCGGCGCTGGAAGAGTTTTGCGCCTCGGCGGAGCATGGTGAAATGGCTTTCCGAGGGGGCGTGGTAGTAGGTGGCGGTGCCGGTGTTGGCGGGGGTTGGAGTGGAGAACGAGCGGCCCATTCCGGTTTGGCGGTAGGTCTCCGCGATGGCGCGGTGGCAGGCGGCGCAGGTCTGGGGCGGGGCGTAGTTGTTGGCCTGGGGTTGAGCGGCGATGTAGAGTGCGGCGGAGAGGGCGACGATGGGCACAAGCGGGCGGAGGATGCGTGGCCCTCGTTTCGCGGCTGTGCCCCGGATCGTCATGGCGCTATGGTTTGGGGACTTCTTCCCCGCCGCCGGAGATCTGCATGGGCACGATGCCGCCGGGCTGATCGCCGGCGAGTTCGAGGACTTCCCGGAATGCTTCTTCGATGGTCCGGACGGCGTTGCTTAGCTGCTGGAGCCAGCCGCCCCAGAACTGGGGAATGGCGGGGACCTGGCGGGTTTCGCGGATTTCGCGGAAGACGTCCTTCTTGTGCGAAGGCATGTCGAAACCGCGGAGCATGGCGGCGCCGATTTCGGTGAGGTTAATGCGCTCGTTGAGATCGAAACGGGCCATGTCGCGACGGATGTTGCGTTCGCCGCCGCTCTTGGTGGTGACGGTGATGGATTCCTGGAGGGTGAGGGAGCCGGTGACGATGCCGGCGTTGGAGGTGAGGTCGAGGAGAGTGGTGGACATGGCGGGGTTGCGAACGGCGACGGGCGGAGTGGCTTCGTGGAGGCGAATGCGGGTGGGGCCGGAGATGCCGACCCAAATGCCGATGCGCAGTTCGGTCATGGAGAAGAACTTGGAGACGATCATCTCCATTTCGCGGTCTTCGAGTTTTTCGATTTCGCTTTCCTTGAAGCGCTTGGCTTCTTCGGCGCGCTTGGCGAATTCGTCGCGGAACTGGGTGTTTTCGTAGAGCTGATTGAGGATGACCTCGGTCCAATTGTTGACCGGGTAGTTCCAGGCGACGGGGACGATTTCGGCGCCGAGGCGGCTGAGGGCGACGATGATGGCGTGGATCTGCTTTTGGTTGGTGCTTTCGATGTAGACGCGGCCGAGGTTGAAGTCGAGGAGGACGGGGACCTGGGTGCGGGAGACGGCGGTGGCGTCCTGGGTTTTGTCGTCGACGGTGCGTTTGTCGGTGGGCTGGAGAAATTTGTAGGGGCGCTCCAGCATGACGTAGGAGCGGCCTTCCTTGATGGAGGGCAGATCGCTCTGATTCTTCCACTCGTTGGAGACGGCCCACAGGCCGAACCAGGGGAGTTCGCCGTGGATTTGGAAGGCTTCGACGCCGCGGCCGTAGCCGGGGCCTTCGAGGATTTCAGCGGGGATTGTGGCGGCGGCGCCGTCTTCCTGTTCGGCGATGGCGTGTTGGGCCAGTTCGGTCTGCTGGTCGAGGTTGAGTTCCTGTTCCTGGTCGAGGCGAGGGCCGCTGTAGGGGTTGATGCCCGTGGCGTCGCTGCCGTAGAGGCGGGCGACGGCGCCGGCGGCGAGTTGAGAGGCGACCGCCATGCGGAGAGGGTCGGCGAGGTTGAGTTGGAAGGCTTCGAGCGACTCTTTGACGAGACCGACGATGGCCCAATTCCCACGTCCAAACATTCTTTACTCCTGCTTTCGATTCGATCCGGGTGCGATCCGGTGCTCATTCGCGGCGTGTTCGGCACGCGGGCGGCTCCCGGTGTCAGGGAAGCCAACTGATCACATCCGTCCGCCGATTGGCGGGTTGGGGAACAGAACTTCTATGATAGCGTTGCCGGGTGATTGAGGTGGGTTGAGGTGTAGGAGTATGGTTAAGGGTATGACCGTCGAAGTCCCCATACCAGACGAGTTGATTGCCCGGCTTGAGTATAAAGCCCGGAGCGCAGGTCTCGACCGCGAACAATACGTTCGCGCCCTAGTGTCCCGTGACTTAGCCGGTCCGAGATCCATTGATGAAATTCTGGGCGGCTTTCGCGAGGAGGTGGCAGCAAGTGGTGTATCCGACGTAGAACTGGATCAACTGTTTGATTCGGCCCGGCGGGACTCGTTTGCCGAGCGCAGTGGTTCCCGTTCGGAATAGGCGATGTTGGAACAACGGCCGCGGGTCGTTTTCGACTGTATGATCTTCCTGCAGGCGGCGGCGCGACGAGGGAGTCCAGCTGGCGCCTGCCTCACCTTGGCTGAGCAGGGTCTTTTGGCGCTCTTCGTCAGCCCAGCTATCCTCGCGGAAGTTCAGGATGTACTGAGCCGACCTCAAATCCGGACCCGATTCCGGCAACTGACAGATGACGTTGTCGTCGAGTTCGTCGCGCGAATCGAGGGAATCGCCGTCCGCGTGGATGAAGTCGGAACCGGTATCACGCTGGCTCGCGATCCAAAGGACGAACCGTACCTCAATCTGGCCGCCGACTGTAGGGCCGACTACCTGGTGTCTCGTGACCACGACCTTTTGGAGAGTGCGGATGCCATCGTCAAGACGTTGCCCAAGCTTCGGATCGTCGACCCGGTGGAATTCCTGGCCGTGGTGCGTGCGCAGTTTGGCAGCAGTTCCTGATTTGACCTGCGGACGGGTTCACCCTGTTCCGTGTCTTGAAGTCAGTTAGGCGTCGGGGGCGAAGAGAAAGGGCTGAGGTTTCTCGGGTGCGCACGGCGAGGCGTTCCATTGGCGCCTATTGCGCCATTAGACTAGAGAAGAGGGAGTGCATGAATGGCGTTGGTCAGAATTTCGGGTGTAAAGCCACTCGACAACTTCGAACTTGAGATCACGTTGACGACTGGTGAAGTCATTCGACGAGAGGTTGGCCAGTTTCTTAGGGGGCCCGTCTTTGATTCGATACGAACCGACGCAGAAGTGTTCCGTAAGGTACGTGCGGATGAGGGAGCGTTGGTGTGGCCCGGCGGCATCGACCTCTGCCCGGATGTTGTGATCTGGGGTGGCTTGCCGCCACTCGCCAACTATAGTCCGAAGACGTAGAGAACGCGGTTGGCGGCGATGGCGATGTGCTGGTGGCCGTCGATGTGGAATGAGATGGGGTTCGAGGAGACTTGGCCGCCGGAGTGGAAGTTCCAGAGGGGCTTGCCGGTGCGGGCGTCGAGGGCAAAGATGTTGCCTTCGTTCGACCCGGAGATGACCAGGCCGCCGGCGGTGGACATAACGCCCGTCCAGGGCGGGGAGACGAGTTTGAACTCCCACGCCAGCTTTCCCGTGGTTGGTTCCAGGGCGCGGATGGCTCCCCATTGTTGGCTCTCCGGAATGCGGCGCTCGCCGCCGCCGGCGAAGAAGGTGCCGGGCTTGTAGTCGGCTTCGCGCTTGAAGTACGTTGCGCCGGCCTCGCGGGTGGCTACGTAGACCAGATTCGTTTTGGGGCTGTAGCTGGGGCTGTACCAGATCGTGGCGCCGTTAAGCGCGGGGTAGACGAGGTTGCCGGCTTCGTTGGGTTCGGTGCCGGGGATGACGATTGGGCGGCCTTTGTCGTCGAGGCCATTGGCCCAGGTCTGTTTGGCGTAGGCCTGGCCGGCGATGAATTCGCCGGTTGTACGGTCCAGCGCGTAGTAGAACGCGTTGCGGTTGGGGTTGACGATGAGCTTCCGCATCTTGCCGCGGACGGGAGCGTCGATGAGCATGGGGACGTGGGCGGAGTCCCAGTCGTGGGTGTCGTGCGGGGTGAACTGGAAGTGCCACTTCAGCTTGCCGGTGTCGCCATCGAGGGCGACGAACGAGCACGTGTAGAGGTTGTCGCCTTTGCGGCTATCGCCGTTCCAATCGGGACCTGGGTTGCCGATGCCCCAGTAGAGGAGGTTGAGTTCGGGATCGAAGGCGCCGGTGACCCAGGTGGAGCCGGCACCGGTTTTCCAGCTGTCGCCGGCCCAGGTGTCGTTGCCGGGTTCGCCGGGGGCGGGGATGGTGAAAAAGCGCCAGGCGCGGGTGCCGGTGTTGGCGTCGTAGGCATCGATGAAGCCGCGGATGCCGGCTTCGCCGCCGCTGACGCCGACGACCACTTTGCCTTTGATGGCGAGGGGGGCGAGGGTCATGGAGTAGCCGGGTTTGTAGTCTTCGACTTTGGTGGCCCAGCGTTGCTGGCCGGTCTTTATGTCGAGCGCGACCAGGTAGCAATCGAGAGTGGCGATGTAGAGCTTGTCGTCGAGAATGGCGGGGCCGCGGTTGACCTGGCCG
>JBIKOG010000251.1:0-10798 GCA_044358225.1 Bryobacteraceae bacterium | reverse complement strand
AAACTGGATTGGGTACACTCTGTCATAGCGAAAGCCGTTTTGTTTGGTTCGTAACTGCTTGTGTGGAAACACAGTTATGCCAGATTTAACGGCTTTTTGCCATTACTTTGTGAGAAATGCGGGTTAGCGGGATTCGTGGTGACGGCGCTGGTGAAGGTACAGTTCCGTGCGGAGGGCTACAATACCTTTAACCCGACAAGCGGGGCGTTTGGCACGGCGACCGCGACACAGTCCGAAGCGCGTACCTGGCCGTTTTCGCTGTTCGTGAAGTTTGAGTGGAATTAGGAAAGTGATGAACTCAATGACCCGTAGGCAACTGTTTTTCCAGGGAACGCTGGGGCTGGCGCTGGGCGCCGCCGCGCCGAAAAAGCGGCCGAATGTGCTGTTTTTCGCCGTGGATGATTTGCGGCCGGAGTTGGGCTGTTATGGTGTGGCGGGGATCAAGAGCCCGAACATCGACCGGCTGGCGAAGCGGGGCATGGTGTTTGAACGGGCGTACTGTCAGCAGGCGGTGTGTTCGCCGTCGCCGACGAGCCTGATGACGGGTGCGCGGCCGGATTCGACCAAGGTATGGGACCTGGTGACGCACTTCCGGAAGGCGATGCCGGAGGTGGTGACGCTGACGCAGCACTTCAAGCAGAACGGCTATTTTGTGCAGGGGATGGGGAAGATTTTCCATCCGGGCTATGACGATGAACGGTCGTGGAGCGTTGCGTGGCAGACGTCGAAGGCGCCGGCCTATGCGGGTGGGAAGGGGCCGGGCGAGAAGGACGAGGACAAGCCCAAGCAGAAGGGGGGCCCCGCGTATGAGGCCGGCGAGGTGGCCGACGACTTCTACAAAGACGGGCAGGTGGCCAATCTGGCGGTGCAGACGCTGCGGGAGTTGAAGAGCAAGAAGGAGCCGTTCTTTTTGGCTGTCGGATTTGCCAAGCCTCATCTGCCGTTTGTGTCGCCGAAGAGGTATTGGGACATGTATGATGCGGCGAAGATTCCGATGGCGGCGAACCCGTACCGGCCGAAGGATGCGCCGGAGTTTGCGTTGACCAATAGCGGGGAGCTGCGGAACTATCCGGGGATGCCGCGGGAGGGCGCGATTCCGCCGGAGCTGGCGCGGACCTTGAAGCACGGCTACTATGCGGCGGTGAGCTACATGGATGCGCAGGTGGGGAAGGTGCTGGATGAATTGGACCGGCAGGGGTTGGCGGAGAATACGGTGATCGTGCTGTGGGGCGACCATGGGTGGAAGCTGGGCGAGCACGGCGAGTGGTGCAAGCACAGCAATGTGGAGAACGACACGAATGCGCCGTTATTGATGGCGGCACCGGGGATGAAGGCGGCGGGGAAGCACAGCCGGGCGCTGGTGGAGTTTGTGGATATTTTCCCGACGCTGGCGGAGCTGGCGGGGTTGCCGTTGCCGGCGCATTTGGAGGGGACGAGCTTCAAGCCGCTGCTGGATAATCCGGGGCGGGCGTGGAAGAAGGCAGCGTTCAGCCAGTATCCGCGCGGGCAGAAGTTGATGGGCTATTCGATGCGGACGGAGCGGTACCGGTTCACGGTGTGGGTGGGGCGGAACGATCATTCGCGGATTGAGGCCGTGGAGTTGTATGACCATCATACGGACCCGCAGGAGAATACGAATATTGCCAAGCAGCAGCCGAAATTGGTGGGCGAGCTGATGGAGCAGTGGCGCGCGGGGTGGCAGGGCGTGAAGAAGGGGATGGGGTGAGGTAGGCGTTTCGAGGTGTCTTTAGGCGGAGGTTCCATCCATCGGCAGGGTATCAATGGGCCCGGTGCTGCTGGCGAAGGACTCCGCTTCCACGCCCATTCGCTGCAGCATGGTGACGAACAGGTTGGATAACGGCGTGTTGTTGTCGCGGCGGAAGGCGATGTGCTGGCCATGTTTGAAGCCGCCGCCGGCGAGGAGGATGGGGAGATTGGTGTTGTCGTGCGTGTTCGAATCGCCCATGTTACTGCCGTAGAGGACCATTTGCTGGCGGAGCTTGCCGGCGGCCTGGCCATGGCAGCTCAGGTTTTTATTGCCGTCGGTCGTGTCCTGATCGGGGTGGAGTCTGAAGACCGGTGTGGCGAACGCGTCCACCATCAGCGTCACGATGCGGGTGGAGTCCGATTCGAGGGCCAGTTGGGCCATGGAGAGCATGAGATCGAACTTCTCGAAGAACAGCTTCTTGTCCTGCATATCGGCGGGCTCCGGGGCGGCCGAGGCGGGCGCGGGGCACTGCTCCCATTCGCCGGCGATGTGGGGGCGCTGTTCGAGTCAGCCGGGAACCCGCTACCATGAAGGTCAGGAGGTTCGCGAATGGCACAGCTTGATTGGTCTCAATGCGCCGCCGTCGAAAGCATTCCCGGCAAGGTGAGCGGTGCGTGGGTTTTACGCGATACCCGAATGCCGGTGTCCGTGATCTTTGAGAATCTCGAATATGGTGCCACGATCGAGGAGATCATCGAGAACTACAATGTGAGCCGTGAGGAGATTCAGGCTGTACTGGAGTTCGCCGCTCGAAGCGCGGCCCCGCCTTTGCCTTCCTCCGTGTCCGGTTTTGCCGATGTGCGTACTCTTTGACAAAAGCGCCCCAAATGGCCTTGCCCGTCATCTGTAGGACCACGCCGTGTCCACTGCGGAACAATGTGGATGGGGTCGGCTGGAGAACGGAGATTTACTGACCGTAGCCGAAGAGTCTGGCTACGAGCTGTTTCTGACTGCGGATAAGAACCTGCGCTACCAGCAGAATCTTGCCGGGCGGAAGATCTCGATTTTAGTACTCGGGCAGTCTCCCTGGCCGCTTGTGCGCCAACATATCCCGGCAATCCTTGCGGCGGTTGACGCGGCCACCCCCGGCAGCTTCATCGAGGTCGAAATCCCGCTCCCCCCCAGGAAGCCTTTTACGCGGCCTTGAACTGTCGCCGCAAGTGCCGTGCCGCGAAAGGTGGGTTGGCGTTATGGGCGGGGTGAAACCGGTAATGCCCGCGCTGGTGAAGAATTCGGGAGGGGTCCAGTATCCTTCCGAGCTCTCCGCTAACGTGGATGGAGGGCTAGCGCACCCGCATGGAACCGCTGCCTAGAAGATTAAAGCGCTGGAGAGTTCCTCCTTCAAAGATAATGGCTACTATACGACCAGGTATACAGCTCGGCGACAACGGGCGATGGAGCGTTTCGTACACCACTGGGATGTGTTCAATTCATAATCAAGGGGAACGCAATATGCAGCGGAATACAAGAGTAATTGCAGCGGCGGGTCTGATTCCGGTAGAACGAGAATTGCTTGCTGTGTGTCGGGGCAAGGTTTTTCTCGACAGTATCAGGGATCTTTCCCTTGCGGGTTCCCATCGTATCTTCAAAGCCGTCCTCGAAACGGACGGGTCCATTACGGTCAGTGGGCACTCATGGAGAAATGGATTCCCCTCCTACCCGCTGGCCGCAGTCAGGAATCTCGCGGAAGGCAGAAGCCTCCTTGACCCCGCGAAGCCGACCGGAGGTTGGCCCTATTGGCACTACCTCGACGAGATCTCCGGGAAGTGGGAGAACCTCAACCACCTCTGGCAGCGGGCTCTTGAAAAGCCTCCAACCGCGCTTTAGGAACGGCACGATGGATGATATACATGCCTAACTCGCCAACAGATTTGCCCAAGGTGGTCAATGTCTACATTGACGGCTACAACTTTTACTACTCCATCAGCAATCGCATTGAACCCGAATTACTGCAGCTCGGCTGGTGCAACTTTGGCATCCTGGCCGACAGGCTTGTCAAAAAGGCCTGGCCTGCGGCTCGCGTCGGAGCCGTGAAGTATTACACGGCGCTCGTGCCGCGCCATCTTGAAATCCGCAGCAAAGAAGTAGAGCGGCAGACACACTGGCTGGAGGCTTTGAAATTTGGAACGAAGGGCCGCGTCAAGATTATCGAAGGCTACTATACCCGCCATAATGATAAGCCACGAACTGAGAAACAGTCCGACGTCAGCCTAGCAATTAGTATGGTCCGGGACGCCCTTATGTCGCCGACAGACGATCGCCACGACCAATTGTCTGGAGAGGACGAATTCGCGTCTTGCGAAGGAGTCATCGGCATCAGTGCCGACAAAGACTTCCTGCCAGCGGCGAAGATGGTCGGCAGCTATGGAAAAAAAGTGGCGATTTTCCGTCCCCTTGGACATACTCTTGACGGACGCCCGAAGTACCAGAACGTGGAATACTTCGACATTACCGAAGAGGATCTGCGGCGCAGTAGACTTCCGGACCGCATTGAGCAAGACAAGGGTAAGGCCATCACTTGGACCCGTTACTGCGAGTTGAAAGCTGACAGTATGCGCGCGTCTCGCAAGATCGCGCCGCCCGACCCGGAATTTGATTGCAATTGTCAGCATGAATGCCGTCTCGAAGCCGAAAAGAGCATCGACACAGATACCCAAGTCGGCTGTGTGGTGGTTGATCTCGAGAGGAAGATTCAAGTCCGCGGCCACAATACCTTGCCGCGCGGCATCGCCGCAGAACCACCAGAACGGCTCGGGAGACCCGACAAGTACACTTGGGTGGAACACGCCGAGCGGAATGCCATTTATTCAGCAGCGCGGTCGGGCATTGAGCTGGCGGGGTGCACGATGTATGTCGATCTGACGCCATGCGTCGACTGTGCACGGGGTATCATTCAGGCTGGCTTGTGGGAAGTCGTTGTTTCGAAGGAGAGGATGCGATCCTACTCAAGCCCAACTTATCGTGAGCAGCAGATGATTGCGGCATCTCTCTTGAAAGAGGCCGGGGTGGTTCTGCGGATGGCATAGTTGCTTGAGCGAGTCCGTTTCCCGGAGGAGTTCAGACCAGGCCATCTGGACTTTTTACGCGGATGTTCCATCCAGCGGTAGGGTATCGATGGGCCCGGTGCTGCTGGCGAAGGACTCCGCTTCCACGCCCATTCGCTGCAGCATGGTGACGAACAGGTTGGATAACGGCGTGTTGTTGTCGCGGCGGAAGGCGATGTGCTGGCCGTGCTTGAAACCGCCGCCGGCGAGGAGGATGGGGAGATTGGTGTTATCGTGCGTGTTCGAATCGCCCATGTTGCTGCCGTAGAGGACCATGGTGCGGTCGAGGAGGCGCTGGCCGCCTTCCTTCTTTTCGGCCAGGCGGCGGAGTAGTTTTTGGAGCAGCGCCATCTGTTGGCGGTCGGCATCGTCGAGCTGGCGGAGCTTCGCGGCGGCCTGGCCGTGATGACTCAGGTTGTGATAGCCGTCGGTCGTGTCCTGGCCAGGGTGGAGGCTGAAGACGGGCGTGGCGAAGGCGTCGACCATGAGCGTCACGATGCGGGTGGAATCCGATTCGAGGGCCAGTTGGGCCATCGAGAGCATGAGATCGAACTTTTCGAAGAATAGCTTCTTGTCCTGGATGTCGGCGGGCTCCGGGCTGGCCGAGGCGGGCTTGGGGCGTTGCTCCCATTCGCCGGCGATGTGCAGGCGCTGTTCCACTTCGCGCACCGAGGTCAGGTACTGATCGAGGCGGGCGCGGTCGTCGCGGCCGAGGGCGCGGCTGTACTGTTTTGTATCGTCGAGCAGGGTGTCCAGAATGCTGCCGCGTTCCTCCAGCCGGTGGAGCTGGCGCTCCACTTCCGCCTTGTCGCCTTGGACGAACATGCGACGGAAGAGCGCGGGGGCGCTGTCCTCGGCGGGGAGCAGGACGCCGTCGCGGGTCCAGGAGAGGCTGCGGTTCGCCTTATCGATATTCACGCCGAGGTTGAGGGTGGCGAAGCGCGTGGATTGGCCGAGCTTTTCGGCGGCGAATTGATCGAGCGAGATGGTGTTGCGGAAGCCGCTTTTGGTTGGCCCGCGGGCGCCGGTGAGAAAACAGTTTTCGGTGCTGTGACCGCCTTCGACGGACGGGTGGGAGAGGCCGCTGAACACGGTGAAATCGTTGCGGAATTCGGCCAGGGTGGCGAGGTAGGGCGAGAGGGTGTAATCGCGGCCGGCGGTTTGGGGGAAGAACGGTTTGGGCAGGACACCGAGATTGTTGGAGATGAGCAGCATGCGGCGCCCGGGAGTGGCGGCGAAGCACTCCAGTACTGGCAGGGCGAGGGCAACGCCCGCGGCTCGTAGAAAACGGCGTCGTGTGTTCATGGGTTCTTCGTTGCTCCCGTGGGGCCGAGGAAGATCGGGCTTTGCACCAGCGCAACGATTAAATCACGAACGCGGAACCCGGTGGCGGCGTTGGCATCGAGGATGGCTTCGACGTGCGGACGATCCGAGAAGCGGACGGGGGAGCCGGTGGAGTAGACAGTGAATTGATGGATGAGATTGCGGGCCAGTTGGCGCGGGTTGGCGGCGAAGATGGCTTTGAGTTCTTTTATGTTCTGGAAGGTTTTGCCATTGAGCAGTTTGCCGCTGGCGTCGACGGGGCCGGCGAGGGTGTAGGCGAAGTCGTGGCCGGCGCGGTCGATGCCGGTGACGGGTTCGCCCTCCTCCACGCCGCGGTAGCGGGTGCGCCAGGCGCCGAGGATATCGAAGTTTTCCAGAGCCAGGCCGACGGGATCGAACCGGGCGTGACAGTTGGCGCAGGAGTCGATTTTCGTGTGCATGGCGAGGAGTTCGCGAATGGTTTTGGCACCGCGAATGTCTGGCTCCACGGCGGGGACCTTGGCGGGCGGCGGGGGCGGCGGCTGGCCGAGGAGGCGTTCCATGATCCAGGCACCGCGGATGACCGGGGAGGTGGTGGTGCCGTTGGCGGTGACCTTCAAAATGGCGGCTTGGGTGAGGAGTCCGCCGAGGGGGCTGCCCGGTGGCAGCTTGACGGCGCGCATGGCGGAACCGCTCAGTTCGGGAAGGCGGTAGTGGGTGGCGAGCCGGTCGTTGGCGTAGACGAAATCCGCGGTTACGACGGAGGTGGCAGGGAGATTGTCGCGCACCATGGCTTCAAAGAAAGTACGGGTTTCCTGCGCCATCGACTCGACCAGATAGTTGTCGAAGCGGTACTCGGGATAGAGGCGAATGTCGGGGTCGTCACGGCGCACGTGGCGGAGGTTGAGCCAGTAGTCGGTGAAGTTCCGAACGAAGCGTTGGAAGCCGGGGGTGGCGATGAGGCGTTCGGTTTGGGCGCGGAGGGTGGGGGCGTGGCGAAGTTGGCGGTTTTGCGCGAGCTGAGTGAGTTGGGCGTCGGGCCGGGTATTGGTGAGGAAGTGGGCTAAACGGGTGGCGATGGGGTAGTGATCGCCGGTGGGGGCCGGTTCGCGCAGGTAGAGGAAGTGCGGGGAGCTGAGGAAGGCCTTGTAGCCGGCGAGCATGGCTTCTTCGAATTTTGCGCCCTTAGTGAGCCGGGACAGTACGAGCTGTTCGAATTTGGCAAGCGCGGCATCGGGGACTGGCGCCTGCGCGGCCTTGGCGGCAAAGCGGCGGAGCAGGAGGCGGGCGGATTCGGACGGATTGGCGGGGGCTGGCGAGACGCCCAGATCCTCGAACAGAACGCGATGAGACGGCGGGGGCCAGGTGGACGGGGAGAGGGGGCCTTCGACTTCGAGCCACTGCACGGCGACACCGGGCTGACCGCCCTCGGGGAGCGGCGGGTAGCGATAGCTGGGCTCTCCGCCTTCGACATTGCGGGCGAGCGGGACGGGCAGGCCGAGGAGGCTGTATTCGAACGTCTCCTGTTCACGCAGGTCGATGATGGTTTCGAACACCTGCGCGACCGGCTGGATGTCCATGACGCCACCGGTGGCGCGGACGTCGCCGGAGACATCGGCCTTCGATGGTTTGCGGGCGCGGAACGTCATGGGGACGGGGCGCAGGGCGGGGGCGAGGGTGAAGCCTTTGCGTTCGACGACGGCGCGGGCGGAGAAGCGCACGCGATACCGGCCGGGGAGGGTGGCCACGAAGCCTTTGGGATAGCCGTAGTAGGGCCAATGGGCCGAACGAAACAGCGCCATTTCGAGGGATGGATCGTCCTTTAGCTCTTTGAGTTGTTTTAGCGTGATGCCCTCATTGTCCTTGGCGAAGAACATGGCTTCCCGGCCGCCGAAGGTGACGTTTTCGTAGATGAGGGCGCCGCCGATGGCGCGGAATTTGGTGAGCGGCGGCGGCTCGGGCGTGGTGGCGATAGCCTGGCGGAGGGCGGACTCGGCGGCGTCGAGATAGGCGGTGAGTTGCACGCGCGACATGTCGAGGGTTTCGGCGGCCTTGTTGAAGCGATGGCCCTCGCGATCTTCCGGCAGCATGTCTCGGATGTCGAGGTGGGGCAGGTGGAGGATGTCGCGCAGGTTCTGCTCGTACTCGTCGCGATTGAGGCGGCGGAGGGGACCGCGGCCGTCGCGGAGGACGTCGACGTGGTCGGCCTGGTGGATGGATTGCCGCAGGCGGCTGAGCAGGGCGGCGCGTTGGGCGTCGGGGAACGGGACGCCTTTCGGGGGCATTTCGCGATTGGCTACGCGGTCGTGGACGCGGATCCAGCGGTCGCGGAGCGATTGATCGTCGAAGCGCGGGGGAAGCGCGGCGAGATCGAGCCCACCCATGGCGTTTTGGGCGTTGTGACAGCCGGTGCAGACGGCGGGGACGAGCGACTGGGCGTGGGTTGCCAGGGTGGCTAGCGCAAGGAGGCTGGTTCTGAGTTTCAACGCTTCACCGCCAGGACGCTATTCATTTTGGCGGAATCGTAGGCGTGGACGTTGGTGATCCGCAGTTCTTCGATGCCGGTTTTGGGGTCGACGAAGCCTTCGATCTGATCGATCAATTGGGTCCGCGTGATTTTCCAGGCTACCGTGCCATCGGGCCGGATCTCGGCTAATTGATCGCGACCTTCGCCGGTGGTTTTCATATGGTAGTCGCCGCAGGCGAGCAGCAGGTTGCCGTTGGGCAGGCGCTGCATGCCGAGCAGATAGCGCGTGGCCAGGCCGAGTTCGGCGGCGGTCCAGGAGCCGGTGCGGTTGCGCTGCGCATCGAAGCGGAGCAGTTGGAGGCCGGTGGCGGTGGTGGCGTAGAGCGAGCCGTCGCCGGGTTCCAGGGTGGCGAAGGCGAGGTGGGGGGCTGGAGGGGATTTGGTGAGGTGCGGTTCGAGGTCGATTTTGGTGAGGATTTTGCCGGTGCCGGATTCGATTTCGAGTAGTGTCTTTCGCGCGTACTGGACGATCCAGAAGGCGTTGCCGCGCTGGGAACGGCGGAGCATGCGGTAGCGGGAATGGACGGGCTCGGGACGCAAGTCTGGAATGGGCGTGCGGCTGACGATGGCGCCTTTTCGGTCGACAACGCGGATTTCAGCGGCAACGCTATCCAACATGGCGAAGCGCTGGCCGCCGTCCAAGACCGCGCCGCCTGGGGCTTCGACGTCGTTTCCGTTGCGCACGGCGGCGTGTTCCATGACGAGGCGGCTGTCCTTGTCGAACAGCGCCATGCCGTTGCGATGGACGTAGAAGATGCCGCCATCGGGAAGGCGCCAGGCTTCCCAGATGTTGCGATGACCGGGGTGTTTGAGGACGCTTGTCACGTGCCCGCCGCGGTTGATTTCGATCACCTGATTTTCGGCGGCGAGGAGATACCGCTGTTCGGCTAGCGCGGGGATTGCCGCGGTGAGCGCGGTCATCACGGCTAACAGATTGCGTAGGTAGCTTCGCATGAAACTGGTATTACGATATGCCGGGGGGTGAGGGGTCGTCAATCGGCGGGTGGTGGATGGCATTGGGGTGAGTATTTCGGGACCGTAAAGTCTGGCGTTGGGGCAGCCGATGGTTTGGTCGAGAACACCATTGCTATGTCCATGATTGGGAAGTTGCGGCGGATTACCGCCGGGGAGATGGAGAGAGTCCGAACGGATGAGAATTTTCTCCTTGCGGCGACGGGGATGGGCTCGGCGGATGGGCAATTTCCGTGGCTATTGCGGATGCTGTTGCGACTAACGGGGACCGCTGTGGCGCAGCCGGAACCGCTGCCAAAGGTGCGGGCTCCGCGGGGGGAGATTCTTACGTTGGACAAGTCGTGGCACGGGCTGCATTACCTGATCGCCGGGGATCCGTGGGAGGGCACGCCGCCGTTGCGACATGCTGTGCTGGGGGAGACGGAGATTGGGGACGACTTGGCCGGGTATGGTCCGGCGAAGGTGAATGGTCCGGAGCAGGTGCGGGAAGTTGCGGAGGCGCTGGCGGCGCTGAGTGACGCCGAACTGATGCGGCAGTATGACGGATTGAAGATGGAAGAGTTGAAGATTTACCCGGGCGGGTGGGCATCGGACGGGACGTGGAAGAAGGATTTAGGGCGGGATTTGGGGCGGCTGCGGGAGTTTTACAAGCGCGCGGCGGCGGCGGGGGATGCGACGATTTCGTGGATTGAGTAGGGAGGGTCGCCTTGCAGGGGCCGCCGAGTTGTATGATGTGAGGCACGGAGCACAGTGGCTGCTTGCTGACTATACGCGATTCGCAGTTATCGAAACTGGGGGAGAGACACCAGGACGCCTTTGTGGAAAAGGCGATGGAATTGTTGCGGGAGAACTGGCCGAAGACGTGTGCGCCATTGCCGGAAGAGGAGCTGCGCGCCCGGGTGACGGCGGGGGTGGAGGAGGCACGGCTGGCCGGGTTCCCGCGGTCGCAGGAGACGCTGCGCTACCTGAACCTGACCTTCGCTTTGGGACCGGGATTCGTCCACAACCCCTCCTATCCGTGGGCCCAGCGCATCTGCGCGGACACAGCGGTGCAGGCCGATGAGCGGATGGACCGGCTGGTGCAGAAGGCGACGTTTCAGTTGGAAGGCAGAAAGGTGGTGTAGCGTTGCGGTTCCAGTTTCAATCCAAAGGGGTGGTAAACGAGAAGCCGTTCCGCGGCACGCC
>JBIKOG010000331.1:0-6945 GCA_044358225.1 Bryobacteraceae bacterium | reverse complement strand
CCGACGTTGACATCGCCACGATAGGCGAAGATTTCGGCCGGGGACTGGTTGGCGGCGGCTCGTTCGTAGTTCGGGGGATTGATCTGTGTCCCATCGAGGAGGGAGAAGCCGATGGAACTGCCGGCGTTGGCTGTAGTCCAGTAGAGCCGGTTGCGGGCCGGGTCGATAGCGATGCCGGTGGCATTCTCACCGGCGACGATAGCGGCGGCATTGGCGCCATTGAGATCCGCCCACCAGATGTCCCCAGTGCCCGTACGGACCCAGTACATTTTGGCGTGGTGAAGATCCAGGCGCAGGTGCCGGGGGTTGCCGACGGTAACCAGGTTCGCGACGACATTTGCGCCGGCTTTCAGACCGAAGCGCTGGATCCGATTGGCGCCGGTATCCACCCAATAGATATACTCGCGCTGCATGTCGGCCAACAGCTGCGAGGGCGTAGTGATGCCGTTGACCAGATTGGTATCTTTGGTGCCATTGAGGGTGCAGTACTGAATTTTGTTATCGCCAGCCCAGTAGATGCGGTCGTAGGTGGGATCGATATAGTAGTCGTGCACGGGATCGGCATTGTCGCCGATGATCTCCTCTTCGTTCGTTCCATCGAGATCCGAGCGAAATAGCGTGTCATCGTCGATCCAGTAGAGTTTCTGGAAGACGGACTCCACCTGGATGTGGGATGCGTCGGTGGTTTGGATGATGGCAGCGGCATTCTGGCCGTCGATATCGGACATCCAGATTTCGTTGGCTACATTGTCACACCAGTAGAGAGCGGGCGTATTGCCATCGACGGCCAAAGAGGTGGCATCGGTACCGGTGGCGAGGTTGGAGGCGACGCCGGTGGCTGTATTCCGGAAGCGAATTGTATCGTTCGCCGTATCGTGCCAGAAGATGCCGCCGGTTGGGTCGACGGCGAAATCGAAGAGGGCTGGGATGGCGCCGTTGGTATTGGGGCCGCAGAGTTCGATGTTGGTGGAGTCGTAGAAGAGGGCGATGGTTTCCGATTTGGTGCCGTGGGCGGTGGACAATGGGGGCGCGACGCGCCAGGCGGCATGGCGAAGTTGGAGGCGGTTGAGGAGCGTCAAAATGCCGAGGGTGCCTTCGCCATCGGCGGCATCTCCGGGGGGGATGCAGTGGCGGTTGCGCGGTTCGATGATGGCGATGACGTCGAAGGCCTGGGCACCGCCGGGGTGGAGGAAGTCGAGCAGATTATTGGCGTAATGGGTCTGGAGGATGTGTTTGTTGGTGAACTCGAAGATATTCCAGACGCAGATGCGGATGGGCATGATTAAAACTCCCAGGCGTGCATGGCGCCATTAGCGGTGAGACCGGTGAGGCGTATCCGGTCGGTAAAGGGATCGAAGAGGATGGTGACATCGACGAAGGGTGCGCCGCGAGAGCTATTCAAGACGGTCTCCAGACATTCGAGATCCAGTTCATCCACTCCGTTCAGGATGGTTTGGACGGCGGCGATGCAGTGGGGGAGGCCGGTTTCAACCTCGACGGTTTCCGAGAAGGCGTCAATCATCTCAATTTCGTCCTCGAACGGATCGAGTTCCGGAGGGTCGTCTTCCGGAGGGTGGATCAAGCCGCCCTCGACCCACATCTCGACGGGGGTGAAGGCGACGTCGAAGTGGATGCCGAAGAGGGTGAGAGTGGCGGAGAAATTCTGCCAGTGGGAGCGACGGGCGGGATTTAAGGGGTTGAAGATGGACCAGGTGAGATTGACGTTGGTGAACGCGACGTAGTCACGGAGGCCGTATTCTACCTGGTCGCCGAAGAGTGTGAAGGAGATATCGGAGATCTGGCCGGAGGGGACGTCGACGGTGACGGCGACATCATAGACGTCCCGCTTGGTGAGGTGGTCGAACAGTTTGGGGAGGCGGCGAAGGGTGTTGAACCAATCGGTGGATTCGCCGGCAAAACTGGCGAGTTCGTCGAGCTTGGCGATGGACCAGTGGTCTGTGGACAGGGATTTCAGACAGAGAAAACCGCCGTCGGGGGGCAGTGGGGACCAGACGCGGATCGGAGGGATGGAACCAATGTGAAGGAGTCCGGTGAGGTTCATGAGGTGGCAGGCGTCGAAGTCGCCGCGATCGGTGACGCGGAGGGCGGCGTTGGACAAGATGACTTTGCCGCCGCCGAAGTACATTGTGAGCGGGGAGGATTCCAGGTTGAGAGCGATGGCGCGAGGTGAGAAGGTGGCGGTACCGACGAGTTCCATACGGCCGATGTCGCTCTGGACGGCCCGTTGGAGGTTCGGGCCGAATCGGAATCCAGTGCGGAAGTTCAGGCCGACTTCGAGGCGATGGAGGATCTGTTCATGGGAGCAGTAGACGAACTCCGGGTGGACATATTGAAGGTGTGTTGACGCGGGCCAATCGATGGCTTTGGCGAGGAGCGCAATATCGGCTTCGGGGAGGGCGAGATGGAGTTCAAACCAAACGGAACCAAAGGCATTCCAGAATTCCGCGCGGGCGGGGAGGGAACGGGATTCCGAGGTGTAGGGGACCTTCGACCAGAGGAACGTGCCTTCGACGGAGACGCGTTCCGGGGTGGGCGCGGCGAGGAGAGACCGGACGGTGCGGGTGCCGCGCAGGTTGCCGGTGCGAATTTTGGCGGAAGCGAGAGGTATTTTGTTTTTCTTGCGCTGACGGGAGGGCCGGCTATCGACACGGCGCATGCCGATGGTATCGGGCAGCGTCCAGTAGCCGAAGTGGGGCGCCTCATCGACCGGGATATCGCCACCGCCACCGACGCGGTGGCGTTTTGGGTCCGGGGGTGGCTCAATGGGGCGGACGTGGAGGGCGATCTCCTGGGGTTGGGGCGGGATGGCGAACAGTTCTCCGCCGGGAAAGAAGAGGGGCTCCAAAGGGCGAAATTCGGGAAAGACAGGGATTTTCGTAGCGACGCGGTGGCTCTGAATGCGGATGGGAGTTTCGCCGAGAACCACGGCGGATTCTTTACTGAGCCTAACGAGCGAATCGGCCATGCCCGAATCGATGGCGGCCATTCCGGTGCTGTATTCCAGCTCGATCGGGCCGCTTTCGCTGGACGAAAGGAAATGCTTGGTCAGCTTTTCAATTGCAACCGACATTCAGTCGATATCTCCCGGGTATAACCGCTTCAGAAAGAAACGAAATCGTTAGATTAACACAGCGAGAGGAAAGAAACAGGGCCTGCGATTTCTAAATCTTTTCAAAGCAAATTCCGGTTCCGGAATGAATTGCTTTCAGCCCGGGAGGGAGGGGGTTCTTCGTGGCGGGCGGGCGGGGGTGAGGAGCCGAATCAACCGGACGATACCGGCATCCGGTACCGTCCGCCGTTGATCCGGAAATTGACTGTGGGCGTTCGGCCAGCAGGGGTCTATGCGAGCCTACGCCGGGAAGAGTTTTGGTGAGGGATTGGCACGGCGGACGGAGCCAGATGATGATGAGCCGCGAAAGCACGATGCGCATCGTTTCGTCTTCGCGGGCGGCGCCGAGGGTGGCGGCCGCGCCTTCGCCCTTCGAGCTTCGGAGGGCAAGCCTGGGAAGACTCGGAAAGGGCTTAGGGGAGCCAGGTGGCGGCGGGGATCCAGCCGGTGCCGGCGTTGGCGGCGTCGGTGGTCCAGAGATAGACCGTCTGCGTGCTCGTAGCAAACAAGCCTTTGCGCTGGAGGGCCAGTTGGAGGGTGAGGTCCGTTGTGCCGCTGGGGGTGGCGGCGGACTGGTTCGCCAGAATAGCGCATTGGGAATTTCCCGAGGTTGTCAGGGCGGTCAGGTCGTTGTTGTACAGGTAGAAGGTGTTTGCGCCGCGATCGTAGAAGCCGTGGCAGGTGTTCGTTTGGATATTCGCCGTCGAATTGACGAGGAAATAGACGCGGCGGATGTCGGCCGTTCCGTTCGGGTCGCGGAGGATGAATTGGAAGTTCTCGATGAGCCCGGTGGCGGTGGCGGGAGTGGCCGAGACGAAGGAGGGCGGTTGGTTGGTGAAGCCAATGGCGGGCCAGGCGGCGGATTGGCGCCAGCCGGTGCCGCTGCCGAGATTGTCCGTCAGCCAGAGGTAGAGATTCTGGTTGGTGGCGGTATTCTTGCGGAGGATTCCCAGGTAGAGCGTGAGGTCCGTTCCGGTGACGTAGAGGAGCCCGGAGGTTGGGCCATCGATGGCGCATTGGGAGTTCTGGAGTTGGGAGTTGGAACCGGGGACGAGGGGACCCTGGAGAACGGTGAGGGCGTCGTCATAGAGATAGAAGGCGTTGAGGGCACGGTCATAGAAGCCGTGGCAAGTGTTGGCGGGAATGGTGGGATCGGAATTGACCAGGAAGTAGAGGCGATTGATGTTGGTATAACCGGCGCTGGAGCGAGTGGAGATGGTGAAGCGCTGTTGGGCGGCGGTGGCGGTGACGGGGCTGGTGGAGGCGATGGTGGGCGGCAGGACGGTACCGGTCCAGGAACTGATGGGAAGCCAGCCGGTGCCATTGCCGTCTTTGCCGGTGAGCCAAACGTAGACGATGGCGGAGGTGGAGCTGGTTTTGGTGAGGGTGAGTTCGAGGGTGAGATCGGTACTGCCGGCGGAGGTGCTGAAGCCTTGGACGGCGCACTGGGAGTTGGCGAGAGAGGTTAGATTCGTGAGCGAGTCGTTGTAGAGATAGACGGCGTTGAGGACCCGGTCGTAGAAGCCGTGACAGGTGTTTTGGGGGATGTTGGGAGTGGGGTTGACCAGGAAGTAGATGCGGCTCAAGTTGGTGTAGCCATCGGGGTGACGGGTGCTGATGTAGAAGCGCTGGGTGGCGGCGGAGGTGCGTTCCGGGCCGGCTACGATGAGGGCGGGCGGATGGGTGAGAGAAGGAGGAGCCCAGGTGGAGATTCGCAGCCAGCCGGTGCCGTTGCCTTCATAGTCGGAGATCCAGGCATAGACGTTTTTGGTGATGGAGGTTCGATTGGTGAGGGTGAGGGTGAAGGAGAAGTTAGTGGGGGAGATGACGACGGAGAAGCCGTTGACGAGGCACTGGCTATTGCTGAGGGAGCTGGTGTCGGTCAGGGTATTGTTGTAGAGATACACGGCGTTGGCATCGCGATCGTAGAAGCCGTGGCAGGTATTGAGGGTGACGGAGGCGGTGGTGGAGACGAGGAAATAGACACGGCTGATATTGGTGCTGCCGTCGAGATCACCGGCAGTCATGGTGAAGGTCTGGATGCCGCCGGAGGCGGCGGCAGGAGCGGAAGAGACAAGAACTGGCGGGTTGCGCCAGGTGGCGATGGGCAGCCAGCCGGTGCCGTTGTTGTCGAGGTCGGTGATCCAGACGTGGAGTTTGGAGGCAACGGGTATTTTGCGGGTGAGAAGGAGGGTGAGGGTGAAATCGGTTCCCGAAGAGGTGGTGGAGAAGCCGTTGACGGCGCATTGGGAGTTGGCGAGGGAGGAGAGGTTGGAGAGTGCGTCGTCGTAGAGGAAGACGGCGTTGAGAGCACGGTCAAAGAAGCCGTGGCAGCCATTGGTGGAGATGACTGGAGTGGGGGCGATGAGGAAATAGAAGCGAGCGATGTTGGAGGCGCCGTCGAGATCGCGGGCGGTGATATTGAAGGTCTGGATGGCGTTGACGATGTTGGCGGGGAAGGCGGGAGCGGCGGAGAGGAGGGCGGGCGCGGAGCCGGCAGCGGGGCGGAGTCCGTCCTGGGTGAGGGTGGTGAGGGTAAAGGATTGATCGCCGAGGGGGAAGGTGGGGGTGAGGGTATGAGTGGGGGAGGTGAAATCGACGACATAGATGGTGTCGGCGGCGAGGTAGAGGTTCCCTGCGCCATCCACGGCGAGGGCGTGGACGTTGGAGATCGGGGCGGTGGCGGGAATGGGGGTGGCCGTGCCGGTGGCGATGTTGAGCTTAGTGATGACGCCGGAGCGGAGCACAAACAGGGTCCCGTCGGGGCCGGCGGCGAAGGAACTGGTATCAGACTGCGGGGTGGAGAGGGTGGTGATGAGGCCGGTGGCGGCGTCGAGGCGGCGGATACGATGGTTGGCGGCGTCGGCGATGAAGAGATTGTCGGAAGGGTCGAGGGCGAGGGAGTGGACGGATAGGAAGCCGGCGGAGAGGGCGGGGCCGCCGTCGCCTGTGTAGGCGGCCACGCCGTTGCCGGCGGTGGTGGAGAGGATGCCGGTCTGGGCGTCGAGGCGGCGGACACGGAGGTTGCCGGAATCGGCGATGTAGAGATTGCCGGCGGGGTCGACGGTGAGTGCGGTGGGGGTGTTTAATTGGGCCGCGGTGGCTGGGCCGTTGTCCCCGGAGAAGCCCGGTGCGCCGGTGCCGGCGACGGTGGAAAGTGCATTGGAGCTGGCGGAGAGTTTGCAGACGCGGTGATTGGAGGTGTCGGCGATGTAGACATTGCCGTTGGCGTCGACGGAGATGCCGCGGGGGGAACGAAGCTGACCATCGTTGCCGGCGAGGGTGCGGATACGGCCCTTGACGGAGGGGCCCCAGGGGGTGAAGAGGCTGGTGGAGGAGGGTTGGACAACGGTGAAGGTTTGCCCGTTGATGTTGAGGGCGGCCATGCGGCCATTGGGGCCGGGGTTGGCGGTGAAGGTGTAGGTGAGGAGTTCGGACGCTGTGCCGGAGGCGGGGGTGACGGTAAGCCAGGTGTCGCTGGCGGTGGCGGTCCAGGGTTCGGTGGCGGTGAGCTGGACGGTGCCGGAGCCGGAGTTGGCGTCGACGATGGCGAGATGGGCAGCGAGGGTAGCGGCCGGAGACGCGGTGGAGAGGAGGGAAAGAACGGTCAGGGCGAGAAGGCGGGGCATCACGCACCTCCTGATCCGCACTATAGGCTTATTTGGGGCGCGCGGAAAGGGCCAGCCATATCCTCTCCAGAAACCACACTCCGAACCCAGTGATTAGGCGGGGTGTGGCTCTGGAGGTATCCAGGTTGAAGGCACTATGCCGGTACAAGTTGAAACCCCTGCTGGGCGGCCTGTTTGGCGAGGGCT
>JBIKOG010000151.1:0-19032 GCA_044358225.1 Bryobacteraceae bacterium | reverse complement strand
GAACCTGTTCGATCCCACCTGCCTCCTCAACCCCGGCAAAGTGCTCCCCACCGGGCGAGGCTGCATGGAGATCCACCAGAAACCGCTCACCGAATCCAACATGCTCTAAGGCGGAAGGATTTCCGGGGCCTGCTTCTTTCCAGTGAATATTCGGTGAAGGTTGTTGAATCCCCTTGTAGTAGCGAGGCGGCAGGATTACTGTGTAAAGAATACTCGAAAGGCGGAAGACCTCTTGTACTCTTTTACCCACCGGATTTGCGGGCTGTTGTGCTTCGCCGGAGCCCTCTGCGCGCAGGATTACCGGGCCAAATTGACCGGTGAGGTCATCGATCCTAGCGGCGCCAAAATCGCCAAAGTCCGCGTGGAGTTGAAGAGTAAGGCCAGCCAGACGCTGTTCACAACCGAGTCCAATGAAGCGGGGCTGTATCTCTTTCAGTTTCTGGATTCGGGCGAGTACACGCTAACCGCATCGAGTGCTGGCTTCAAGACCTTCGTGCAAGACGGAGTCCGGCTGCAGGCTGGACAGAGCACCGGCGTGGAGATTCGGCTACAGGTGGGCGACGTAGCGGACCGGATAGAGGTGACGGCGACGCTGGCGGCGTTAGATACCGAATCCGCCTCGCGCGGGTTGGTCGTCACGCAGGCTCTCATGAAGGAATTGCCGGTGCGCGGGCAGAATCCGTTGAATGTTGTGAACCTGCTGCCGGGAACGACGCAGCGCGGGGCCGGCGTCTTTATGTCGCCCTTCGCCAATAGCGCCAATGTCAATTTCGTCATCAGCGGCGGCAGTCCCTCGCAGAACGAAATGTTGATCGACGGCGCGCCGAACACCGCCCGCACCACCACGGTTCAGAACAACATCGCGCTCATGCCGGTGCAGGAGAGCGTGGGCGAAGTGACGGTGGTGACGAATGCCTACGATGCGTCATATGGGCGAACATCGGGCGGCGTGGTGAACTTCACCACACTGGGCGGCACCAGTCAGCATCACGTGACCGGCTGGGGCTATTTCCGCCGAAAAGAGTGGAACGCGAACGCCTATCCGTTGAACGCCATCGGCAGCCCGCGCGCGGAGCAGTCGATCAACCAGATGGGGCTGCAAGCCTCCGGACCGTTGGAGATCCCGAAGTTGCTGAAGCGCAATGGGCGGTACGCGCTCTTCTATTTGGGTTCGTATGAAAAGTACGACGAGATGTTCCCCCAGCCCATTCGCCTAGCCGTGCCGACTGCCGAGATGAAGAACGGTGACTTCAGCCGCATGCGGAACGCCACCGGGGATTTGATCCGTATTTTCGACCCGTTGGGTGCCATACCCGACGCGGTCGGCAATCCGGTACGCACACCCTTTCCGGGGAATACCATTCCGGCGTCCCGCTTCGATCCAGTAGCGTTGGCGGTCTCGAAATATTACCTTGCCCCAAACGATCCGGGCTTGCCGAATCAACGCTACGCGGCGGGGAATTTCAGCTTGCCGCAGTTCTCCTACCCGTTTCTGTTCTGGAACTGGAATAGCCGCGTCGACCTGAAGGCCGGCGACAATGACCGGTTGTTTTTTCGCTTCAGCACAAATAAACATGCCCAGGAACGCACGCTGAACGGCATCCTCGGCAAGCCGGGCGAACAAGCCTACAACCCGTTTCTGCGCCAGAATCACGCCTACATGCTGGACTGGGTGCGCGTGCTCAGCCCCACCTCGACGTTGAACATTCGCGGGAACTACGCGCGCTATGTGGAAGGCAACGACGTCGTTGGCAATTTGAAGTTCGACCTGACCTCGCTCGGGCTGCCAGCATCTCTGCCGAGACAGTTGGCCTATCCGGATTTCTTCGGCGTGTGGGCCGTCACCGGCTACGCCCCGCTCGGTTTCAATCCCAACCTGGAATACAACAACACGTACAGCACCCAGGCCAATCTAACTAAGGTCTGGCGCACGCATACATTCAAGGCCGGGTTGGATTGGCGGCGCATGCACTTCATGGCGACATCAACGTCGGCGGGCAATCCGTTCCGCGTGGCGACCAGTGCCGGTTTCACGCGCCAGACCTGGAACAACGCGGTTTCCGAAGTGAATAGCGGGGATGCCTATGCGTCGTTCCTGTTGGGGACGGCCAGCGGTGGCTCCGCCGATTACGCGGTCCGGCCCTTCTTCCGCTCCTGGTATTTCGCGCCGTATTTGCAGGATGACTGGAAGGTCTCCCGGAACCTCACGTTGAACCTGGGCCTGCGTTGGGACTATAACCCGACCACCGATGAAAAGCACAATCGCATGGTCACCCACTTTGACTCCGCCATCGCCAGCCCGATCGCCGGCAAGATCTCGGCGGCCAATCTGGCGCTCTATCCGCAACTGCGCAACCTGAGCGGCGGACTGCGCTTTGCCGGCGTGGATGGGAACCGGCGCGTGGGTTCCGAGGCCGCCCTGACCACGTTCCAGCCGCGCTTTGGTGCGGCCTACCGGATGGGCGATAAAACGGTGCTTCGCGGCGGCTATGGGATGTTCTACGCCAACTGGCCTACGACGGACTACTCGCAGACGCAGGGCTTCTCCGCTTCGACTGCGCTCGTTACCACCCTCGACGAAAGCCGCACTCCGCGTCCGAACACGTTGCGCAACCCGTTCCCAACGGGCGTCGGAACCCCACTGGGCGCGGCGCTGGGGTTGAACACCTTCGCCGGGGCCAACTTCAACTGGTGGAACCCGGAGGCCAAACTGCCGCAGGTGCATCAGTTCTCCTTCGGGATTCAAAGGCGGCTCTCGGCGTCCTCTTCGCTCGATGTCTCCTATGTGGGCAGCCGGACGCGAAATCTGATGACCAGCAAACCGTTCAATTTGCAGTCCGACGATTTCGTGAAACAGTGCGACCCGTCGCGCGGTGGGAATCGTGCGTTCTGCGATGCGCTCGTGCCGAATCCGTTCTTCGGTCTGCCAGAGTTTACCGGCACCAGTCTGGGGTTGTCCTCCACCATCAGCCGCCTGCGCGCGAACCGCCCACACCCGCAGTTTGACGGGGATTTGACCCAGCTCGGCCTGAGCGCCGGAAAGATGTGGTACAACTCCGCGCAGGTCGTCTACCGCCATGTGTTCAACCACGGACTGGCGTTGAATGCCAACTACACGTTCTCTAAACAAATCTCCCAAGAGGGCTGGCTGAACAACTACGCGAGCATTCCGCAACGCAGCCTGACGACCTTCGACCGGCCGCATGTATTCAAGTTCTCCGCTCATTATGAGCTGCCAGTCGGTAAGGGCCGGCGTTTCGCGCCCAATGCCAACCGGCTCGTGAATGCCGTGATCGGGGGCTGGGATGTGAATTCGTTCTACATTGCAAGTTCCGGAGAACCAGCCGACCTGCCCGGCAACGCCATCATGCTGAAGGATCCGGCCATTCCAGCCGACCGCAAGAAGACCATCGTGCGGGGCTGGAACCCCTGCGTCTTGCAGACCAATGCCGACGGGTCCATTACCCCGACTCGGGCCAGCACGGTCATCAACGGCTGTAGCGCCACCGATACTTCGCAGTATGCCTGGCTGGTGCCGCACAACGAATTCCTGACCTACCGGCTGAACCCGCTCCGCAGCGGGCAGATCCGGATGCCGGCGCATTTCACGGCGGACCTTTCGGTGAACAAGACCGTACAGATTACGGAGAAGCTGCGGGTCCAGTTCCGGGCGGAAGCGTTCAACGCCTTCAACCGGTTCAACATTTTCAGCATTCGCTACAACTCCAATCCCCTGGACGCGAACGGGAACTTTGGAAGCTATCTGCCGAGCGATGCCGGGGCGTCCTCGGGCAACATGCGTGACTCGCCGCCGCGGTCAGTACAGTTGGGGTTGAAGGTGCTTTGGTAGATTCCCGCGGCACTGTGCGATGCGATAGAGACCGCACGGGCATGTACCGGGATCCAACTGATCCGCGGCCACGGCAAGGCACTCGAAAAGTTCGCCGTCGGCCGCCTCAGCCACGATGATGCGTAAAAAGACGTTTGTTCCAGGACCCGCCTCGCCGAGTTTTTGCGCAGTGTTAGGTAGGTAGGCGAAAAGCACGGCTTGAACATCTTCTCAATCTTCCACACCCGCGACCGCGACATGCCCATGGGAAGAAGGGAGAACCTGTTTGTTCCCACCGGTCTCCTCAACCCCGGCGAAGCGCAGCCCGCGCGCCGTGGACGCAGGGAGATCCGCCAGAACCCGCCTACTGAATCCGATATTCTCTAAAGGGTGCAAGCGGAATGAAAAGTCTCGTGTTCCTGGCCACCGCCGCCATCGTCGTCGCGCAATCCGTCCGTATCGACCCGCCCGTCATCACCGCCTGCGACAACAACGCCGCCGGCCAGGCCACCATCTTCTGGGACGGCCGCGGCGTCGCCCCCGTCACCCTCTTCGCCGCCGATACGCCCATGACCGGCCCCGAACCCTCGACCGGCGCCACCCGCACCGGCCCCTGGGTCACCGACGGCATGGTCTTCACCCTCCGCAACGCCTCCGGCCAGGCCCTCGCCTCCGCCCGCGCCATCGTCAAGTGCGATGCCGGCGGCTGGTTCCCCCTCGACGTCGGCAACGAGTGGCACTTCCGCCGCAACGACCGCGTCGCAACCGGCAACCACTCTGTCTGGCGCGTCATTCGGAAGGAGCAGGTCAACGGCGTCACCTGGGCCGTCCTCTCCGGCACACCCACCGACCTCACCCGCCTCCGCACCGACCCCGAAGGCCGCCTCTACACCCTCTCCGCCACCGGTGTCGAACGACTCCTCCTCGACCCTGCTGACACCCAAACCGCCCTCTGGCGTGTCACCGCACGCTCCCCAACCGCCGTCACCCTCGCTGGCGTTTTCAGCGAAGAGCTCACCTGGCTCGGCACCGCCGTTCCCCTCAGTCGCGACACCGGACGCCTCGCCCGAGGCATCGGTCCAACCTACTACCAGAGCGACGTGGTCGCCGGTTCCTCCGGCGGCTTCGGCATCAGCTATACCCTTTTGGAAGCCGTCCTCGGCGGCGCCCGTTTCGTCCCCGACTATCCCTCCGTCGAACTGTCACTCGAATCACGGGTAGTGAATATGGGGGCAAAAAGTGCACGAAATTGCGCACTTCCGTGCTACTTTGTGGCCTGTTTTGGTGCCGATTCACCCAACACCTACAAGCCGTGTGTCGAGGCCAACGTCCGCGGCGGCGCCGGTCGCCTGACGCTCATCGGCCCCACCGGCACCCGCGTTTTCGAGTCCCCCGCCAACGGCTGGGTCCGCATCCCCCTCTACACCGCCCCGGCGACGCCTCTCCCCCCCGGCCTCTACAACGTCTCCGCTACCGTAAACGGCAGCACCGTCACGCTCCCGCTAACGATCGAGTAACCCTGCCCGCGGATACCAGACACAATGCAAAAATGGAGGACCAGCATGCGCCGCGTCCTCCTCACCCTCTCCGCCCTCTCCCTCTTCTCCCAAACCCCGCCCCACGTCCCCCGCGCTAAGGAAATCGTCTACCCCGCCCCCTCCGAGGTCGACACCGCCACCGGCCTCCGCCCCCACATCGAACGCTACCAGACCGACCGCGCCGCCCTCTCCCGCTACTACCCCAGCGACGAGTCCCCCCAGCGCCTCAAAGCCCTCCGCACCTTCAACAACGCCTGGCTCCAAACCCTCGCCAATCTCGAGTTCCCCAAGTTAACCCACGACGCCCAGGTCGACCACCTCCTCCTCAACAACATCATCCGCCTCGACCTCCGCCGCCTCCGGCAAACCGAAGACCGCCTCAACGAAGTCCTCCCCCTCCTCCCCTTCGCCCCCGCCATCTACGAACTCCAGGACAACCGCGTCCGCGTCGAGCCCCCCGACTCCCCCAAAATCGCCGCCACCCTCTTCCGCCTCGAAAAAGAAATCGCCGGACTCCGCAAAGAAATCCCCTCCCGCAAAGGCACCACCAAACCCGCCACCGCCAACCGCGCCGCCCGCCTCACCCGCGACCTCCAGCAAACCCTCAAAGACTGGAATACCTTCTACAACGGCTACGACCCCAACTTCTCCTGGTGGACCGCTGACCCCTTCGCCAAGCTCAATAAAGCCCTCGACGCCTACGCCGATGACCTCCGCGAAAAACTCGCCGGCGTCGCGAAGGAAGACAAGGACTCGATCGTCGGCGACCCCATCGGCGACGCCGCCCTCCGCGATGAACTGAAATACGAAATCGTCCCCTACACCCCCGAAGACCTTGTCAAAATCGCCGAAAAAGAGTTCGCCTGGTGCGACCGCGAAATGCTGAAGGCCAGCCGCGAATTGGGCTTCGGCGACGACTGGAAGAAGGCGCTCGAACACGTCAAGACGCTCTACGTCCCCCCCGGCCAGCAGCCCACCCTCATCCGTGACCAGGTCTTCGAAGCCATCAATTTCCTCGAAAAACGCGACCTCCTCACCATCCCCCAATACACCAAGGACATCTGGCGAATGCGCATGATGACCCCCGCCGAACAGCGCGTCAACCCCTTCTTCCTCGGCGGCGAACAGATCATCGTCAGCTTCCCCACCGCCGAAATGACGCATGAGGCAAAAATGATGAGCATGCGCGGCAACAACATCCACTTCTCCCGCGCCACCGTCCACCATGAAGTCATCCCCGGCCACCACCTCCAGATGTACATGACGCAGCGCTTCCGCCCCTACCGCCGCGCGTTCTACACCCCGTTCTGGATCGAAGGCTGGGCCCTCTACTGGGAAATGCGCCTCTGGGATTTGAACTTCCCGCAAACCCCGGAAAACCGCATCGGCATGTTGTTCTGGCGCATGCACCGCTGCGCCAGAATCCTCTTCAGCCTGAACTTCCATCTCGAAAAGTGGACCGCCAAACAGTGCGTCGATTTCCTCGTCGACCGCGTCGGCCACGAACGCGAAAACGCCGCCGCCGAAGTTCGCCGGTCTTTCGAAGGCAACTACCCGCCGCTCTACCAGGCCGCCTACATGCTCGGCGGCCTCCAGTTCCGCGCCCTCCACGCCGAACTGGTCACCACCGGGAAAATGACGGAAAAGCAGTTCCACGACGCCATTCTTCACAACGGCTCCATCCCCGTCGAGCTCGTTCGCGCGACACTGATAAAGCAGCCCCTGCAACCCGGCTTCACCTCAACCTGGAAATTCTACGGACCACTATGACCAAACCCAACTGGCACGGCGTCTACCCCGCCGCCACCACCCACTTCCACGCCGACTACTCCCTCAACCTCCCGGCCTTCCAAACCCATCTCGATCAGATGATCAAGGCCGGCGTCCACGGCATGGTGGTCCTCGGCTCGGTTGGTGAAAACACCGCCCACGACTACGACGAAAAGATGACCGTCCTCGCCGCAGCCAAGGAAGCCATCGCCGGCCGCGTCCCGCTCCTCTCCGGCGTCGCCGAGTTCACCACCGCCACCGCCTGCCGCTACGCCAAGGACTGCGAGAAGCTCGGGCTAGATGGCCTCATGGTCCTCCCCGCCATGGTCTACAAGTCGGATCCCCGCGAGACGCTGACCCACTTCCGCACCGTCGCCCGCGCCAGCGGCCTCCCGGTGATGATCTACAACAACCCGCCGGCCTACTCGACAGACGTCACTCCCGAGATGTTCGTCGAACTCGCCGACGAGCCGACCATCGTCTCCATCAAAGAGTCCTCCGGCGACACCCGCCGCATCACGGACTTGATCAACCTCACCGGCGACCGCTACATCCTCTTCAGCGGCGTCGACGACCTCGTCCTCGAATCCGCCCTCCTCGGCGCCGTCGGCTGGATCAGCGGCCTCGTCAACGCCTTCCCCGCCGAGAACCGCGCCCTCTGGGACCTCATCCTCGCGCAGAAGTGGACCGAAGCCCTGGAGCTCTACCGCTGGTACACCCCGCTGCTCCACCTGGACGTCCACGTCAAGCTGGTCCAGTACATCAAGCTCGCCGCCCAGGAAACCGGCCTCTGCAGCGAAACCACCCGCCCGCCGCGCCTGGCCCTCGAAGGCGCCGAACGCGAAAAGGTCCTGGGCATTATCCGCAAAGCCATCGCCAACCGTCCGAAACTATGACCTCGATCGAATACGTCGACTCCCACACCGGCGGCGAGCCCACCCGCACCATCATCGCCGGAGGCCCTGACCTGGGCCCCGGCACGCTCGCCCAAAAGCTGGAAGTCTTCCGCCGCGACTTCGACCATATCCGCTCGGCCACCGTCAACGAGCCCCGCGGCTCCGACGTCATGGTCGGCGCTCTGCTCGTCGAACCCAACGGCGTCATCTTCTTCAACAACGTTGGCTATCTCGGCATGTGTGGCCATGGCGCCATCGGCGTCATCGCCACCCTGGCCTACTTGAAGCGCATCCAGACCGGTGACCACGTCCTCGAAACCCCAGTCGGCCCCGTCACCGCCACGCTCCACGCCGATGGCAGCGTCAGCATCGCCAACGTCCCCAGCTACCGCGAAACCAAAGCCCTCACCGTGGAAGTCGAAGGCCTCGGCCCCGTCACCGGCGACGTCGCCTGGGGCGGCAACTGGTTCTACATCGTCCACGACTTCGCCCACCCCATCGAACTGAGCGAAGTCGAACCGCTCACCGCCGCCGCCTGGCGCATCCGCCAAGCCGTCAACAAAGTCGCCCCGCAAGTCGACCACATCGAACTCTGCCGCGGCAATCGCAACTTCGTCCTCTGCCCCGGCAAGGCCTACGACCGTTCCCCCTGCGGCACCGGCACCAGCGCCAAACTCGCCTGCCTCGCCGCCGACAAGAAGCTGGCGGAAGGCGAAATCTGGCATCAGGAAAGCATCGTCGGCTCCGTCTTCGAAGGAACGTACACAAGCGAAGGCGACCGCATCCGCCCCACCATCAAAGGCCGCGCCTGGGTCAACGCCCACGGCCGCCTCCTGCTCGACCCGTCCGACCCCTTCCTCCACGGGATCGCCTAATGACCGACGTCGTCATCGTCGGCGCGGGCATCGTCGGCGCGGCCTGCGCCTATGAACTCGCCCAAGCCGGCGCCACCGTCGAACTGCTCGATCCCAACATCCCCGGCAGCGGCGCCACCGCCGCCGGCATGGGCCACCTCGTCGATCTCGATGACGACCTCTCCCGCTACTCCGTCAGTCTCTGGCACGCCCTCGCCCCCCAACTCCCCAAACAAGCCGAATTCTGGAACTGCGGCACGCTCTGGATCGCCGCCAACGACGCCGAAATGGAAGAGGCCCGCCGCAAGCCCGTCGTCGAACTCCTCGACGCCAAACAGCTCTACGAAGCCGAACCCCACCTCCGACCCGGCCTCGCCGGCGGCGCCGTCGCCAAGGGGGATGCCGTCGTCTACGCCCCCGTCGCCACCCGCTGGCTCCTCGAACAAGCGAAGGCAACGGTAACCCGCCGCGCCGTCACCAACCTCGACGACATCCAAGCCGGCGCCGTCATCTGCGCCACCGGAGCCATGACCGCCAAGCTCCTCCCCGGCCTCCCCATCCGGCCCCGCAAAGGCCACCTCGCCATCACCGACCGCTACCCCGGCCTCGTCCGCCACCAACTGGTCGAACTCGGCTACATGACCAGCGCCCAGGGCGAATCCAACGAATCGGTCGCCTTCAACGTCCAGCCCCGTCCCACCGGCCAACTGCTCATCGGCTCCTCCCGCCAGTACAACGTCGAAACCACCGTCATCGACCCTCCCATCCTCGACCGCATGTTAACCCGCGCCTTCGAACTCCTCCCCATCCTCAGCGACTGTAATGTCATCCGCACCTGGACCGGCTTCCGCGCCTCCACGCCCGATAAACTCCCCCTCATCGGCCACCTAAGAGGCAATCTCTATCTAGCCACCGGCCACGAAGGCCTCGGCGTCACCACGTCGTTAGGAACGGCCAAAATCCTCGCCGCCGAAATCCTCCGCCGCCCGTCCCCACTCCCCCCCGCCCCCTACCGCCCGGAGCGCTTCCATGCCTAAAATCCGCTGCAACGGCCGCGAAATCGAAGCCCCGCCCAACGCCACCGTCGCCGCCATGCTCCCCCCACTCCCCGGCCCGCTCTGCGCCATGGGCGTTTGCATGGGCTGCCGCGTCACCATCGATGGCCGCCCCCACCAACTCGCCTGCCAAACGCTCGTCCGCGACGGGATGGAGGTCACGACGCCGTGAAGCACTACGACGTCGCCATCCTCGGTGCCGGCCCCGCCGGTCTCGCCGCCGCCCGTGTCGCGAGGGGTACCGTTGCCCTCATCGACGATAACCCCCAACCCGGCGGCCAAATCTGGCGCGGCGCCCCGCAAATCGCCGTGCCGAAAAACGTCGATTTCCTCCCCCAAACCAAAGTCTTCGACGCCCTGCCCGGCTTCACCCTCCACACCGTACCCCACGGCCCCATCCGCGCCGCGAAGCTCATCCTTGCCACCGGCGCCCGCGAACTCTTCCTCCCCTTCCCCGGCTGGACGGAGCCCAACGTCTACGGCGCCGGCGGCCTCCAGGCCCTCGTCAAATCCGGCAAGCCCATCCAGGGCCAGCGCGTCCTCATCGCCGGCTCCGGCCCCCTCCTGCTCGCCGTCGCCGCCACACTGAAGAAGGCGGGCGCCATCATCACAGGCATCGCCGAACAAGCCGCGCTCGGCCAAATCGTACCGTTCCTTCTGCGCTACCCCGCCAAGCTCCCGCAAGCCATCGCCCTCCGCGCCACGCTCCTCGGCGTCCCCTACTGGACCAACACCTGGGTCACCCGTTTCGCCAACGGCACCGCCACCCTAAACAACGGCCGCACCATCAACATAGACCACCTCGCCACCGGCTTCGGCCTCGTCCCCAACACCGAAATCGCCCAGCTCCTCGGCTGCCGTCTCGATGACGGCTTCGTCGTCGTCGACAGCCGCGGCCAAACCACCGTCCCCGGCGTCTATTGCGCCGGCGAACCCACCGGCATCGGCGGCCTCGATAAGGCTCTCGCCGAAGGCGCGGGCCAGCCCTACAACGGCGCCTTCGTCCGCGATCTCGCCCAGGCCTTCGCCCTCAACCCTGCGCTCTACGATCTCGCCGAACCCGCCACGCTCATCTGCCGCTGCGAAGCCGTGACCAAAGCCGAATGCGAGCCCTATCGCGAATGGCGCGACGCCAAACTGCAAACCCGCTGCGGCATGGGCGCCTGCCAGGGCCGCCTCTGCGGCCCCATCACCCAGCGCCTCTTCGGCTGGACGCCCTCCAGCGTTCGCCCCCCGCTCGTCCCCGTCCCGGCGCGTTATCTGTCTACAGCGCAAACACCGCCAGCACCGGAAAGTGGTCGCTCGGAAACCGCCCCTCCCGCGCATCGGTAAGCGTCTCGGCGCTCTTCACCTTCCACGGCCCGCGGAACAGAATCCAATCAATCCGCGTCTTCCCCGGCGTGCCCTTGAACCCATGGAACGTGCCCTCCGGCCCGGCCTTTTTCTTCGCCACCATCCACGCATCGGTCAACGGCGGCACCAGCGCCGAATAGGCCGATGAGTCCCCTGCCGCCGCGTTGAAATCGCCGGTCAACACGAACGCCCCGTCCTTCGGCGTGCGCTTGGCGATAATCAACGCCGCCTGCCGCCGTGCCTCATCGTCCACCTTCCCACGATGCGCAAAGTGCGTATTGAAATACGTGAACCGCTTCTTTGTCCGAAGGTCTTCAAACACCGCCCACGTCACCATCCGCGGCAGGCTCATCCCCCACGCGGACGACCCGGCCACCTCCGGCGTCTCCGACAGCCAAAAGTTCCCGCTCTCCACCGGCTTCAGCCGATCCTTCCGATAGAAGACGCCCATGTGCTCGTCCTCCTTGTTCCCGCGACGGCTCAGCCCGAACCAGCCGAACTCCGGCATCTGCTGGGCGATGTACTCGCCCTGCATGTAGAACAGCTCCTGCGTGCCCATCAAGTCGGGCTTGTGCTTGCGGATGGTCTCCACCAGAAAGTCCTTCCGCTTGTCCCACAAATCCGCCCCGTCGCCAGGGTTCGGATACCGGACATTGAAGGTCATCACGCGCAAATCAGCCGCAAAAATCGGCAGCGCAAATAGGGTGAAAAGGGCGAGTCGAAACATAGTCTCGCTACGATAGTATCCAGTCCCGCGATGATTCGCCCGGTCCCAGTTACGGCCTCCTACCGCGCCAGCGTCGCCCTCGCCGCCGCCGCCATGCTGGCCGCGCCGTTGCTATATGCCGGCTTCGTCGCCGCCGTCGCCTTCGCCGTGTTGTTCTGGGCCTATCTCGGTCTCTCCTTCGCCAGCCACGTGCTGAGCCTGATGATCTATCTGGCCGTCCTCGCCGCCGGGCTCACCGTGCTGCTCTTCCTCGGCAAGGCATTCTTCTCCTGGCCCAAAATGGAGGGCAATTACAAGGCAATCCATCTCGCCGATCACCCCGCCCTCGCCCGTCTCATCGCCCGCGTCTGCGCCGAGACCGGCGCGCCGGAACCCGCCGCCGTCGCTGTCGACATGTCGCTCAACGGCGCCGCCTCGCTCATCCATCCCATCCGCGGCCTCTTCACCAATCAGTACCGGCTCGTCCTCGGCCTGCCGCTCGTCGCCATCAGCGATCAGCAACACATGGCCCATCTCATCGCCCACGAAGTCGGCCACTTCTCGCAAGGCGGCGCCATGCGCGTCCGCCAACTCATCCACTGGGGCCAGTACTACTTAAGCCAGCTCGTCGACGGCCGCGACAAATGGGACGTCTGGCTCGCGTCCCAATCCGACGGCACCGCCTACATCATCCGCTTCTTCGCCTGGGCCGCCGCTATGGGCATCTGGCTCAGCCGCCGCGTGCTGGCTCTGCTGCTCCGCGGCACGCTGTTGATCAACGCCCGCATGAGCCGCGAAATGGAGTTCCACGCCGATCTCTACGCCATCCGCGTCGCCGGCTCGGACGCCTTCGCCGAATCGGTGGTGACCTTCGCTGGGGGCAACGCCGCCGTCCAAAAGGCGCTGCAAATCTGCCACCGCATCTCCGCCGATGGCCGCTACCCGGACGACCTCGCCGCCCTCACCGCCGCCTACTTCCACCGCATCCCGGAGGCCGATAAACAGGAGCTCGCCCGCCAAAGTCGCTACACCATCGGCCTCGGCTACGACTCCCACCCCGACGATACCGACCGCCTGGAACGCTCCGACCGCGAGCACGACCCCGGCGTCCTCCACGAGACCGGCGAGGCCCGCGACCTGTTCACCAATTTCCCCGAACTCTGCCGAACCGAGACACTCCGCTTTTTCGAGGTAGAGGCAAAGGAGATCGTGCCCGTAGCCCTGCTCATCGATGAAGACCAGCGCCGCGACGCGCAGGATGGCGCGCGCATCGACTTCTTTGGCGCGGTCTACGACGGGCCCGTCTGGCTGCGCATTGGCGACCTCGAACCCGTGGCCGACGCCGAATGGCCCGCCATCATCCGCGCCGGCGATGACGCCCGCGCGGCCACGCTCCCCGCCTTCCACGAGATCGTCAGCGGCTACGGCAAACTGGTCGTCGCGACTGTCGTCCTCCGCCGGCTGGACGCCGGCCTCCCCGTCGATTGGATGCGCGTCGAACTGGAGCCCTGCAACGTGGAAACCGCCCGCGAACGCATGTTCACCCGCGAACGCGAATACTGGGCGCGAGTGGCGGCTTTCCACGACGCCGTACTCCCCGTCCGCCAACGCCTTGTCGCCGCCTGGGCCCGCCGCACGCGCCTTCCGGCGGCACGCCAGACGCTGTTCGAAGAGCTCTACAACGGCCTCCGCGCCATGGAAGCGGCCGACGAGCCCACCACGCAACTGGCGCTCGACCTGGCCGTGCTGGGCGACCTCGGCGCGTCCATCAACGAGTACCTCCACAGTCAGTCCTTCATGCTGAACATCCAGACGGAGTTCGAAGCCGCCGTCCGCCACGCCGGGCAACTCGAAGATGCTCTGACGCCCGAACTGCTGGCCTTCGCGCGGCCGGAACCGATGGACCCGAATGGCGGCGTCTACGGCTATCTGAACACCTACGGCGGCGCGTTGGTGCGCATGCGGGACTTGCGCTTAAGGCGCATGGGACAGTTGGCCGAGTTGGCGCTGGAGGTAGAACGATGCACTACCTAGAAGCGAATGCGCTCCGGCGGCACGGGCAGATCCGCGATGAGGACGGCCTGACGCTTCGCGTGGAGGGCCCCGTGATGCGCCTGCAAGGCCCGGGCGAGGATCGACTGCTGGTAACCGACCCGGTCCCCGGCGCCCGGTTCTATAAGGCGCGGATCGAAGGCATCACCGAGGCGCGCATGGCCGGCCGCGGCTGGGAATGGGACTGCGGCTACACGCTCCGCCCGCACCTCTCCTGCGACTACCGTCCCCGCGACTGGGCCTGGGCCTGGTCACGAACCTACGGGCCGGTGATACTGAACATCTACCTGCCGCGGACGGTGGCGGAGTGGGAAGAGTGGCTGGCCGGCATGGCCCCGCACGGCTACACGCAGGACGCGCAAATGGGCCGCTACAAGTGGGGCGACAGCCGGCTGTCGCTGCGGCCGGGCAGCGTGCAGTTCGCGCGCAGCTACATCACGCCTCCGGCCGCGGTGCAGTGGGTGGACGCCGGGCTGCTCGGCTCGTTGTTGGGCCAGGAACACTTGGCCTGGGATTTGATGGATGGCGACTACCGCTCCTGGGTCGCTACAGGGCACACGGCGGCATCACTGGCGAACTACCTCCGCGCCGATGGCAGTGAGGATCGGGGCGACCTGCCGCGGCACACCGTGGAAGCCGGCACGCTGCGCGATGAGCCCGCCATCGCCGAAGCCATCGCCACATCCTTCGGCTTACCCGCCGGGACGGACATTCTGGCGTGGATCCGCGAGACGCCGGTCCCCGCGCTCCCCCGCACCGTGACCGTGAATCTACCGCGAGACCTGAGCCAGATGTACGAGACCTCGCCCCTGTTGCAAGGCCTGGTCCTCGCCAACATGCGCGTCTTCTGGAGCTTCTCGTTCGGCGGTTAGAGGTGGGTGATCCACTGGCGAAGGACGGCGACGAATGCCTCCCTCCGCGCCGCCAACTCGGCCGCATCGGCAAAGCTCACCTGCGCCCGGTCCTTGCCCAGCCATTGCAACAACCCCTGCGGATCGTCGATGGCGACACCGGTCTCGGAGATCGCGTTCTTCTTCGCCCCGAAGTGCAAAATGACGGCCGTACCCTTCTTCGCGCGCAGGTTCACCGTAGCAAACCACTCCGTAGTCCGGAAGCTGGGCGCGTTCCACTTCACGCCTTCGGTGATGCTAGGGTGGGCGGAGCGGATCATTTCGCGGAGCGTGTCGATGTCGGGATTCATGCGAGAAGGTTCAGCGCACAGGATACACGGTTTGCGGCGATGGGCGAGCGGAGTGGTGTTGTTCGCGGTCCTGATGCTCGGAGGCGAATGGGCCATCGATGCGGCGTTCTATCCGTAGGCTCATGCGGTGCTGGGCTCGGCCACGTTCACCGGGGAATGGTCCGGCACGTTCGTGGACGTGTATGGCAAGAAACAGACGGCACTGCTGACGCTCCGCCGGACACGCACTCCCGCGGGCTCCTTTGAAGACGACGCGAGCCCGCTGGCCGGCGAACTGGTGGTCTCCGGCAGCACGCGCTACGCCGTGAGCGGCCGGCCCGAATGGTGGCGTGGGCGCCGGCGCAACTCGCTCGCCCTCCGCGCACGGCTCGCCTCCTATGCCGAAGACGGCGGCAGGTTCACCGCCGGCGCGCGCTTCCCGTTCCTCGGACATGGGGTTGCTATCGGGCTAATCAGCCGCGCCCAGGCAACGGAATGACGGCGCCATTCACTTCCGCCCCGGCGTCGCTGACCAGCCACACCAACAGGCTAGCCACATTCGCCGGCTGCACCCATTTGAGCGGATCGGCGTCGGGCATCCCGGCCCGGTTGGCGGGCGTGTCCATCGTGTTCGGGCTCACCACGTTGGCGCGGATATTGAACTCGCGGTTCTCCTCGGCGATGGTGCGCACCAGCGAGATGAGCGCCGCCTTCGACGCCCCATAAGCACCCAGCGTCGGCACCGGATTGAGCGCCGCCGAAGTCCCGATGGCGATGATCGACCCGTGGCGCGCGTGACGCATCACAGGCAGCACTGCCCGCGTCAGCACCCAGGCCGGACGCAGGTTCACGGCGATCATCTGCTCCCAGGTATCATCGCTCGTCTCGTCGATGCGCTGGCCGCCCGCAAAGCCACCCACCAAATGCACCACGGCATCAATGCGCCCGTGCATCTCCATCACGTCGGAGACCAGCATCTGCACCCCTTCGGCGCTATCGAGCGCGACCGCGAAATGGGCCAGCGACGGGTGGTCGGCGTTCTTCGACCGCGCGCTGCGATCGACGCCGATGACGCGAGCGCCATTATCCAGAAACGCCTTCGTGACGACAGCCCCAAGGCCGCCGCTCGCGCCGGTCACGATCACCACTTTTCCATCAACCATTCATCTTCCTCACTTCCACATACCGCACTTCCACAGGCTTGCCATCCACCATCACCCGCGCCGCCAGCCGCGCCTCGCCCGCTGGCACGGCAACCGAGTCAAAGATACACCGTTCCACGCCTGCTCGCACCGGGCGGGTCTCTTCTACTCTACCCAGCGAGAGCCGCGCCTCGCCGTCCGCCACAGTGGACTTGAATAGCAGCGTGATCTGGTAGCGGGCCGCGGCGCGCACGTCCAGCTCCCACCCTTCGGGTTCATCGCGGCGGTCCTGCAACGTGAGCAGCGTTGGATTCTCTTCGGGGACCCCAATGTAGATGCGCGGTGGCGCATAACCGCCACGTGTCGAACTGACATCGCCGAACCAGGCCTCGGTGGCCGCGCGGAGCCGCGCCACTTCGCCGGGCTGGGCCGTCGAAAGATCGCGAGTCTCGCCAGGGTCGTTCTGCATGTCGTAAAGCTCGGTGCCGTTAGTCAGTTTCCAACGCTGCGAGCGGGCGGCATGATTGCGAAAGATCTGTGGTTGATCGCCGCGATGCCACTGCGTATGGATCACCCGGTCCGGCCACGGCGCCGCCGGCGTTTGCAACAACGGCATCAAATTGCGGCCGTCGAATCGCGGCGGCTGCGCCGGGCGAATGGCGCAGGCGTCGAGCAGCGTCGGCAACACGTCGATGTGCGCGGCGATGCGGTCCACCTTGGCGCCCGCTGTCACTTTCCCCGGCCAGCGCAGGAAGAACGGCACGCGAATGCCGCCCTGATACACCGACCCTTTCAGCCCCCGCATCCCCGCCACGTAGCGCGGCTGCTGCGGGCCATTATCGGTCATGAAGATCAGAATGGTGTTGGCTTCCAAGCGCGTTCGTTGCAACACCGCCAGCAGTCGCCCCACATTGTCGTCCAGGTTCTTCACCATGGCATAGACCTTCGCCGTGGTGTCATCGAGACCCTTGTTTTGAAAGGGCGCCACGTACTCGTCGGCAATTTCGAGAGGCGTGTGCGGGGCGTTGGTGGGCAGGTAAAGAAAGAACGGCTTCGTCTGGCTTTGTTCGATAAACCGTATGGCTTCCCGGAAGAAGATATCGGTGCAGTAGCCCTCCACTTTTTCGAACTTGCCGTTGCGAAGCAGTGTGGGGTTGAAGTAGTGGTTGCCGGGGGGCGGATCGGACGGCTGGCTGAGCCCCCCGCCGCCGTGGACCAGCGATTCGCCGAAGCCCTGGTCGTGCGCGCGCATGGGGTAGTTGTCCCCCAGATGCCACTTGCCGAAAATGCCGGTTTTATACCCGGCGGCGGCGAACAGTTCGGCCGCAGTCTGTTCGCGCGGGTCCATCATGGAGCGGCCCTTGAAGGTGTCGACAATACCGGTGCGATAGTTGTAGCGGCCGGTGAGCAGCGACGCCCTCGTGGGCGAACAAACCGGGCAAACTTGAAACTGCGTGAACTGCGCGCCCTCGCGGGCGATCCGGTCGATGTGGGGCGTCTGAAGATGCGTGTTTCCGTGAATGGATAGGTCGCCGTAGCCCTGGTCGTCGCTCATGATGAGGATGACATTGGGCCGGGCCGGAGCCGCCGTCTGTGCGGCGGCCGCGGCGGAGGCGAAAAAGGCGCGGCGGGTCATGGCCCGCCCAGTCTACACCTATTTCCAGACGTCGTCGGCCGAGGGGCCGTACGGTCCGGGGATGGGGATATTCTGCAGGCGCAAATAGACGCCAAGTTGCGCGCGATGGTGGATGAGATGGTTGAGAATGTCGCGCACGCATTCGACACGCGGTTGCGTCATCGTGAAATGGTCACCGTATTGGAACGTCCAGGTTTTGGCCATGTCTTCGTCGGTGGCTTTGGCGATCCACTGGCGCCCGGTTTCGGCCGATTTGTCGAAGAGGGCGAGCAGAGCTTCCTTCGTCTGCATGACCTCCATCTTGAAGTCCTCCTCAAGACGGAAGCTCTCGGTTTCCAGGGTGAACTGGAACCAGGAGGGAAGGTCGGCAACGTGGGTGGCAAGGTAGTCGAGCGCCATCGATTTTTCGTGGGGCTTGAAGGTTGACAGTTCGACCCGCTCGAGCAGTTGGCGGGTGCGCTTCATTTCGATTTCGAAATCGCTGGTGAGTGTTTGGCAAAGAGTCATGGACGTAAGGTAGCAATGGTTGCGGACAACTGCTGTCCTCGAAGTATGCGAGGATTTTGGATATGTTGGAGACCTCGGCGCGGCTGTTGCGGCTGCTATCGCTGTTCCAAAGCCGCCGTTACTGGACGGGCCCCGCGCTGGCGGCGGAGATGGGCGTGACGGCGCGGACGGTGCGCCGGGACGTAGACAAGCTGCGGAGCCTGGGCTATCCGGTGGATTCCAGTTCTGGGGCCGAGGGCGGCTACCAGATGGGCGCGGGGGCGCAGATGCCGCCGTTGTTGCTGGACGATGATGAAGCGGTGGCGGTGTTCGTGGGGCTGCGGCAGATTGCGGGCGTGGGCGAGGCGGCGGTGCGGGCGCTGGGGAAGATGGAGCAACTGCTGCCGGCGCGTCTGGTGGGGCGGGTGGGAGCGTTGCAATCGGTGGTGGTGACGGGGGCGGCGTCCGCGGCTGTCGATGGGAAGTTGCTGGCGCTATTGGCGGGGGCGTGCCGGGATCTGCGGGGCGTGCGGTT